>DASVGI010000017.1:0-18249 GCA_036379595.1 Casimicrobiaceae bacterium | reverse complement strand
CGCGAGCTCGTCGAGCGTGTAGCCGACCGCAAGCTTCGCAGCGATCTTCGCGATGGGAAACCCGGTGGCTTTCGACGCCAGCGCCGACGAGCGCGACACCCGCGGATTCATCTCGATCACGATCATCCGGCCATCGGCGGGATCGATCGCGAACTGCACGTTCGAGCCGCCGGTGTCGACGCCGATCTCGCGCAATACCGCGATCGACGCGTCGCGCATGACCTGGTATTCCTTGTCCGTCAGCGTCTGCGCCGGCGCGACGGTGATCGAGTCGCCGGTGTGCACGCCCATCGGGTCGACGTTCTCGATCGAGCAGACGATGATGCAGTTGTCCTTGCGATCGCGCACGACCTCCATCTCGAACTCCTTCCAGCCGAGGAGCGACTCCTCGATCAGGAGCTCGCGCGTCGGCGAGAGGTCGAGGCCGCGCTTGCAGAGGTCGACGAACTCGTCCTTGTTGTAGGCGATGCCGCCGCCGGTGCCGCCGAGCGTGAACGACGGCCGGATCACCGCGGGGAAGCCGATCTGCGCCTGCACCTCGAGCGCCTGCTCGAGGTTGTGCGCGATGCCGGAGCGCGCGGAGCCGAGGCCGATGCGCGTCATCGCCGCCTTGAACTTCTCGCGGTCCTCGGCCTTGTCGATCGCCTTCTTCGACGCACCGATCAGCTCGACGTCGAACTTGGTCAGCACGCCCTCGCGCGCAAGGTCGAGCGCACGGTTCAACGCCGTCTGCCCGCCCATCGTCGGCAACAGCGCGTCGGGGCGCTCGCGCTCGATGATCGATGCCACCATCTGCCAGGTGATCGGCTCGATGTAGGTGACGTCGGCCATCTCCGGGTCGGTCATGATCGTCGCCGGGTTGGAATTGACGAGGATCACCCGGTATCCCTCTTCGCGCAGCGCCTTGCACGCCTGCGCGCCCGAATAGTCGAACTCGCAGGCCTGGCCGATGATGATCGGACCGGCGCCGATGATGAGGATGCTTTCGAGGTCGGTGCGTTTGGGCATGGAGCGAGGAGCGAGGATCGAGGAGTGGGGATCGAGGATCGAGGAGCGAGGAGCGAGGAGTGAGGAGTGAGGATCGAGGGGTGGGGATCGGGGAGCGAAAAGCGAGTCGTTCGGCCTAGTAGCGACGGGAGAGGGATCGCTCGAGGGCCCGGAGCATGCGGCCGATCTCGTCGGCGCGCGTCGACACGCTCGACACGCGTGATGCGTCGGCGAAACCGAGATCCAGTGCCAATAGCAGTTGCGTCTCCGTCTCCGCCAGCGATCCTCGGGCAATCGAAAGAAATCTCAGATAGTCTCCGGTGCGCGAGCGAGCGTGCCCTTCAGCGATGTTTGACGGAATCGAGACAGCCGACCGTTGCAATTGCTGGCTGAGACCGAAGCGTTCCGATGCCGGAAAGTGTTTGGTCAGTTCGTAGACATCCTTGACCAGGACCATCGCCGCCTGCCAGACCTTCAGATCCTTGTAGCTGAATGTCGACATGCACCACCCCGCTCCGCGCTCCTCGATCCCCACTCCTCTATCCCCAATCCTCGATCCTCTATCCCCACTCCTCGATCCTCGCTCCTATATCCTCCTCTCCATCATCTTCATGAATCGATCGAACAAATAGCCGATATCGTGCGGCCCCGGGCTCGCCTCGGGATGTCCCTGGAAGCTGAACGCCGGGCGATCGGTGCGCGCCATCCCCTGCAGGCTGCCGTCGAAGAGCGACACGTGCGTGACGCGAAGCGACGGCGGCAGCGTCGCCGCATCGACGGCGAAGCCGTGGTTCTGGCTGGTGATGACGACGCGCCCGGTGTCCTTGTCGAGCACCGGATGATTCGCGCCGTGATGGCCGAACTTCATCTTCAGCGTGCGCGCACCCGACGCGAGTGCCAGCAGCTGATGGCCGAGACAGATGCCGAAGAGCGGAATGCCGCGCTCGACGAATTCGGCGACCGCGCGGATCGCGTAGTCACAAGCGCCGGGGTCGCCGGGGCCGTTGGAGAGGAAGATTCCGTCCGGCGCAAGCGCCAGCGCTTCCTTCGCCGTCGTCTCGGCCGGAACCACGGTCAGCCGACAGCCGCGCGCCGCGAGCAGGCGCAGGATGTTGTGCTTGACGCCATAGTCGTACGCGACGACGTGGAACTTCGGTTCCGGCGCCTCGCGGTAGCCGGCGCCGAGTTGCCACGCGCCCGACGTCCATGCATAGGGCTCGGCGCACGAGACGACCTTCGCGAGATCGAGGCCCTCCATCGAAGGGGCCGAACGCGCGCGGCCGAGTGCGTCGGCGAGATCCGCTTCCGTCAGCGTCTCGCCGGCGACGATGCACGCGTTCTGCGCGCCATGCTCGCGGAGGATTCGCGTCAGTCGGCGCGTATCGACATCGCAGACGCCGACGATGCCCGCGTCACGCAGGAAATCACCGAGATCGCGCTCGCGACGCCAGCTCGAGGCGAGGTCCGGCACGTCGCGGACGACGAGGCCGGTCGCGAAGATCCTCCGCGATTCGGTGTCCTCGACGTTGACGCCGACGTTGCCGATGTGCGGATAGGTGAGCGTAACGATCTGGCCCGCGTACGACGGATCGGTGAGGATCTCCTGATAGCCGGTCATCGCGGTGTTGAACACGACTTCGCCAACCGCGCAGCCCGTCGCGCCGAACCCGCGCCCGCGCAACATCGTGCCGTCGGCCAGGACGAGCGCGCCTTCCGGGCGCCGCGCGAAGATCGGCTTCGCCGCACTGGTTGCGCTCGCCGGCTTTGCTACGCCGAGTCCGCTCGCGGGCGGCGGCGACGCGGGAATGGCCTGCGGTGACGCGGGAATGGATGCCCCGCCCTCGTGGGTGGGGGTCGTCGCGGCGGCGTTCTCCGGGGCGTTCATGGCGCGGTGGCGGAAGCGCTTCGCGGCCCCGAGGCGCGCGTTGCGCGCGCTCCGGACGTGCACTCTGGACGTGCAAACGGGGAAGGTGTCCCTTCCCCGCTCTGAAGCGTCGGAATTCTACACGGAAGTGCGGGCGCGCTCAAATGGCGCCGCGTCAATACGACGCCGCGAAGCCGCCGTCGACGTGAATGAGGTGCCCCGTCACGTAGTCGGACGCCGGCGACGCGAGAAATACCGCCGCGCCGGCGACGTCGGCCGGGTCGCCCCAGCGCCCGGCCGGCGTGCGGCGCTCGACCCAGGCCGAGAAGGCGGGGTCAGCCGCGAGCGCCGCATTCATGTCGGTCCTGAAGAAGCCGGGAGCGATGCCGTTGACCTGTACGTTGAACGGCGCGACTTCGACGGCGAGCGCGCGCGTCAGCATCTTGAGAGCGCCCTTGCTCGTCGCGTACGCAGCGACGCCTGGTCGACCGAGGTCGGAAGCGAGCGAGCAGAGGTTGACGATCTTGCCGCGCCGGCGCTCCTTCATCGACGGCAGCACGGCCTTGATCGTGAGAAACGCGCCGTCGACGTTGGTTGCCATCACGCACCGCCACTCGTCGAGCGTGTACGCTTCGAACGGCTGCCGCAGATTGACCGCGGCGTTGTTGACGAGCACGTCGATCGCACCGTGCTCGCCGGTCGCCGCAGCGATCCCGTCCTTCACCGCATCCGCGTCGGATACGTCGAACGCGCGGGCCGCGACGGCGAACCCTTCACGCGCGAGCGCGTCGACGGCCGCGGCGAGGCGCGCGGCATCGCGGCCGTTGATCACCACCGTCGCACCGGCCGCGGCGAATCCGCGGGCAATCGCGAGCCCGAGCCCGGTCGAGCCCCCGGTGACGAGAGCGACGCGTCCGCTAAGGTCGAAAGGCCCGCTCATGAACGCCGCGCTCAGCGCATGGCGAGCACGTCCTTCATGTCGTAGAGCCCGGTCTCTCCGCGTGTGCGCCGCCCCGCTGCGAACATCGCCGCGCGCAGTGCGCCGGCCGCGAAGTTCGCGCGCGACGTCGCGCGGTGGGTGAGCTCGAGGCGCTCACCCGCCCCGGCAAAGAGCACCGTGTGCTCGCCGACGACGTCGCCGCCGCGTAACGTCGCAAATCCGATCGTTCCCGGCTTTCGCTCCCCGGTCACACCCTCGCGCGCGTAGACCGCGTGATCGGAGAGTGCGACACCGGCGCCCTTTGCCGCGGCTTCGCCGAGCCGAAGCGCGGTGCCCGACGGCGCATCGACCTTGTGCCGGTGATGCATTTCGAGCACCTCGATGTCGAAGTCGGGGCCGAGCTGAGCGGCGGCTCGCTCGACGAGGCCGATCAGCACGTTCACTCCGACGCTCATGTTCGGCGCGAACACGATCGGGATCGCCGCCGCATGCGCGGTGATTGTGGCGACTCCCGCGGCATCGAAGCCGGTGGTGCCGACCACTGCGGCGACGCGCCGGCGCGCGCAGGCGTCGAGGTGCGCGAGCGTTCCCTCCGGGCGCGTGAAATCGATCAGCACGTCGGCCACGGCGAGCGCACCGTCGACATCGGCGGTGATCGTCACGCCGCTCGCGCGCCCGAGTGGCGCGCCGGCATCGCGTCCGATTGCAGCGCTACCGGCGAGATCGGTGGCTGCGGCGAGACGCAGGTCGGGATTCGCGAGCACCGCGGCGACGAGCGCCTGGCCCATGCGCCCGCCCGCGCCTGCGATCGCGACGCGAACGACGGCTTTCGGCGCCGGGGCGTCAGCCATGCGGCGCGTGCGCTACCGGTCCGCGCTCGAAGCCGAGCTCAATGGCCGGCGCCCGAATCGGACTTCTTGTCGAGGAGCTTCTGCCACCAGCTCTTCCCCTCGTTCATCGGAAGCGCCTTGGCGCTCGCCGAGCGGTTGAGGTCGACGACCGTCTGCGGCATCTTGTCGCCTTCCCAGCGCGCGAGCTTGCCGTCGTCGAACCAGACGGTGAACTTGCGGTGCTCGCGCACGACGCCCTGGTGCGTGTACTCGTAGACGTAATCCCAGCGATCGCGCGTGAACGGGAACTCGATCAGCGGCGTACCGAGCGTCAGGCGAACCTGTTGCGGTGTCATGCCGACCTGGAGCCGGTCGACCTGGTCCTGGGCGAGATAGTTCCCCTGGTTGATGTCGATCTTGTAGACGCCGAACGAGCGCCACGACGGCGTGTACTTGTCGATCGTCGCGCACCCGGCGAGTGTTGCGACCGCGGCCGCGAGCACGGCCGCGCGTTGCAGCCGGCGTCGTGCGCGCACGGCTCGCTTCGATGCAGGAATCGCGGAGAACAGCGGCATGGGCAGCGCCGGGCTAAATGTTTATTATAGCTGCCGCACGCCACTGCACGGCACCTGCCCGGCCCCTGCCCGGGCGCCACCCGCGGGCGCGAAACCGACGCGATGAGCACATCCCAGGATCTCAAGAGCGCGGGGCTCAAGGCCACGCTTCCCCGGCTGCGGATCATCAATCTGTTCGAGGGATCCAAGGTCCGCCACCTGTCGGCCGAGGACGTCTACAAGCTCCTCCTCGCCGATGGCATCGACATCGGTCTCGCCACCGTCTACCGAGTGCTGACGCAGTTCGAGCAGGCCGGACTGCTCGTGCGCCACCACTTCGAATCGGGCAAGGCGGTCTACGAGCTCAACGAGGGGAAGCATCACGACCACCTCGTATGCCTGCAGTGCGGCCGCGTCGAAGAGTTCTACGACGCCGAGATCGAGAAGCGGCAGATTCGCATCGCGCGCGAGCGCGGGTTCGAGATCCGCGAGCACGCGCTCTACCTGTACGTGGAATGCACGAAGCCGCGCTGTCCGTACCGGAAGCCGGGCGGGAGCTGACGCTCACGCGCCCCCGTCGACGCCGGCCGCGGGCTCCTCGGGAAGCGGCGCCTCGCTGCGGCTGAAATCGGCGACGCGGAATCCCAGCAGCCACAGCATGCCGAAGTAGACGATCGCGCCCGCGCCGACGACGAGCGCAAGACGCGTCGCCTTGTGCGCAAATCGGGCGTGGAGCCAGACGGCATCGCCGCCGGCGAGCCACGCGAGCACGGCGGCAAGTGCCACGACGGCGAGCCCCGCCCTGGCGAGGAACGCCGGCCAGCCGGGCTGCGGGCGGTAGTAGCCTTTCCTGAGCAGCGTGCGCAGCAGCAGCGCCGCGTTGCAGCAGGCGCCGATGCTCGTCGCAAGCGTCAGCCCCGCCTGATCCATCCCGAGCGGCCAGGCCAGCACGACGGCGAGCGTCTGCGTCACCAGCACGGTGAAGAACGCGATCTTCACCGGCGTCGTCATCTCCTGCCTCGCGTAGAAGCCGGGAGCGAGGATCTTGACGAGGATGAGGCCCGGCAGGCCGATGCAGTAGCCGAGCAGCGCCATGCGCGTCTGCAGCGCATCGGCAATGCTGAAACGCCCGTACTGATAGAGCGTCGACACCAGCGGCAGCGCGAGGAGCGCGAGTGCGACCGCGGCGGGCAGCGCGAGGAGCACCGCGAGGCGCAGGCCCCAGTCGAGCAGCGACGAATACTGCGCATGATCGGCGTCGCTGTAGTGGCGCGCGAGCGAGGGCAGGAGCACGGTGCCGAGGGCGACGCCGAGCAGCGCGCTCGGAAACTCCATCAGCCGGTCGGCATAGGTGATCCACGAGATCCTGCCGTCGCCGAGCAGCGCCGCGAGCTGCGTGTTGATCAGCGCGGAGATCTGGGCTGCGGAGACCCCGATCACCGCCGGGCCCATCGCCTTCAGCACGCGCCGCACGCCGGGATCCCGCCAGTCGAAGCTGATGCGCGGCAGCATGTCGAGCTTCATCAGCGGACGGATCTGCAGCGCGAGCTGCGCGACACCGCCGATCGCAACACCCCACGCGAGCGCCTTGATCGGCGGATCGACGAAGCGTGCGAGCAGGATCGCCGCGCCGATGATCGAGACGTTGAGGAGCACCGGCGTGAACGCGGGAATCGCGAAGCGCCGGTGCACGTTGAGCACGCCCGCGGCGAGCGACACCAGCGAGACGAAGCCGATGTACGGGAACACGATGCGGATCATTTCCGCGGTGAGCGCGACCTTCCCCGGCGTGCGCGCGAAGCCGCCGGCGAGGAGGTAGACGAGCCAGGGTGCCGCGAGCGCGCCGGCGATCGAGACGAAGATCAGGATCACCGCGAGCAGCGTGCCGACGTCGCCGACGAGCTTCTTCGTCGCCTCCTTCCCGCGGCGCTGCCGGTATTCGGCGAGGATCGGCACGAACGCCTGCGAAAATGCGCCTTCGGCGAAGAGGCGACGCAGCAGGTTCGGCAGCCGGAATGCCGCCTCGAACGCGTCCATCTGCACGCCGGCGCCGAACAGCGTCGCCTTCAGCGTCTCGCGCAAGAGGCCGGTGATGCGCGACAGCAGCGTCATGCCGCTGATCGTCGTCACGGTTCGCAGGAGGTTCACGGGAGGTCGGTGCGCGCAACGCCTCCCGCGCGTTGTCGAGAAGGCAAAAGCCGTGTATTATGCTCGGTCTTTTTCGCAGCTCCGAGCACTTCGCATCCCGCGGGTGCGCGAGGGTCCGGCGCTGCAACATTCGAGCAAGGATCGAAGGTCATGGCCAACACGGCACAGACCCGCAAGCGAGCCCGCCAGGCGGAAGCGACGCGCAAGCGTAACGCGAGCCTGAAGTCGGAGCTGCGCACCGCGGTCAAGAAGGTCAGGAAATCGGTCGCGGCCGGCGACAAGACGGCTGCAGCGGCACAGCTTCGCGAGTCGCAGGCGGTGATCGACCGCATCGCCGACAAGAAGATCGTGCACAAGAACCTTGCGTCCAGGACCAAGTCGCGCCTCGCGCAGGCGGTCAGGACGATGCCCTGAAGCGGTGACCGCTCCGCCGCCGCGCCACTTCCTCCAGTTCAGCGACTTCTCCCGCGAGGAGTTCGACTACCTGTTCGAGCGAACGCGCTGGATCAAGGAGCGCTTCAAGCGTTACGAGCTGTACCAGCCGCTGCGCGACCGCACGCTCGCGATGGTGTTCGAGAAGGCGTCGACGCGCACGCGGGTGTCGTTCGAGGCCGGGATGAACCAGCTCGGCGGCATCGCGATCAATCTGACCCGCGGCGACACGCAGCTCGGGCGCGGCGAGCCGATCGAGGACGTCGCGCGCGTGGTGTCGCGGATGGTCGACGTCATCATGATCCGCACGTTCGGCCAGACGCTGATCGAGCGCTTTGCCGCCCACTCGCGCGTGCCGGTCATCAACGGGCTCACCAACGAGTACCACCCGTGCCAGATCCTCGCCGATATCTACACGTGGATCGAGCACCGCGGCTCGATCGCCGGGCGCACCATTGCGTGGATCGGCGACGCCAACAACATGTTCTACACGTGGGTGCAGGCGGCGCGCATCTTCGGCTTCCACGTGAACGTCGCGTCGCCGCCGGGCTACGCGATCGACCCGGCAATTGCCGGAGCCGCCGCCGAGGGCCACTACACGCGCTGCGAGCGGCCGATCGACGCCTGCCGTGACGCCGATCTCGTCACCACCGACGTGTGGACCAGCATGGGATTCGAAGCCGAGAACGAGGTGCGCATGCGCGCGTTCGCGCCGTTCCAGGTCAACGCCGAGCTGATGCGCGCGGCGCATCCCGACGCGCTCTTCATGCACTGCCTGCCGGCGCATCGCGGCGAGGAAGTCACCGCCGACGTGATCGACGGCCCGCAGAGCGTCGTCTGGGACGAGGCCGAGAACCGCCTGCACGCGCAGAAGGCGCTGCTCGAATACCTCGTCTGCGGCCGCGTCAACCCTTAGTCTCGTCAATCCTTAGGCTCGTCGAGCCGCGGCAGCGGCAGGTCTTCCCCGGCGCGCAGCAGCCCGTTCGCGGCATACACGGCGAGCTTCGCGCGCGTGTCCTCGATGTCGAGGTTGCGCATCGTGAGCTGGCCGATCCGGTCCTGCGGCGAGAAGGCCGACTCGACTTTCTCCATCGACAGCCGCTCGGGGCGATAAGTGAGATTGGGGCTCGCCGTCGCGACGATCGAATAGTCGTTGCCGCGCCGCAGCTCGAGCGTCACCGCGCCGGTGATGGCGCTCGCGATCCAGCGCTGCGCCGTCTCGCGAAGCATCATCGCCTGTGGATCGAACCAGCGGCCCTGGTAGAGCAGCCGGCCGAGGCGGCGGCCGTTGTTGCGGTACTGCTCGATCGTGTCCTCGTTGTGGATGCCGGTGACGAGCCGCTCGTACGCGACGTGCAGGAGCGCCATCCCCGGAGCCTCGTAGATGCCGCGGCTCTTCGCTTCGATGATCCGGTTCTCGATCTGGTCGCTCATGCCGAGGCCGTGACGCCCGCCGATCGCGTTCGCCTCGCTCATCAGGTCGACCGCATCGGCGTAGCGCTTGCCGTTGAGCGCCACCGGGCGCCCGGCATCGAACGCGACGACGACGCGCTCGGGCTCGATCGAAACATCGGCGCGCCAGGACGCAACGCCCATGATCGGCTCGACGATGTCGATGCCCGTATCGAGGTATTCGAGGTCCTTCGCCTCGTGCGTCGCGCCGAGCAGGTTCGAATCGGTCGAGTAGGCTTTCTCGGCGCTCATCCGGTAGTCCAGACCCGACCGCTGCATGTACTCGGACATCTCGCGGCGTCCGCCGAGCTCGTCGATGAAGCGCTGGTCGAGCCACGGCTTGTAGACGCTGAGATTCGGATTGGCGAGAAGCCCGTAGCGATAGAAGCGCTCGATGTCGTTGCCCTTGTAGGTGCTGCCGTCGCCCCAGATGTGCACGTCGTCCTCGAGCATCGCGACGACGAGCATCGTCCCGGTCACCGCGCGCCCGAGCGGCGTCGTATTGAAGTACGTCGCGCCGGCGGTCGACACGTGAAACGCGCCGGCCTGGAGCGCGGCGATGCCTTCGCCGACCAGCGCAGCGCGGCAATCGACGAGGCGCGCGGCCTCCGCACCGTAGCGCAGCGCGCGCCGCGGGATGTCGTCGTAGTCGTGCTCGTCGGGCTGCCCGAGATGCGCGGTGTAGGCGTACGGGATCGCGCCGTTGGCGCGCATCCAGTGCAGCGCGGCACTGGTATCGAGACCGCCCGAGAACGCGATGCCGACCTTCTTGCCGGTCGGCAGACTCTGCAGGATGCGGGACATGGGGGCTTTCGAGCGGCGCTACGCCGGAAAGCCCCGCAGTTTAGCCCACGCTACGACCAGAGGAAATCGAGGTTCGCGTGATGGCCGTGCGTCACGTCGACCGACTGCGTCTTGACGTGACCTTCGTACTCGGCGCGAACCGTGTACTTGCCGTCCGGAACCTTCAACAGCACCATCGGCCCGCCGTCGCTGAGATCGATGACCGACTTGCCGCTGCGGTCGGTGACGCGAAGCTCGACACCGGCGACGAACTCGTTCGCGCCCTGGTTGTGCTTCGCGAACGTCATCGCGATCGGATAGCGCGACTCCATTCCGCGCATCATGTCCGCTTCGAGCTTCCCGACGCCGCCGCTCACGTACGTCGCGTCGCCCTCGGTGACCGCTTTCGGCGCCGGAATCGCCTGCGCGACACCCGCCGTCGCAAGCATGACGGCCGCTGCAGCCGCGGCCAGCCACTGTCCACGCATTGCTCTGCCCATGTTGCCTCCATCTGGTTACCAAACACCGGATATGACCGCATTCGACGACACGAAGATCCGTCGTGCCGGCCACGGCGGGTCGGTGCCTCCGCGGCTTCGGGGTGCGTGTCGGTGAGCGGCCTACAATAGGGCCCGTTCTGCGCTCTTGCATCCCGCGAGGAGACTCCATGCCGTCGTTCGACATCGTGTCCGAAGTGAACCAGGTCGAAGTTCGCAACGCGGTCGATCAGACCAACAAGGAAGTCTCGACGCGCTTCGACTTCAAAGGCTCCGATTCCCGCGTCGAGATCGGGGACAAGACGCTGACGCTCTACGCCGACGACGAGTTCAAGCTGAAGCAGGTTACCGACATCCTGACCGCGAAGCTCGCCAAGCGGCAGGTCGACGTTCGCTCGCTGAAGTACGCCGATGCCGAGAAGATCTCCGGCAACAAGATGAAGCAGCTGGTGACGGTGCGAACCGGCGTCGAGCAGGAGCTCGCCAAGAAGATCGTGCGGATCCTCAAGGACGGCAAGCTCAAGGTGCAGGGATCGATTCAGGGCGACGCAGTGCGCGTCTCCGGGGCGAAGAAGGACGAGTTGCAGGCAGCGATCGCGCTGGTCAGAAAGTCGGTCACCGACTTCCCGCTGCAGTACCAGAACTTTCGCGACTGAGGGGCGGGATCAGTCCAAATCCGCGACGAGCGCGGCGCGCGTCGCCTCGGGCAGCGCGGGCACCTCGGCGCGGTATTGCGGATGGTCGACGCCGAGCGCGAGGCTGCGCCCGGTCTTCAGCGCGGCGATCATCGCGCGGTCGAGGTCGAAGCGCAGGAAGTGCACGGCAGCGGTCTTGTCCTCGTTCTCGCGCGGAAGGTCCTCGTCGGCGATCGCCTTGACCGGCGCCATGCCGTCGACGCGGAACCAGACGCAGTCCTGGATTCCCCTGAGGCGCGCGAGCGCGACGCGGCGCTCGGATTCGTCCTCGTACTCGACCAGCATCGTCGCCTTCAGGTTGTTGCCGTCCGGGACCAGCGGGGCGTAGGCGTCGAGCTCGTCCTGAATGCCTGCTTCCTCGAAGGTCTTCTCGATTCGCAGCATCTCCTGGATCTGGTAGCGGATCGTGAGCTCATCCTCGAAGAGGAGCGTTACGTGCTCGCCGAGATGCACGCTGCGATGCTTCTTGTGCGCGAGCACGCGCTTCCGGAACTCTCCGCGCTCGCGCGCGTAGGCCTCGAGCGTCATCAGGCTGTCGCGCGTGATGCGCGGCCGTGCCGGCGAGGAGGTCGGTGACGCAGCCATCGCGTAGCCTTCGGTCTGTTATCGCTAATCGATGCCGAACGCGATCCGCAACAGCGTCAGCGGATGCGCGCGCCGCGGCTCGGGCGCGCCGGACTGGGTGATGCCCTGGGCGATCCTGCGCCCGGCGATCGGGCAGTCGGAGCTCACGTACTCGGGCGAGCCTTCAGCCATCCGCGCGAACACCGGCTTGCCGATCCGCATCGAGTCGACATAGAACTCGCGCTTCACGCCGTAGGTGCCGTCGTGCCCGGTGCAGCGCTCGACGGTATTGACGGTCGTTTCCGGAATCCATTCGAGCACCTCGCGCGTCTTCTGGCCGACGTTCTGCACGCGTGCGTGGCAGGGAATGTGATAGCTGACCCGCCCGAGCGGCTGCCGGAACTCCTTCGCGAGGAGGCCATCGCGTTCGCGCGCGACGAAATATTCGAAAGGATCGAACATTGCCGCCGCGACCTCCTTCACCTCTGGATCGTCGGCGAAGAGGAGCGGCAGCTCGCTCTTGAACATCAGCGTGCACGACGGCACCGGCGACACGATCGCCCAGCCTTCGCGCGCAAACGGCAAGAGCAGCGGGATGTTGACATCCTTCAGCTTCTCGACGCTTTCGAGATCGCCGAGCTCGAGCTTCGGCATGCCGCAGCACACCTCGCCCGTCACCAGCGCATACGGCACCCGGATGTGGTCGAGGAGCTTCAGGAGGTCGTGCCCGATGCCCGGCTCGTTGTAGTTGACGTAGCAGGTCGAGAACACCGCGACCTTGCCTGGCGTGCGCTCACCGTCCCTCACCGGCCACGCAAGCGACGGCGCGGCGCGCGGAAGAAACGGCCGTGCTGCGTACTCGGGAAGCCAGGCGTCGGCGGCGACGCCCAGCGTGCGCTCCATCACCTTGCGCATCGGCGACGATCGATTGCCGCCGTTGACGGCCTTCACGACGACCGGGATCGTCGCGAGCCGGCCGACCGCGTCGGTCGACGTCAGCATGCGATCGCGCCAGCGCACCTCGCCGCGACGAAACTTCTGCGCCTTGGCGCGCAGCATCAGGTGCGGGAAATCCACGTTCCACGGATGCGGCGGAACGTAGGGACACTTCGTCATGTAGCAAAGGTCGCACAGATAGCACTGCTCGACGACCTTCGGATAGTCCGCCTTCGCGACCCCGTCGACCTCCATCGTGCTGCTGTTGTCGACGAGATCGAACAGCGTCGGAAACGCGCTGCACAGCGACACGCAGCGCCGGCAACCGTGGCAGATGTCGAAGACGCGCTCCTGCTCCTTCAGGAGCGCAGCCTCGTCGTTGAACTCGGCGCTGCGCCAGTCGAGCGCATGCCGCGTCGGCGCCTGCAGATTGCCTTCGCGGATTGTCATCACCGGCGCCGCGTCAGCGCGTCAGTCGGCGAGCGCGTCGAGCGCCTTCTGGAAGCGATTGGCGTGCGAGCGCTCGGCCTTTGCGAGCGTCTCGAACCAGTCGGCGATCTCCTCGAAGCCTTCGCTGCGCGCGGTCTTCGCCATGCCCGGGTACATGTCCGTGTACTCGTGCGTCTCGCCGGCCACGGCGGACTTCAGATTGTCGCGCGACGAGCCGATCGGCAGATCGGTCGCCGGATCGCCGACGGCAGCGAGGTAATCGAGGTGGCCGTGCGCGTGCCCGGTCTCGCCTTCGGCCGTCGAGCGGAACAGCGCCGACACGTCGTTCTGGCCTTCGACGTCGGCCTTGTTCGCGAAGTAGAGGTAGCGGCGGTTCGCCTGCGATTCACCGGCGAACGCGGCCTTCAGGTTGTCGTGCGTTTTCGTACCCTTCAATGGCTTCATGTGTGAGCTCCTTGACGATGTGACCGTTGCGGCCGCCCGGTGCGGGCGAGGGGTCGAATGCCGCGGCGAGTCGTGATACTGCGAGCCGCCACGAACCGTGCTGCGATTTTCCGTCGGCTGTCGCGATATGTCCAATTGACTGTCGCAATGCGGACGATAAAGC
The DNA here is from genome assembly GCA_036379595.1 of Casimicrobiaceae bacterium. Taxonomy (GTDB): domain Bacteria; phylum Pseudomonadota; class Gammaproteobacteria; order Burkholderiales; family Casimicrobiaceae; genus VBCG01. The sequence continues at coordinate 4,510 of DASVGI010000017.1, read as the reverse complement.
CTGGTTATCAGTCGATCAGGTCGTACGCAGGCAGCGTAAGGAATTCCACGAAGCGGTCGCTGTAAACGAGGTCGGCGAAGATCTTCGCCGCTTCGTCGTAGCGTCCCGCCGCATAGACGGCGCCGAGGAGCTCGCGAATCTTCACCATCTCCTGCGGAAGAAACTCGGCGACGAGCTCCTTCGTCACCTTACGGCCGTCGTCGAGCTTTCCCTTCGGCGAGCGGATCCATTGCCAGACCTGTGAGCGCGAGATCTCGGCCGTCGCCGCATCCTCCATCAGGTTAGAGATCGGCACTGCGCCCTGACCCGCGAGCCACGCACCGACGTACTGGATCGCCACGCTGATGTTGAGCCGCAGCCCCTGCTCGGTGATCGGCTGCTCGGGCTCGAAGCGCACGAGGTCCGCCGCGGTCACGTGCACGTCGTCGCGGCGCCTGGTCGCGATCTGGTTCGGTGCGGGCATCAGTCGATCGAACGCCTGCTGCGCGACGATCACCAGCGCCGGGTGCGCGACCCAGGTGCCGTCGTGGCCGTAGGTCGCTTCGCGCTCCTTGTCGGCCTTCACCTTGGCGAACGCGTCGGCGTTCGCGGCCTCGTCGTTCTTCACCGGAATCTGCGCGGCCATGCCGCCCATCGCATGGGCGTTCCTGCGGTGACAGGTCTTGATCAGGAGCTCCGCGTAGCTCTTCATGAAGTGGGTGGTCATCGTCACGCGCGCGCGGTCCGCGAGGCAGAAGTCGCGGTTGCTGCGGAACTTCTTGATGCAGCTGAAGATGTAGTCCCAGCGCCCGGCGTTGAGCCCGGCCGAATGGTGGCGCAGCTCGTGGAGGATCTCGTCCATCTCGAACGCCGCGACGATAGTCTCGATCAGCACAGTCGCCTTGATGGTCCCGCGAGGAATGCCGAGATCGTCCTGCGCCATGACGAAGATGTCGTTCCACAGCCGCGCCTCGAGGTGGCTTTCGAGCTTCGGCAGATAGAAGTACGGCCCGCTGCCGCGCGCGATCAACTCCTTCGCATTGTGGAAGAAGTAGAGCGCGAAATCGAAGATGCCGCCCGATATCGGATGGCCGTCGACGATGACGTGCTTCTCGGGGAGGTGCCAGCCGCGCGGTCGCACGAAGAGCGTCGCGACGTTCTCCTTCAGGCGATAGGCCTTGCCCTCGGGTGACACGTAGTCGATCCGGCGCCGGATCGCATCGCGGAGATTGAGGTGCCCCTGGATGTTGTTCTCCCAGCGCGGCGTGTTCGCGTCCTCGAAATCGGCCATGAACACCTTCGCGCCGGAATTGAGCGCGTTGATGATCATCTTGCGATCGACGGGCCCGGTGATCTCGACGCGGCGGTCCTGGATGTCCTGCGGAACGGGATCGCAGGTCCAGTCGCCTTCGCGCACGTCGCGCGTGTGCTCGAGAAACTGCGGCAGCTCCCCCGCGTCGAAGCGCGCCTGGCGCGCGTCGCGCGCGGCGAGGAGCTCGCTGCGCCGCCCGCCGAACGCGCGCTGCAGGCGCGCGGCGAAGGCAACCGCGTCGGGAGTCAGAATTTCGGCGAAAGGCGCGGTGATCGGGCCGGTGATTTCGATGCCTGGCGCGTAGCGGGGTGCACTCATAAGTTCCTTGCTGGCGGATAAGCGTCACACCGCGGCCGGGATTCGGAGCCGGGCGTGGCGCGGGTGTGCAGCGCACAATTTTACCGCAATGGCTCGGTCACGCCGGGCTTGGCGCCTGCGCTCGCTTGCCGTTCGCGGCGCTATGCCGTGACTCAGTCGGCGTGGGCTGGGCGCCTCGCGCAAGCGTCGCGCGATTCCTCGTCGTCGCGGGCTCGGTCGGCGTGGGCCGGGCGCCTGCGCGCTCGGAGTCCGCAATCGCCTGCCTGCGGGTCCCGGCGCGGCCTCGCCAGGTGTGCGACTGCGGCGGCCGTGAAGGCGTGCTGGGCTCCCCGCGCCACCCGCGACGGCAGGCGCTCCCACTCGCGCGAGGCGCCCGGCTCACGCCGACCGAGCCGCTACGGAGCGCGGCGAGCGGAAAGCGGGTGAGCTGCCCGACCCTCGCCAACCGCGTCGCTGCCGAGCACGGCGAGCGACAAGCGGACGAGGCGTCCGGCTGGCGCCAACCGAGCCCGCGACAGCGCGCAAGCGCCTCACGTTGCGCACATGTCGGCCCGAGCTCGGCAGGCGTTGCGGCGGAGCGTGCTGCGCACAGCGGCGAAGCACAGCAGCGAGCCACGGCAGCCAAGCGCAACGGTGAAGGCGGCGCGGACCGGACGCCTCGCGCGAGTGGGAGCGCCTGCCGTCACGGGTGGCGCCGCGAGCACTGCACTGGACCACGTCGGCCACCGGCGCACACCTTGCGAAGCGGGCGCCGGGACCCGTCGGCAGGCGATTGCGAACTCCGAGCGCGCAGGCGTCCGGTCCGCGCCGCCTTCACCGCTACGCTTCGCCGCTGCGCTTTCCCGCTGCGCTTCGCCGCGAGGTGCGGAGTTAGGCCGCCGCCTCCCTGCGCGCGGGCGGCGCGGCCACGACGAGCGCGCCCTGCGCGTGCCCGCGGTTCACCGCCGAGACCACTGCCTTCAGCGTGGCGGTGACGATGTTCGGGTCGATGCCGACTCCATAGACGCTGCGCTCGCCGACGCGAAGCTGCACGTACGACACCGCGGTCGCGTCTTCGCCGCTGCCGGTGGCGTGCTCATGGTAGGCGAGCACGTGCACGTCGATGCCGAGTCCGCTGCGCAGCGCGTGCACGAATGCATCGACCGGGCCGTTGCCGCTGCCGCTGATGCGAAGCTCGGTGCCACCCACCTCGAGCCGCGCAGTCAGCTGCTCCGTGGCCGCGTGCGCTCCGGCGCGCGCGACCGGGTGTCCGGCGCGGTGATCGACATAGGCAAGCGGCGACGTGCGTGCGACGTATTCACGCATGAACGCCGCGTGGAGGTCGGCCGGCGTCTGCTCCTTCCCGCTCGCGTCGGTGATCGCCTGCACGACCTGGCTGAACTCGATCTGCAAAAGCCTCGGCAGCGCGAGTCCGTAGTCGCGCTCGAGCAGGTACGCGATGCCGCCCTTGCCCGACTGGCTGTTGACGCGGATTACCGCCTCGTAGGTCCGGCCGACGTCGGCGGGATCGATCGGCAGGTACGGCACGTCCCAGACGGCGGGACCGGCATCGAGCAGGCGCGCGCGCTCGGCGAGACCCTTCTTGATCGCGTCCTGATGCGATCCCGAGAACGCCGTGAAGACGAGCTCGCCGCCGTACGGATGACGCGGGTGGATGGGAAGCTGGTCGCAGTGCTCGACCGTTCGGATGACCTCGTTGATGTCGGAGAAGTCGATGCCCGGATCGACGCCCTGCGTGAACAGGTTGAGCCCGAGTGTCACCAGGCACACGTTACCGGTGCGCTCGCCATTGCCGAAGAGGCAACCTTCGACCCGCTCGGCGCCGGCCATGACGGCAAGCTCGGCGGCCGCCACCGCACAGCCACGGTCGTTGTGCGGATGGATCGACAGTACGATCGAGTCGCGGTACTTAAGATGCCGGCTCATCCACTCGATCTGGTCGGCATAGACGTTCGGCGTCGCCATCTCGACGGTGGACGGGAGATTGACGATCACCTTGCGCGCCGGCGTCGGCTGCCAGACGTCGTTGACGGCATCGCAGATCTCCACGGCGAAATCGAGCTCGGTGCCGGTGAAGCTCTCCGGCGAATACTGGAACGTCCACGCGGTTTCCGGATATTGCGCCGCGCATTCGGCGATGAGCTTCGCGCCGTCGACGGCGATTGCGACGATGCCGGGGCGATCGAGGTTGAACACGACGCGCCGCTGCGTCGTCGACGTCGAGTTGTAGAGGTGCATGATCGCGCGCTTCGCACCCTTCAGCGCCTCGAACGAGCGCCGGATCAGCCGCTCGCGCGATTGCGTCAGCACCTGCACGGTCACGTCGTCCGGAATCCGCTTCTCGTCGATCAGCTTGCGGATGAAGTCGTAATCGGTTTGCGAGGCGGCCGGGAAACCGACCTCGATCTCCTTGTAGCCCATCTTCACCAGGAGGTCGAACATGCGGAGCTTGCGCTCCGAATCCATCGGCTCGATCAACGCCTGGTTGCCGTCACGCAGATCCACGCTGCACCAGACGGGTGCGCGCGTGATCGCGCGCGAAGGCCAGGTGCGATCGGCAAGATCGATCGACGGAAACGGACGATACTTCTGCGATGGCTGCGAATACATGGCGGATCCTGTCGGTAGGAAACGGACTCGACCGCCCGGTTCTGGGCGGTGCGCGGTGCTGCTCGAAGCGAGGGGTGTGAGATTTATCTGCGCGCGGGGCGCAGCAGGAGCAGCAGGCCGCGAAGCAGGAGGCCGGACGCAAGGGTCCGGGTGCCGCGGGCCGACGAGAGGGCGATGCTGCTCATGACTTGGAGAGCCTAGCGGAAAGCGTCGCGCCGCGCAAGCGCTCCCGCACCACAGCGCTCTCGAACCATGGCGCTTCCGCGCCACAGCGCTTCCGCGCCACAGCGC
>DASVGI010000016.1:0-17426 GCA_036379595.1 Casimicrobiaceae bacterium | reverse complement strand
TCTTGCCTTTTGCCTGACTCGCGATGGTCAGGCAAAAGGCAAGACCTGGCCCCCCTGCGACGCGTCTAGCGCTTCGAGAACTGCTTGCGGCGTCGCGCCTTGTGGAGACCGACCTTCTTGCGCTCGACCTCGCGCGCGTCGCGCGTGACGAGCCCGGCCTTCGACAGCGTGGGCTTCAACTGCGCGTCGTAGTCAATCAGCGCGCGCGTGATGCCGTGGCGCACGGCGCCGGCCTGACCGGATTCGCCGCCGCCGATCACGTTGACCATGATGTCGAACGTCTTCTCGTGGCTCGTCACGACGAGCGGCTGGCGGGCGACCATGCGCCCCGTCTCGCGCGTGAAGAACTCGTCGAGCGACTTGTCGTTGACGACGATCTTTCCGTCGCCACGCTTCAGGAATACGCGCGCGACCGACGTCTTGCGACGTCCGGTGCCGTAGTAATAGTTACCGATCATGAGCGTGATGGGGTGTGCCTGCGTGATGGCGGCGTCCGCTGCGGCCTCAGAGGTCGAGCGTCACCGGCTGCTGTGCCGAATGCGGATGCGAAGGGCCGGCGTAGCACTTGAGTTTCTTCAGCATCGCGTAGCCGAGCGGGCCCTTGGGCAGCATGCCCTTGACGGCCTTCTCGAGCACGCGCCCCGGAAAGCGCGCCTGCATCTCGCCGAACGTGCTCGTCGTGATGCCGCCGGGATAGCCGCTGTGACGGTGGTAGAGCTTGTCGTCGGTCTTGCGGCCGGTCACGCGGATCTTCTCGACGTTGGTGACGACGATGAAGTCGCCGGTGTCGATGTGCGGCGTGAAGATCGGCTTGTGCTTGCCGCGAAGGCGCGCGGCGACTTCGGTCGCCAGCCGGCCGAGCACCTTGTCGGTCGCGTCGATGACGTACCAGCCGCGCTTGACGTCGGCGGGCCGGGCGGAATAGGTCTTCATCGGAGTTCGGTGATTGACTCGACCCGGTGAGCCGGGGCGGTGGGTGGTCGAACGAAGCAAAGCATTGAATTATACGGGCGATCGGCGCATACCGTCAACGCGACGCTTCTCCCCGGCGGCGCGGACGGGTCGACGGCTGCCGGTGGCAATGCTGCGTCGCAGTACGGGGCGACCGCCCAAAAAAAGGGCGCGACCTTGCGGGCCGCGCCGAGGATTCCACCATAGGAGGAGAATGGAGGAATGTGCTCGCGGTGCCGAAGGAGGAGACGGCGGGGCCGCGAACAGTTCCTAGGATTTCATATTGCGGCGCACAATGCAAGCCCCTCGAAATGGGGGACGGGGCGCAGAATCAGGAGCGGGGATAGGGGAGCGAGGATAGGGGAGTGAGGATAGGGGAGCGAGGATCGAGGATCGGGGAGCGAGGAGCGAGGGGTCGAGATGAAGACACGAGTCAAATGGGTCGAGGGTGTGTCCTTCGTTGCCGAATCGGGCAGCGGTCACGCGGTTGTCGTCGACGGCGCCCCGGAGGCGGGTGGGCGCAATCTGGGGATGAGGCCGATGGAGCTGGTGCTCGCCGGGGCCGCCGCGTGCACCGCCTTCGACGTCGTCTGGATCCTGAAGAAGGCCAGGCAGCCGATCGCCGACTGCGCGGTCGAAGCCGAGGCCGAGCGGGCGAGCGAGGACCCCCACGTCTTCACCCGCATCCACCTCAAGTACGCGGTCAAAGGCAGCGGGCTCGACCCGCATCAGGTCGAGCGCGCGGTGAAGCTCTCGAAGGAGAAGTACTGCTCGGCGACCGCGATGCTCGGCAAGACCGCCGAGATCACGTTCGAGGTCGCGCTCGGCGACAAGTGACGCCAACGCATGGTGGGGTCAGGTCTTGCCTCTTGCCTCGCAGGCAAGAGGCAAGACCTGACCCCATCTCTACATCTCTATCGCAGCAGGCGAATCAGCGACGACGTGTCCCAGCGCCCGCCGCCCTGCGCCTGGATGCGCGCGTAGAGCTGGTCGATCACCGCAGTGAGCGGCAGCGCGGCGCCGTTGGCCCGGGCCTCGTCGAGGCAGATCGCGAGGTCCTTGCGCATCCAGTCGACGGCAAAGCCGAAGTCGAACTTGTCGGCGAGCATCGTCTTGCCGCGATTGTCCATCTGCCACGATTGCGCAGCGCCCTTGCCGATGACTTCGAGCACGCGCTCGACGTCGAGCCCGGCGTGAACTCCGAACGCGAGCCCTTCGGCGACACCCTGAATCGCCCCGGCGACGCAGATTTGATTGACCATCTTGGTGAGCTGGCCGGACCCCGACGGACCCATCAGCGTGACGGCGCGCCCGTAGAGCGCGAGCACGTCCTTCGCGCGCTCGAAGAGCGCTTCGTCGCCCCCCACCATGATCGTCAGCTGGCCGCGCTCGGCGCCCGACTGCCCTCCGGACACCGGCGCGTCGAGAAAGCCGACGCCGCGCGCTTGTGCCGCCGCATGGACCTCGCGGGCGACGATCGCCGATGCGGTCGTGTGGTCGACGAGGATCGCGTCGTCGCCCATCGCGGGGAGCGCCGCCGCGGCGACTTCGCGCACGTCGCGGTCGTTGCCGACGCACATCATCACGAGCTCGGCCCCGCGCGCGGCATCCGCCGGCGTCGCAGCGGCGCGCCCGCCGTACTCGTCGACCCACGCCGCAGCCTTCGCCGCGGTACGGTTGTAGACGGTGACGGCGTGGCCGGCGCGCGCGAGGTGCCCCGCCATCGGATAGCCCATGACGCCGAGACCGAGGAAGGCAAGCGAGCGGCTCATTCGGATGCTCCAGTAGCGGTAATTCGATCGGCATCGGCGCGGTCGAGCTCGTCGCGCGCGGCGGCGATCGCGAGCCGCACCTGACGCGGGGAGGTGCCTCCGGGATGGTCGCGGCTTGCGACCGATCCCTCCAGCGTCAGCGCCTCGTGCACGTCCTTTCCGATCTGCGGCGAGAATGCGCGCAGCGCATCGAGCGGGAGATCCTCGAGGCCGCAGCCGCGTTGCTCGGCCTCGCGCACCGCGCGCGCGACGGCGTCGTGGGCGTCGCGAAACGGAACACCCTTCTTCACCAGATAGTCGGCGAGGTCGGTCGCGGTCGCGAAGCCTTCGTGCGCCGCCGCGCGCATCCGCGCGACGTCGGGAGTGAGCCCGGTGGCGACGAGGTCGGTCATGATCGCGAGCGTGTCGGCGAGCGTGTCGACGGTGTCGAAGAGTGGCTCCTTGTCTTCCTGGTTGTCCTTGTTGTAGGCCAGCGGCTGCGCCTTCATCAACACGAGGAGCGCGGTGAGGTTGCCGATCACCCGCGCGGACTTGCCGCGCACGAGCTCGGGCACATCGGGATTCTTCTTCTGCGGCATGATCGAGCTGCCGGTGCAGAAGCGGTCAGCGAGTGTCACGAAACCGAACCGCGGCGTCGACCACAGCACGAGCTCCTCGGCGAAGCGCGACAGGTGGATCGCGACGAGCGATGCCGCGGCGCCGAATTCGATTGCGAAGTCACGATCGGAGACGGCGTCGATCGAGTTCGGCGCGAGCGCTTCGAAGCCGAGCTCGCGCGCGACGCGCATGCGATCGATCGGGAAGCCGGTGCCGGCGAGCGCAGCGCTGCCGAGCGGAAGCCGATTCACGCGTTTGCGGCAATCGGCCAACCGCTCGAGATCGCGCGCGAACATCGCATCGTAGGCCATCAGGTAATGCCCGAACGTCACCGGCTGCGCGACCTGCAGGTGCGTGAACCCGGGCATGATCGTCGCCGCATGACGCTCGGCGAGGTCGAGCAGCGCACGGCGCAGCAGAACAAGTTGCGACGCGAGTGCATCGATCGCGCCGCGCAGCCACATTCGCACGTCGGTCGCGACCTGATCGTTGCGCGAGCGTGCTGTGTGCAGGCGTTTGCCGGCATCACCCGCGAGCTCGGTCAGCCTGCGCTCGATGCTGAAGTGGACGTCCTCGTTCTCGATCTTCCACGCGAATTCGCCGCGAGCGATCTCGGCGCCGATCGTCGCGAGGCCCTTTTCGATCGCAGCGAGTTCGGCCGAGGACAGCACGCCCGCACCGGCGAGCATGCGCGCGTGCGCGAGCGATCCGGCGAGGTCGGCCTCGGCGAGGCGGCGATCGACGAGGACCGATGCGTTGAAGCGCTGCATGCGCTCGGACATCGGCTCGGCGAAACGCGCCGACCAGGTGCCGCTCTGCGGCAGGGTCTCAACCGAGGTGGGCGCTCGCTTCGCGGGTGCCGTCGCGGCGGGTTGACGCCGGGCCGGTCGCGGGGCAGATCGGCCGGCAGGGCGGGAAGTGCGCGTCGGGATCGGCATCGGATCGTGCGGGCGGAAGCGCCGGAAGCCGGCATGATGATTGCATCATTACCCCGCTATGTCGCGGATTATAAAGCCCTCCGACGACGCTCCGGGACTGCCGGATTTCCGCAATCTCGGCACCGTCCTGCGCGTACTCGTCGGCGTCAACGCCGCGGCGCTCGTCATCGCGCTCGCGCGCGAGCCGAGGCTTGCCGGGCTCGCCGATCAGTGGGCGGCGATCTCGGGCTACGTCGAGCCGCAGCTCTTCGCCGAAGTCCTCGTGCTGTGGATCGCCGCGCCGTGGCTCGCGAAGAGCACGCGCGCGGCCGGCACCGCGGCGATCACCGTGCTGACGATCGCGTGCGCGTTCGGCGTGCACGTGCTGCTCGGCCGCTTCACGCTCGACGTCGGCAGCGCGGGTCCCGGCAACTACGCGCTCGACTGGTCGCTCGTGCGCCACGTCGGCTTCGCGCTCCTCGCGCAATTCGCGCTCCTCGGCTACTTCCGTCTGCGCGCGCGCGCGCTGTCACCGGCGATCACCGAATCGCGCCTTGCCGCGCTGCAGGCGCGCATCCGCCCGCACTTCCTGTTCAACAGCATCACCGCGGTGCTGTCGCTGATGCGACGCGAGCCGCGGCGCGCCGAAACGGCGCTCGAAGATCTCGCGGAGCTTTTTCGCGTGCTGATGCGCGACAACCGCGAGTTGATCCCGCTCGCCGACGAGGTTGCACTGTGCCGGCAGTATCTCGACCTCGAGCAGCTTCGCCTCGGCGAGCGCCTCGTCGTCGACTGGAACCTGAAGAGCATGCCCGGCAACGCGATGGTGCCGCCGCTCGTGCTGCAACCGCTGCTCGAGAACGCCGTTTATCATGGGATCGAGCCTTCGACGACACCCGGCATCATTTCGATCAACATCTTCCAGAGTCGCGACGAAGTGCATGCGGTGCTGAAGAACCCGTGGCTCGCCGACAACGGCGGCAACGGTCGTCATCAATCGGGCAACCGGATGGCGCTCGCCAACATCCGCGAGCGCCTCGCGCTGCACTTCGATGCCGAGGCGAGCCTCGATTCGCGCGTGACCCGCGACGGCTACGAAGTGCACATCCGGATGCCGTATCGGACCGGAAAGCCCGAAGCCGCGTCGCCGGGCCGCGACGGCCAGGCGCGACGCGAACCGTATCTCGGAAATGCGGACGTGAATCGGCGCGACGCGCCGCCGCTGCGCGTCCTCTCCGGCGCGCGAACGACAAAGGTCAATCATGGATGAATCGACGCTGCGGGTGATGATCGTCGACGACGAGGCGCCGGCGCGCCACCGGTTGCGCGAGCTCCTCGAGGATTGCTCGGCCGCGGTCCCGCTCACCGTGGTCGGCGAGGCGCAGCACGGGCGCGAAGCGCTCGACATCCTGCACGCCGTTGCGGCGGACCTCGTTCTCACCGACATCCATATGCCGGGCATGGACGGCATCGAGCTGGCCCGACATTTGCTGAAGCTTCCGCGTCCGCCCGTCGTGATGTTCACGACGGCTTATCCGGAGCATGCGCTGGCGGCGTTCGAAGTGCACGCCGTCGACTACCTGGTGAAGCCGGTACGGATCCAGCGCCTGCTCGATGCATTGCAAAAGGTGCCGCGATTGAAGCCCATGACCTTCGAGAAACTGTCGCAACTGCCCACCGCGTCCCGACGCTTTCTTTCCGTCACCGAGCGTTCGCGCGTGGTCCTGATTCCGGTCGAGGAGATCGTCTACCTCAAGGCCGAGCTGAAGTACATCACCATTCGTACCGTACAACGTGAGCATCTGCTCGAAGAGTCGCTGACGCGGCTCGAGCAGGAGTTCGGCGCGCGCTTCGTTCGCGTGCACCGCAACTGTCTCGTCGCGCGCGACTACATCCGCGGTTTCGAGCGGCGCGCCAATATCGACGGCGACGCGCACTGGGAAGTGCTGCTGCACGGCATCCCCGAAACGCTGCCGGTGTCGCGGCGCCAGCAGTACGTCGTGCGCGAGATCGGTCGCGACGTGATCAACGGCAAGGCGGCCTGACGCGCAGTTCGCAGCACGTCGCACCGCCGGCGCTGCGCTACACTGCGCGCGGTCCGGAATTGAGCTCCATCGATGCGCACACTGGTCTGCGGCTCGCTCGCGTTCGACACCATCATGGTGTTTCCGGACCGCTTTGCGCGTCACATCCTGCCCGACCAGACGCACATGCTGTCGGTCGCCTTCCAGATCTCCGACATGCGTCGCGAGTGGGGCGGCTGCTCCGGCAACATCGCCTATAACCTGAAAGCCATCGGCGGAAGTCCCGTCGTGATGGCGACGCTCGGACAGGATGGCGGCGCGTACCGCGAGCGCCTCGCGCACCTCGGCATCGCCGCCGACGGGCTCACGGTCGTCGAGAGCGCGTACACGGCGCAGGCATTCATCATCACCGACCTCGACGACAACCAGATCACCGCGTTCCATCCGGGCGCGATGAACGCCTCGCACGTCAACCGCGTCGGCGACGTGCACGATGTCGCGCTCGGCATCGTCGCGCCCGACGGCAAGGACGGCATGCAGCAGCACGCCGCGCAGTTCGCGGCCGCCGGCATCCCGTTTCTGTTCGATCCGGGACAGGGCCTGCCGCTCTTCTCGGGACCCGAGCTCGCGACGATGATCGAACAGGCGTCGTGGCTCGCGTTGAACGACTACGAGGCGCGCCTCCTCGGCGAGCGCACCGGCTGGTCGATCGGCGAGATCGCCGAGCGCGTCGACGCGCTCGTCATCACGCTCGGCGGCGAGGGCTCGGTGATCCACGCCGGCGGCTCGACGTGGACCATTCCCGCGGTGCCGCCGACCGAGCTCAAGGATCCCACCGGCTGCGGCGATGCCTATCGCGCCGGCCTCTTGTATGGGATCGCGCAGGAATGGGACTGGGAGCGGACCGGCCGGCTCGCGTCGGTGCTGGGATCGCTCAAGATCGCAAGCCGCGGCGGCCAGAACCACGCGGTCACGCGCGAGCTCGTCGGAGAGCGCTATCGGGCCGCCTTCGGCGACGATCCGTGGTGAGATGGCGCGCGTGATCGAATCGTCGGCACCGAGCCACGACGCGCAGATCGCGTCGGGTCATCACGCGTCATCGGCGGCGGGTCGTCACGCTGCGCCGGCGACCGGGGCCCGCACGCGGCGCGCCGCCCGGCGTGGCTGGCGCACCGTGCGTATGACGGTGCACCTTGCGGCGGGGCTCGCCACCACCGTGTTCGTGTTCCCGCTCGTCTCGGCCGACGGCCGCCGGGCGCGCATTCGCGCGTGGTCGGCGCACCTGCTGCGCATTCTCGCGGTCGACGTTCGCATGGCGGGAGAACTGCCACCCGGCGGCAACCTCCTCGTCGTCGCCAATCACGTGTCGTGGCTCGACATTTTCGTCTTGAACGCGATCGGACCGATGCGCTTCGTCGCCAAGGCCGAGCTCGCGCGCTGGCCGGCGATCGGGCGGCTGATCCGCAACGTCGGCACGCTGTTCGTCGAGCGCGCGCGGCGCCACGATGCGCACCGCGTCACCGTCGCGACGCGTGATGCCCTCGCGGCGGGCGACATCGTCGCGGTGTTCCCCGAAGGCACGACCACCGATGGGGGCACCGTGCTGCCGTTCAAGAGCTCGCTCTTGCAGCCGATCGTCGACGCGAAGGGCGCGCTGCTGCCCGTCGCCTTTCGCTATCGCGATCACGACGGACGCGCATCCACCGCCGCCGCCTACGCCGGCGACACCACCTTCCTCGAGTCGTTCTGGAGCATCTGCGGCGAGCGCTCGCTCGCCGTCGATCTCGTCGTCACCGACGCGCTGCCCGCCGCCGAGCGCCGGAGACACGACCTCGCGCGCGAGGCCGAGACCGCGATCCGCGCCGCGCTCGGCCGGGGTCAGGTCTTGCCTTTTGCCTGAAGGCCGGCGCGGCCGAACGCTACAGTGCGGTTTATCTCGACTTTCAGGCAAAAGGCAAGACCTGACCCCGGCCTGGCACCTGAAAGACGCGCAGGTCATCGAGCCGCAACGCAGTGAGGCTGCCGCCCCACAGACAGCCCGAGTCGAGCATCGCGACGTTCGGAGCGAGCGTGAGGCCGAGCGTCGACCAGTGGCCGCAGACGACGTGCACGTCTGCCGTGCGCCGATTCTCGTGCAGGAACCACGCGGCGTAGCTTTCGGGGGCGAACGTGGCACCGCGCTTCTCGCGAAACTCCATGCGCCCGCCGGCGGTACAGAAGCGAAGCCGCGTGAGCGCATTGACGATCGCGCGCAGGCGGTCGTCGCCAGTCAGATCGCCAGACCACGTCGCGGGCTCGTCTCCGTAGAGGACGCGCAGGAACTCGGTGCGATCGCTGCCCGCGAGGACGGTCTCCACTTCGCGCGCAAGTGCCAGCACGTCCGCACGCGTCCATTGCGGTAGCACGCCCGCGTGCACCATAAGCCAGCCGTCTTCGGCGACGGCGAGCGGACGCCGCGCGAGCCAGTCGAGGAGCTCATCGCGGTCGGGGGCGTCGAGGATCGGATCGAGCGTGTCGCTGTGATGCGCGCGCCGGTGCCCCGCCGCGACCGTCAGGAGGTGCAGGTCGTGGTTGCCGAGGACGGTCGTCGCGCACTCGCCGAGCGCGATCACGTCGCGCAGCACCGCGAGCGAATCCGGACCGCGGTTGACGAGATCGCCGACGAGCCACAGGCGATCGCGCTCGCGCGAGAAGCCGATCAACGCGAGAAGATCGCAGAGCTCGGCGTGACAACCCTGGATGTCACCGATCGCGTAAAGCGCCATGAATTCGCCGTCCGCCTCTATAATCGCGGCCGATTGTAGCAACGCCTGCGCTGTCCGCTTATCGCAGCCGCCTGTCGCATCTGTCGCATCCGCCGCCCCATTCGTCACTTCGATGCACTCCCTCAACGCCGCGCAGCGCGATGCGGTTCGCCACGTCGACGGTCCGCTGCTCGTGCTGGCCGGGGCCGGGAGCGGCAAGACGCGCGTCATCGCGGCGAAGATCGCGCACCTCGTCGAGCGCGGCATGGCGCCGTCGTCGATCCTCGCGATCACGTTCACCAACAAGGCGGCGCGCGAGATGCGCGAGCGCACCGGGGCACTCCTCGCCCGCAGCGGCAAGACCGGGGCCGCGAGTGAGCTCAGGATCTCGACCTTTCACGCGCTCGGCCTTTCGATCCTGCGCGCCGAGCATCGCGCGCTCGGAATCGCGCAGCGCTTCTCGATCCTCGATCCCGCCGACCTCGAGCCGATCGTCGCCGAGCTCGCGGGAACGGTCGACCGCGCACGAGCACGCGCGATCCAGTCGCAGATCAGCCGCTGGAAGAACGCGCTCGTCGACCCCGACGAGGCGATCGCCCACGCCGCGAGCGACGACGAGCGCGCCGCCGCGAACGCCTATGCGCGATACGGGGAGACGCTTCGCACCTGGCGCGCCGTCGATCTCGACGACCTCATCGGCCTGCCGCTCGCGCTCTTCGCGCGCGACGCCGATGCGAACGGCCGCTGGCAGCATCGCATCGCACACGTGCTGATCGACGAATACCAGGACACCAACGCGGCCCAGTACCGGCTCTTTCGCGCGCTCACCGCACCGGGGACACCGTTCACCGCGGTTGGCGACGATGACCAGGCGATCTACGGCTGGCGCGGCGCGAGCGCCGACAACCTCGCCGCGCTCGCGCGCGATCATCCCGATCTGCGGGTGATCAAGCTCGAGCAGAACTACCGCTCGACCGTGCGCATCCTCCGCTGCGCCAACGCGCTGATCGGCAACAATCCGAAGGTCTTCGACAAGCGCCTCTGGACCGAGCTCGGGCACGGCGATCCGCTGCGCGTGACGCCGGCCGCGGACGAGGACGACGAGGCCGAGCGCGTCGTCGCGGCGATCCTCGCGCACAAATTCGAGCATCGCACGCGCTTCGCCGATTACGCGATCCTCTATCGCGGCAATCACCAGGCGCGGCCGTTCGAGACCGCGCTGCGCGCGCGCTCGGTGCCCTACGAGGTGTCGGGGGGCACGTCGATCTTCGAGCGCACCGAGATCAAGGACATCGTCGCCTGGCTGCGACTCGTCGCGAACGACGATGACGACCCGGCATTCCTGCGCGCGATCGCTGCGCCGCGGCGCGGCATCGGCGAAGCGAGCCTGCGCGCGCTGGGCGAGATCGCCGCTGCGAAGCACGTCTCGCTGTTCGAGGCTGCGTTCATGCCCGAGATCGAGGCAGCGATCGGTCCGAAGCCGCGTGACGAGCTCGCGCGCTTCTGCGCGCTCGTCAACGATCTCCGCTACCGCGCCGAGCGCGAGCCTCCCGGGAGGCTCCTCGCCGAGTTCGTGCAGAAGACCGGTTATGCCGACTGGCTCGTCGCGACGCTCGACCGCAAGGATGCGATCACGAGGAGCGAGAGTGTCGACGACTTCGTCGGGTGGCTCTCACGCAAGGGTGACGCGGAGGGAAAGAACCTCATCGAGCTCACGCAGATGATCGCACTGGTGACGATGCTCGATTCACGCGAGGACGGCGGGGCGGCACCCGACGCCGTGCGCCTCTCGACGATCCACGCGGCCAAGGGCCTCGAGTTCCCGCACGTGTTCCTCGTCGGCGTCGAGGAGGGGATTCTGCCGCATCGCGAGGCGGTCGAAGCGGGCAACGTCGACGAAGAGCGGCGCCTGATGTACGTCGGCCTCACGCGCGCGCAGAAGAGCGTGCAGCTCTCGCACTGCCGCAGCCGCAAACGCGCGGGCGGCAAGGTGCCGAGCGTTCCGTCACGCTTTCTCGCCGAGCTCGACCAGGACGAGCTGCGCCACGCCGGTGCTCCTCTCTCGCCGGACGAGGCGGCGCAGGAGCGCAGGACCGGCAATACCCGGCTCGCTGCGCTGAAGTCGCTCGTCGCGCGCTGAAGCGTTACTTCGCGGCCGACGTCATGTAATCGACGCCAGCCTTGACCTGTGCGTCGGTGAGGCTCGCGTTGCCGCCCTTTGGAGGCATCGAGCGCAAGCCGTGCAGCGCGGCGTTGTAGAGCGTATTCATGCCCTGCGCGATCCGCGGCGCCCACGCGGCCTTGTCGCCGAACTTCGGCGAGCCGAGAAGGCCGGTTGCGTGACAGACGTGGCAGGTCTCGTCATAGACCTTCTTGCCTTCGGCCGCGTCGGCCGGCGCGCCGGCTGCGCCGTGGGCGCCTCCTGCCTCGGGTGCAGGCGCAGCAGCAGGAGCGCTCGCCGGTGCTGCGGGCGCAGCGGGAGTTGCCGATGCGACGACGGTCGCGGCAGGAGCAGCTGCGGCGCCGGCCGCCGGCGCGGCGGCAGCCGTCGCGGTGACTGCAGGCTCCTTCCACCCGGCGCCGGCGAGGTTCGCCATGTAGACGACGGCGCGATGCACCTCGTCGTCGGTCAGCTCGGCGTTGCCGCCTCGCGGCGGCATCGTTCCGGACTTGCCGGTGAAGCCGTCGATCGCGTGCTTGACGAGCGTCGCTTCACCCTGCGCGATCCGCGGACCCCACGCACCCTTGTCGCCAGCTTTCGGCGCTCCGGCGAGACCCGTCTCGTGACAGGTCTTGCACGTCTGCCCGAACACCTGCTCCCCCGTGAGGCTCCCCTTCGGGGCCGTCGCTTCCGCCATCACGATGCTTCCGACCGGCTTGATCCGCGCCGCGACCTGGTCCGGGGTTCCCGCTTCCTCCATTCCGCTCGTCGCCAGCTGCGACAAGAGCACCGCGAGCGTGATCGGAATCGCGAACGCCAGCACGACAACGATCACGAGCTGCTTCGGAGTCTTGATGAACGAGGAATGCGGGTCGTGCGCCATGGGTCCCCCCTGCAAGAGATGCCGAATTATACGTGGCGCCCCGCATTCGAGACCGAGTTCGCCTCGATCGGGCGGCTATAATCCACTCTCCGCGCGCCCGTAGCTCAGTTGGATAGAGTATTGGTTTCCGAAGCCAAGGGTCACAGGTTCGAATCCTGTCGGGCGCGCCAGGCTTGTTTATTCACGTCATGAATGATTATCATGCATGGCGTGAAGAAGCTACCGCGCCTGGTCGAAACTGCCCTCGCCGAGCGGTTGCGCGTCATGCCGGCCGTGGTGATCACCGGTGCGCGACAGGCCGGTAAGAGCACGCTGGTCGCCACGCTGGCGCCGGGCAAGCGGCGCTACGCGTCGCTCGACGACCTCGATGTGCTCGACGCGGCCCGACGCGATCCTGAGGCGCTGGTCGGCGGTCGTGGAGCGGTGACCCTCGACGAGGTCCAGCGCGAGCCTTCGATCCTCGCCGCCGTGAAGCGAGCGATCGATCGCGATCGCAAGCCGGGGCGCTTCCTGCTGACCGGCTCGGCCAACCTGCTGCTGATGCGTCAGGTCTCCGAGACGCTCGCCGGTCGTGCGAGCTATCTCACGCTCTGGCCGATGACCCGGCGCGAGCAGCGCGGGGAAGGTCGGGCAGGGCGCTGGGACGAGCTGCTCGCCACGCGCGACGAGGACTGGCTCGACCTGCTCGCTGCCGGCGATGCTGAATCCGAGGACTGGCGCGCGCTTGCGCGCCGCGGCGGCTTTCCCACGCCCGCGCTGGAGTTGAACAGCGCCCGCGAGCGCGCGATCTGGTTCGACGGCTACGTGCGCACCTATCTCGAACGCGATCTGCAGGGCCTCGCGGCAATCAGTGGGCTGCCGGATTTTCGGCGCCTGATGCGGGCCGCCTGCCTGCGCCTGGGCCAGCTTGTCAATCAGACCGAGCTTGGGCGCGACGTATCGCTACCTCAGGCAACCGTGCATCGGTGGCTGAACCTGCTCGAGATCTCGTACCTGCTGGTGCGACTTCCGGCTTACGCGGTCAATCGTACCAGGCGGCTGATCAAGGCACAAAAGCTTTACTGGGGCGACACCGGCGTGGCCCTGCACATGGCGGGCGATGCGGAGCCCGGTGGGGCGGTGCTGGAGAATCTCGTCCTCGGAGATCTGCTGGCGTGGCGCGACGCCCGGCTCGAGCGCGCGGAGCTAGCGTACTGGCGCACGGCGAGCGGCGAGGAGGTGGATTTCGTGGTCGAGGCCGCGGGCAGGCTGTTGCCCATCGAAGTCAAGGCCGGCACCCGGCCACGCCTCGCGGACGCGACGCATCTGCGCAGCTTTCGCGCGGAATACGGCAAGATGGCGCGCGCGGGCTTGTTGCTTCACACCGGCAGCACGCTTGAGTGGCTCGCTCCCGATGTGCTCGCCGCACCGTGGTGGAAGGTGTTCTGAATCAGGACGGGCGGTCGGATCGCTGCGACGGAGATGACTCACCGGCACGCTCGAGCGCGGTCGCGATCAATTCACGCGAAGCGTAAAATCCGTGGTCGAGCATCGACGCCAGAATGTCCGAAATGCGCGAAACGAGTCCCGCTTCCTTCGCGCCGAGCAGGATTCCGAGCGTTCCCGTGACTTTCAGGCCAGGCTCGATCGCGAGTGCTCGAGCGGTGAGATCGTCGATGACGACCAGTGCCCCCGGGTTCACAACTCCTGCCTCGATAGTCGAGGCCTCTCCATCGTCGACATGTTCGCGCAATCTCGCAAGGATAGGCGGACGTTGCTCGTCGACGAGAATCGAGCCGTCGCCAATCGCACGCTCGATCGCATGCTTGCCGGGGAGATCCTTCGGTGGAAGAACCTCGTCCCTCACTGTGGCAGTGATGACGACGACGCCGAAAAGATCTCGCAGCAGATGGAGCGCGCCGGACCGCGCGAGGACGATCAGCGGGCTCGCGTCTGCGATGACCGGAACTGGCCGAGCCATTGCGATACCGCTTCGAGGTCCTGATTGACGATTGCGGCATCGCCGGTGAGAACCGGAATACCGCGAGCCGATACGTGAGCCATGAATTCTTCGAGCGGTATGCCGGAAACGCGCGCGGCGCGAGCAAGAGAAAGCGCAGCATCTCGATAAAGCGCGGTCGCAAGGACGACACGGAGATTCTTGACCGAAGACATCGAACGGTCGTTAATCGAAATCAGCAGGCTCTCTGGCGTATCGCGATTGAGGACCACCACCGGCCCCTCTCTTGCCATGCGAAGCGATTCGGATGGATTGTTCTTCAATTGACGAACGTTGACGGCTTTCATCCCGTGTCCTCTATTGTGCCCTCTATATGTAGGAACATTATGAAGGAACTAGCGCTGGCGAGTCAATCCGTACTAACTTCCAGCGGTCGATCGGGGCGCGTCCGGTGGCCAGTGGTCGGGTGCCGTTTGGCCACGCTGGCAGCCACGGCGCTCGTTATGGCAACGCTGACGGCCGCCATAGCGCAGGAGCCGCGAGTGCCACCTTTGACCCCCGTCGCGGGCGTAACGACGGGGCTCCAACTTACCCCCGCCGACGAGGCGAACGCCCGCCGCATCGTCGAGGAGGCCGACCGCATCCGCTTTCCCGCGGAGGGCTTCCAGGTCGACGTCAGGATCGTGACGACGGCACCGGGGCGCGATACCGACGAGCACCGCTACCGCGTGCTCACCAAAGGGAACGACAACACGATCGTGATGGTGACGGCACCGGCCGACGAGCGCGGCCAGATCCTCCTCATGAAGGAGCACGACCTGTGGGTGTTCCTGCCCAACGTCTCGCAGCCGGTGCGCCTGTCGCTCTCGCAGCGTCTCACCGGCCAGGTCGCGAACGGCGACCTCGCGCGCGCCAACTTCACCGGCGACTACAACCCGAAGCTCCTGCGCGCCGACATGATCGATGGCGTTCGCTACGACGTCCTCGAGCTCGACGCGGTCGACAACAGCGTGACCTACCGCAAAGTCCTCTACTGGGTCCGCGAGCCGAGCCACGAGCCCTACAAGGCCGAGTTCTACTCGGTCTCGAACCGGCTCCTCAAGACCTGTACCTACGGGAAGTACGAGAAGATGGCCGGGCGGATGCGCCCGACCGAGCTCGTGATGACCGACGCGCTGCACGCCGGCGAGCGGTCGGTGCTCGACTACGCCGACATGAAGCTCCGCGACCTCCCCGACAAGGTGTTCACGAAGGACTATCTCAAGAAGCTCGAGTGATCGTTGGGTCGCTTGCGCCTGACGTCGGCGGGTGATACGATTGTGCCTGTTGGCAATGTACGATACGCCAATTGGCGAGATGAAGCGGAACATCATCCGTACGAGTGACCGCGCCTCGGATCGTGCCTCACCAGTCGAGGCCCGGGCAGCCCGACTACTTGGCGTGCGTGAGCCGGAGGCCGGGTATTCGCTCCAGAGCCTCGTCGGCGCCGTCCAGCGGCACCTCACCTACGCCGACCTCGAGCGATTCCGAAAGTCGCTCGCGCAGAGCCGCGCTCAGTTCGCGGAGTTGATCGATGTGAGCGAGAGAACGCTTGCCCGGTACGCGACCGACACCGCCCGGCCCGTCGATCCTGCGATTGCCGAGCGCGCGCTGCGCCTTGCGCGCATTCAGGCGCTTGCCGAAAGCGTTCTCGAAGACGAGTCGGCCGGACGCGCGTGGCTGGCGACACCACAGCCGGGCCTCGGCGGCAAGGTTCCGAACACATTATTGCGAAGCGAGTTCGGTGCGCGCGAGGTCGAAACACTGCTGAATCAGATCGAGCACGGCGTCTATCCGTGATCGGATGGCGGCTGATCAAGTCGCGCTTCGCCGAGGACCCGCTGTCGACCGCCGGCGCCATTGGCTCAGGCGGACGCTGGAATCTCCCCGGAACACCGCTCCTCTACTGTTCGGAGCACCTCTCGCTCGCAGCGCTGGAAATCCTGGTCCATCTCGCGCCTGATTCCCGCCACGTCAGCTTTCTCGCGCTCGAGATCACCATTCCCGATGACGCGCTGATCACAGTTTGGGAGCTGAGCGAACTCCCATCAGGATGGCGCAGCGTCACCGGTAACGCGACGTGCAAGGAACGCGGCAGCGCCTGGGCAAGCAGCCGAGCACGGCTCGTGCTGTCGGTTCCGTCGGCGATCGTCCCCAAGGAGCGCAACCTGCTCGTGAATGGCCTTCATCCGGCCTTTCTGCATGTCCGCGTGAAGAGCGCCGCAGCGTTCGCCTTCGACCCGCGGCTCATCGCTTCGTCGAAGGCTCCTTCGAAGCGCTCCGGTACGCGACCTCCGTCTCGGCAGTGATCACTGCGAACAACGGGCGCACGAAGAAATTGAAGCCGTCGATCACCTCGGCGACCGACATCATCGACGGATAGCGCAGCCCCCGGTGCTCGACCGCCGGGCCGATTTGCGTGAGCTTCACGCCGAGGCGCGTCAACTGGCGGGCGAGGCGCCGCTCGGTCAGCATGAAGAGCGTCTCGATGCCGTGATGCCGCGCCTGGGCGATCATGCCGAGGTAGAGGCCGGCGGCGATGTAAGGGAAGCGCGGACGGTCAGGCGTGCCGAAATCCCCTTCGTCGAGACCGATCGGCGCCGCCCGTTCGCCTTTGCGCCTGCGGTACCGTCCGACGACGGCGAGCCTCGACACCTCCGCCGCCTTGCTGCGATCGATTCTCGCGAGGTCGACCACGCCGCGGTCGATTCCCGACCCGCACAGTCGCTCGAACGGGAACGGCGCGGCCGGTTCGGCCGGATCGGGAAGCACGAGTCGCACGCAGCCGATCAGCTCGCGCGTGGCGGTCGCACGCAGCAGGCAATGGATCGAGTGGGCGTCGAACTCGTCCGACTCGAGCCGATCTTCACGGAGCGGCTCGTAGCCCAGCTCCTCGCAGTAGACGGCGTGCCGGATGCGGAACGCCTCGGTCCGCATCGCGTCGTCGAGCGCAGGCACCGTCTCGAAGTACTTGCGAAAGCCGGTCCCGAGATTCAGGAACTGTGGGAGATACATGGCGCTCCGCGAACGTCGCGAGAGTGTGTGCAGGATCGACGATGCCTGCCGGCAATTGTAGTCCTTTGTCCGACAGAATCCGTGCGCCGATGGGCCACGCTCGAGGGCACGCGGCCGCGAGCTTGCAAGATGTGCAGCAAATTTGCTCGTTCTCCGAGAGAATCTGCGTCGAAATACTTTTCGCGCGCGGATTTCTCGATTAGACTGCGCCGACGGCAGCGAGGGAGGATGCACAGTTTGGCAGCCTGGGCAAGACGGCAGACGCACTGCACGCCTCTCGGCGGCGACACGATCGTCACCGTCCCGCGCCATCCCAACCCGGTCCAGCTCTGCGTCGCCGATCCCGAGTCGACGCACCTCAAGTCCGCGCGTGATGCGAGCCTG
>DASVGI010000015.1:0-20603 GCA_036379595.1 Casimicrobiaceae bacterium | reverse complement strand
GGACGCTACAACGTGATGCTCGGCGCCGACCATCGCGGCCAGAGGCTCAGCACGCTCTATCGCGAGAACGTCGCCGAGGAGGAAATTGTCGCGGCACTCGATCCTCTCCTCGCCGCATACGCACGCGAACGCATGGCTGACGAGCGCTTCGGCGACTTCCTGGTCCGGCGCACTCTGTTGAATGCCACGGCGAGCGCGGTGCCGGCGAGCCTTCCCACGGTGGAAGCGGCATGATCGCGCTCACCGGCCGGCGAACCGGATCGGTAGCGCTGGTCGGCGCGGGCCCTGGCGATCCGGAGCTCCTGACGCTGCGCGCGCTGCGCCTGCTCGAGCAAGCCGACGTGATCCTGTACGACAATCTCGTCGGCGACGCCGTGCTCGCCCTGGCTTGCCGTGACGCCGAGCGCATCGCGGTTGGCAAGCGCGCGCGCGGCGAAGGCGTCACGCAAGAACGCATCCACGAGCTCCTCGTCCATCACGCGCGCGCGGGCAAGCGGGTCGTCCGGCTCAAAGGCGGCGACCCGTTCGTGTTCGGCCGCGGCGGCGAGGAGCTCGAGGCGCTGCGCGCGCACGCAATCCCGTGCGAGGTTGTCCCCGGAGTGACCGCCGCCCTCGCCTGCGCGGCCTCGACGGGCATTCCACTCACGCACCGCGAGCACGCGCACTCGCTGTGTCTCGTCACCGCTCATTGCAAGGAATCGCTCGACGCGCTCGACTGGCGCGCGCTCGCCGGCGAGCACCAGACGCTGGCCGTGTACATGGGCGTTGCCAGCCTGCAGCGCTTTCGCGACCGCCTGATCGCCTATGGACGTCGCGCCTCGACGCCGTTCGCGCTGATCGAGAACGGAACGCGGCCGGAGCAACGTGTCCTCACCGGCGCGCTGCGCGAGCTTCCCGAGCGGGCGCGCAAGTATGCCGTTCGCTCGCCTGCGCTCGTCGTCATCGGCGAAGTCGCGCGCTACGCGGAGATGCGGGCCCGGTACGACGCCGCGAAGGAGCCCGTGCCGGACTTCAGCCCTCGAGCCTCGCGTACTGCTCCTTCAGCTTCTCGAGCGTCGCGTTGAATCCGGCGAGGCGCTCGCGCTCCTGAGCGACGACGGGGCCAGGAGCGCGCGCGACGAACCCCTCGTTGGCGAGCTTCGCCTGCGCCCGCGCGATCTCGCCTTCGTGACGTGCGATGTCCTTCGCGAGGCGCGCGCGCTCGGCCGCGACGTCGATCTCGACATGCAGCATGAGGCTCGTCGTGCCGACGATCTGCACCGGCGCCGTCGAGCGCGGGAGCTCCGGGACGATGCGCACCTCGGAAAGGCGCGCGAGCGCAGCGAGGTACGGCGAGAATGTCTCGAGCTCGCGGGCATTGCCGGTCGCAATCAGCGGAACCTTCTGCGCCGGTGACAGGCTCATCGCCGAGCGCAGCGTCCGACACGCGTTCGCGATCTCCTTGAAGCGCGCCATCGCCGCCGCTGCATCGGCGTCGGTGCGCGCGGGATCGGCGGCCGGGTACGGCTGCAGCGAGACGGTCTCGCCGGTGCGCCCCGCGAGCGGAGCGACCTTCTGCCAGAGCTCCTCGGAGATGAACGGAATGAACGGGTGCGCGAGCCGCAGCGCGGCCTCGAGCGCGCGCACGAGGCGCGCGCGCGTCGCGCGCGCCGCCGCGGCATCGCCGGCGGCCTCGGCGCGCGCGAGCTGCACCTTCGCGAGCTCGACGTACCAGTCGCAGTATTCGTCCCAGACAAACTCGTAGAGCGCTCGTGCGGCGAGATCGAAGCGATACTGGTCGAGTCCTTCGTGGATCTCGCGCTCGGCCTGCTGCAGGCGGCCAATCAGCCAGCGATCGACGAAGGTCCCGGCGCCCACGCGCGATTCGCCTTCGCCCGGCAAATCGCCGGCACCGCAATCGTGGCCCTCGACGTTCATCAGCACGAAGCGCGTCGCGTTCCACAGCTTGTTGCAGAAGTTGCGATAGCCCTCGCAGCGCGCGAGGTCGAAGTTGAGCGTCCGGTTGAAGGTCGCGAGCGACGCGAAGGTGAAGCGCAGTGCGTCGGCGCCGAACGCGGGAATGCCGTTCGCGTAGTGCGCGCGCGTCCGCTTCGCAACCTTGTCGGTCTGCCGCGGGTCCATCATGTTCGCCGTACTCTTCGCGACGAGCGTTTCGACGTCGACGCCGTCGATCAGGTCGATCGGGTCGAGCACGTTGCCCTTGGACTTCGACATCTTCTGCCCGTCGGCATCGCGCACGATCGCGTTGATGTAGACGTCGCGAAACGGCACCTTGCCGGTGAAGAGGGTCGTCGTCATGATCATCCGCGCGACCCAGAAGAAGATGATGTCGAAGCCGGTCACGAGCACCGACGACGGCAGGAACGTCGCGAGCTCGCGCGTCGTCGAAGGCCAGCCGAGCGTCGAATGGCACCACAATGCCGAGCTGAACCACGTGTCGAGGACGTCCTCGTCGCGCGTGAACGACGCAGGTGCGCGGCCGAGCTCCGCGACCGCCTGTGCGCGCGCCGCGTCCTCGCTGCGCGCGACGTAGACGTTGCCCGCCTCGTCGTACCAAGCCGGGATCTGGTGTCCCCACCAGAGTTGCCTCGAAATGCACCAGTCCTGGATGTTGTCGATCCAGTGGAGGTAGGTCGAAATCCATTCCTCGGGGACGAAACGCACGCGCCCGCGCTCGCCGCTCTGCGGGTCGACGATGCCTGCGTCGGACACCGCGGCACGGCATAGATCCTGGATCGACCGTCCCGGCCACAGCGGGTGGTCGGCCGGGGCGGGCTTTCGCATCGCGACGTACCACTGGTCGGTCAGCATCGGCTCGACCGCCTGGCCGGTGCGCCCGCAGCGCGGCACGATCATCCGGTGCTTCTTCTCCGCGACGACGCGGCCCTCGGCGCGAAGATCGGCGAGCACCGCCTTGCGCGCTGCGTAGCGATCGAGCCCGCGATACTTCGCTGGCGCGTTGTCGTTGACCGTCGCGTCGAGATTGAAGATCGACAACGCGGCAAGGCCGTGACGCTGGCCGATCGCCCAGTCGTTGAAGTCGTGCGCCGGCGTGATCTTGACGACACCGGTCCCGAATTCGCGATCGACGTAATCGTCGGCGATCACCGGGATCTCGCGCCCGGCGAGCGGGAGGCGCACCGTCCGGCCGACGAACGCGCGGTAGCGCTCGTCGTCGGGGTGCACGGCGACCGCGGTGTCGCCGAGCATCGTCTCGGGGCGCGTCGTCGCGACGGTGAGCGTGCCCGAACCGTCGGCAAGCGGATAGGAAAGCTCCCAGATCGTCCCCTCCTCCTCCTCGCTGTCGACTTCGAGATCCGAGACCGCGGTCATCAGCGTCGGATCCCAGTTGACGAGCCGCTTGCCGCGGTAGATGAGCCCGTCGTCGTAGAGGCGCACGAAGGTCTCGAGGACGGCCGCGGAGAGGCCCTCGTCCATCGTGAAGCGCTCGCGCGACCAATCGGCCGACGCGCCGAGGCGACGCATCTGGTTGGTGATCGCGCCGCCCGACTGCTTCTTCCACGCCCACACGCGCTCGACGAACGCCTCGCGACCGAGGTCGTGGCGCGTCTTTCCTTCGGCCTTCAACTGCTGCTCGACGACGATCTGCGTCGCGATCCCCGCATGATCGGTTCCGACCTGCCACAGCGTGTTGTCGCCGCGCATCCGGTGGTAGCGGATCAGGATGTCCATCAACGTCTGCTGGAACGCGTGCCCCATGTGCAGCGTTCCGGTGACGTTCGGAGGCGGAAGCTGGATGCAGTACGGCGCAGCGCCCGGCGCATACGAAGGCTCGAACCAGCCCTTCGACTCCCAGATCGGGTACCACTTCGCCTCGATGGCGTGGGGTTCGAAGCTCTTTGCGAGACTCATGTATTCACGCTGGGCCCGCGCGACAAGGCGGCGGGCGGTTCAAGTCGAATCCTGGATTATCGGGGTCTGGAGCCGATCGTCCATCGGGCCGATTGACGGCTCGTCAGCGATGAAATAACATTGTTATTACTTAGGAGAGTCATCCGATGAAAGTCGTTATCCGCAGAATCGGCAACTCGCGAGGCGTCGTGATCCCCAAGCCGCTGCTGATCGAGACGGGGCTCGAGGCGGAAGCGGATATGGTTGTCGAAGAAGGAGCGCTCGTGCTTCGCAAGCCGGCCGCACCGCCTCGCGCCGGCTGGGCCCAGGCGGCGCGAGAGATCGCCGAGCGGAACGACGACGCCTTCGTCCTGGGCGAGTTCAACAACGCCGACGATGCGAATTCGACGTGGTAAATCGCGGCGACATCTGGCTCGTTGCCCTCGATCCAACGCTCGGCGAGGGAATCCGAAAGTCGCGCCCGTGCGTCGTGATCTCACCCCGAGAGATGCACGACGCGCTTCGCACGGCGATCGTCGCGCCGATGACGACGAAGAGTCATGCGGCGCCGTTTCGCATTCCGGTGACGCACGCGCGCACGCGCGGCCTGATTCTGCTCGATCAAATCCGCGCAATCGACAGAGTTCGATTGGTGCGGCGCCTCGGCGCGGTCCCGAACGAGACGCTCGAGCGGCTGCTTGCGACGCTGCGCGAAGTCTTTGCCGTTTAGGGAAGCGCTCAACCCGCGGCGCGCAGCCGCGCGAGCGCGTCACTTGCGATCGCGAGCGAGGCAGTGAGGCCGGGGGACTCGATGCCGAAGAGGTTGACGAGGCCGGCGACGCCGTGCTCCTGGGGCCCTTCGATCGCGAAATCGCGCGCGGGCTCGTCCGGGCCGTGGAGCTTGGGGCGGATGCCCGCATAGTCGGGAGCGAGAGCACCGTCAGGTAGTCCCGGCCAGTAGCGCCGGATCGCCGGGTAGAAGCGGTCGGCACGCGACGCGTCGACGGCATAGTCGATCGCATCGATCCACTCGACGTCGGGCCCGAAGCGCGCTGCACCGCCGAGATCGAGCGTGAGATGCACGCCGAGGCCACCCGGCTCGGGCAGCGGGTAGACGAGCCGCGAGAACGGTGAGCGCCCGGCAAGGCGAAAATAGTTCCCCTTGCAGAAGCGAAGGCGCGGGATCGCGGCGCGAGGTACGCCCTCGATCGAAGCTGCGACGCGCGCGGCGTCGAGGCCCGCGCAGTTGAATACGCTGCGCGCGATCAGCGACAGCGGCTCGCTTCCTTCGACGACGAGCTCGATCCCGCCACCGACGACGTGACCGCCGATCACCCGGCTCGCCACCGCGAGCACCGCACCGGCATCGCGGGCATCACCCTCCAGTGCCGTCATGTACATGTGGCTGTCGACGATGCCGGTCGACGGCGACAGGAGCGCAGCCGTGCACGCGAGCGCGGGTTCGAGCCTTCGCGCCGCAGCGCCGTCGAGTGCAACGACGTCGGCAACAGCGTTCGCCTGCGCGCGCCGGGCGAGCGCGCCGAGCCCTTCGCATTGCGCGTCGCTCGTCGCGACGATGAGCTTGCCGACGCGCCGACAGGCGACGCCGTGCTCGTCGCAGTAGCGGTAGAGGCGCTCGCGGCCTTCGACGCAGAGGCGCGCCTTCAGCGAGCCCTCCTGATAGTAGATCCCGGCATGGATCACTTCGCTGTTGCGCGAGCTCGTGATCGTGCCGGGCCTGCGTTCGGCCTCGACGATGACGACCTCGCGTCCGGCACGCGCAGCCTCGCGCGCAACGGCCAGGCCGATCACGCCCGCGCCGATGACGACGCAATCGGCCGCATCCACGTCAATGCGCGATCACGCGACCTCCGCGGTCGCGGCGAACCATTACGCCGCCGCGGGATGTGCGAGCGGCGCCATCTCGCGCTCGGCTGCTGCCGGGATCGGTGTGGGGGCGGACGCCGGGACGGCCGCGACGCGCCGATCGACGCGGCGGCCGATCGCGCGCGCGATTGCATCGAGGCGATCCATCAGCGTCGCGAACTCCGGGATCGACAAGGCCTGGTCGGCGTCGCACCACGCCTCCGACGGGCACGGATGCACCTCGATCAGGAGGCCGTCGGCACCCGCGGCCACCGCCGCACACGACAGCGCCGGCACCATCCACGCCTTGCCGCCCGCATGCGACGGGTCGACGATCACCGGCAGGTGCGTCTCCTTCTTCAGCACGGCGACCGCGGTTACGTCGAGCACGTTGCGATACGCGTTCTCGTAGGTGCGGATGCCGCGCTCGCACAGGATGATCCGGTGATTGCCTCCGGCCGCGATGTATTCGGCCGCCATCAGCCACTCGCTGATCGTCGCGCTCATCCCGCGCTTCAGGACCACCGGGACGTCGACCGTGCCCACCTCCTTCAGGAGGTCGAAGTTCTGCATGTTGCGCGTGCCGATCTGGATCACGTCGACCTTGTGCTCGAGGAAGGTGTCGAGCATGCGCACGTCCATCAGCTCGGTGACGATCGGGAGGCCGTGGCGCTTCGCGGCATCCTTCAGCATCGTGAGCCCTTCGACGCCTTTGCCCTGGAACGCGTACGGGCTCGTGCGCGGCTTGAACGCGCCGCCGCGCATCAGGCGGGCACCGGCTGCCGCGACACCATCGGCGGCAGCTTCCATCTGCGGCACCGTCTCGACCGAGCACGGCCCGGCGATCACCTGCACGTCGCTCCCGCCGATCGGGACACCGGCGACGTCGACGACGCTGCTCGCCTTGTGCCACTCGCGGGCGACGAGCTTGTACGGCTTCAGGATGTGCATCGAGCGCTCGACCCCCGGCATCGGATCGAACATCTCGGGATCGAGCCGGCGCTCGTCACCGACGGCGCCGATCAGCGTGCGCTCGGTGCCGCGCGAGACATGGACTTCGAGGCCGTGCGAGCGAATCTTTGCCTCGACCGCGGCAATTTCGGCTTCCCCGGCCTCGGGCTGCATGACGATGATCATCTCCATCTCCTTCGTGGTGGATTCGATTGCGCAAAAAGCATCGGGCGGCCTTTTGAGGGGCCGCCCGATGCGCTGTGTTCGATTTCGTGTGTCTTATGCGTGCGCGCGGCCCTCGGCGTGGTCCGAAAAATAGAAGTAGCCCCAGAACCCGGTCGCTCGCGTCATGCCCGGCAGTGTAGCAGGAACCGCGGCCGGCGCGGTCACCCGCCCGGCGGACGCCGGCCGATACGGCGCGGCGGGTTGCATCCGCGCCACACCCGGCGCCGCGCGAATGCGCGCTGCTCCCCGCCTCGCGCGAATGCGCGCCACACGCGCCGTCGCGAAAACCTCGCTCACCGGGCGATCTGCTCCAGCCGCTGGCGCGTCGTCCGCGGCCCGAAGCCCCCGACGACGACGAACACGACGACCATGCACAGCGCGATGAAGGTGAACACGCCGGTGTTGCCGTAGCGGCCGAGGAAGAACGCGATCAGAAAGCCGCTGAAGATCGCCGAGAAGCGGCTCCACGAATAGACGAAACCTACCGCCTGCGCGCGGATGCGCGTCGGATAGAGCTCGGCCTGATAGGCGTGGAACGCGAACGACATCCAGTTGTTGGCGAGCGTCACCAGGATGCCGACGACGATGATCCAGAACCCCTGCGTCTGCTGCGAGAAGATGAGGCCGAGCACGGCGATCGCAATCGCCGCCCACGCGACCTGCCACTTGCGCTCGAAGCGGTCGGCGAAGGCGCGGCCGATCAGCGGCCCGAACGGATTGGCGAGCGCGATGATGAACGTGTATTCGAGCGACTTCGTCACCGTGATCCCCTTCGCGATCAGCAGCGTGGGGACCCAGCTCGCGAAGCCGTAGTAGCCGACCGTCTGGAACAGGTTGAACACGATCAGCACGATCGTGCGGCCGATGAACGCCGGGCTCCAGATTTCCGCCCACGAGCCCTTCTTCGACTCGTCCTCGTCGGCGAGCACCTGCGGCGGCGGCAGCGGCTGGCCGGTCTCCTTCTGCACGCGCGCTTCGATGTCGTCCATGATCCGCGCCGCCTCGTCGTGACGGCCGTGCTGGGCGAGCCAGCGCGGCGATTCGGGGAGACCGAGGCGGATCCACCAGATGAAGATCGCGCCGGTCGCTCCGATCACCACGACCCAGCGCCAGCCGTCGATGCCGAACGGCGCCTGCGGCACCAGCAGCCACGAGATGAAGGCGACGATCGGGACCACGCAGAACATCACGAGCTGGTTGAACGCAAACGCCGCGCCGCGCGTCTCCTTCGGCACCAGCTCGGAGATGTAGGTGTCGATGTTGACGAGCTCGACGCCGATGCCGATGCTCGCGATGAAGCGCCAGACGTCGATCCCCATCGCGGTCGACTGGAACGCCATGATGAACGTGCACACCGAGTACCACAGCAGCGAGAACGTGAAGATCGAGCGCCGGCCATAGCGATCGGAGAGCCAGCTGAACACGATCGTGCCGACGAAGAGCCCGGCGAAGAGCGCCGCAACGAAGCTCGCGAAGCCCTGCATGCCGAAGAGCGCCCTGGTCGTCGCGGTGAAGATGCCGCTCTTGAACAATCCCGGCGCGATATAGGCGGTGAAGAAGAGGTCGTAGAACTCGAAGCAGCCGCCGAGCGAGAGCAGCAGGATCAGGTAGCGGACGTACCGCGACGACGGAAGGCGATCGATGCGGGCGGCGATGGTCGCGTTGGATGCGGCGGCTGAGGTGGCCATGCGATCGACTCTCCCGTGGGCGAGCCGGGCGGTCCCGGCGACACGCGGATATTAGTCCTGTTGCGACATGGTTCCAAAGCGCCGGTCGGGACCACTCTCGCTGCGGTGCAGCGAACGAGCGCCCGGAGCGGATCAGGCGCCGCGATTGCGCCAGGCCTCGATCTCGCGCTCGATCGCCTCGGCGACGTAGCTCCTGACGAGCTCGCCGACCTGGCGATTGATCGTGTCGACGAGCTCGGCGCTCGCACGCTCGACGATCGGCATCAGGTGCGCGCCGAGCTGCTCGCGCAGTCCGGTGTCGGTGAAGAGATCGAGCCGCTGGAGCACCTGCGCGCGAATCTCCTCGGCGAGCGCCGACCAGTCGGCGGCCGACTGCGCTTCCGCTGCATGCGCGGGAGGCTCCGGCAGCGGCACCTCGGTCGGCGGTGCGGCGTCGCTCGGCGCTACGGCTTCGCTCGGCGCTGCATCCGCGTTTCCGGGTGCAACGAGAGCGTCCGGTCCGATCTCGACGACGTCGGTGAGGATCGGGAGATCGGTGAGCGAGGCGAGCCAATCGGTGGCGTCGGGCTCGCCGTGGTCCGGGAGAATCACCGTCGGCGTCAACGGCACGCCGGCGTCGATCGCGTGCACCTCGTCGTGCGTCGGTGCGTCGGGCAGCAGACCGCGCAGCGGGTCGTCGGCCGCTTCGGCGGCGGGCGCAGCGGTGACGGCATCGTCGCGGCGGTTGCGCCGCATCAGCGCGTCGGCCTGCTCGAGCAGCTCGCGCGCCGTCGGCATCAGTCGTATCCCGCGCGATCGTGGTTCTGGATCGCGTAGCCGCGCTCGCGGTAGTAGCGGAACCTCGCTCGCCCCGCGGCAAGCTCGTCCTCCTGTGCGCCGACGATCTCGATCAGGCGCTCGAAGCGGCTGAAGAAGGGCGGCGGCTCGGGGTGCAGGTTGATCAGCACCGCGGCCGGCCCGGCGTGCTCGCGCGAGTCGTCGATCAGCACCGGAGTCTCGTTCGCGTCCGGATGGCCGAGGCGACAATGCGGCAGGAACGAGATGTCGGACTCCTGCCAGAGCAGGCGGTCGAGCGCCACCGTCGACGCGGCGTCAGCAGTGAGGACGCGGGCGCTGCCGTGCTGTCCGACCGCCTTCGCGACGAGCTTTGCCGCGAGTCGCAGCGGGTCGGCGACGCGGCTGTAGAAGTCGATGGCGGTCATCGCTCACGCGCTGCTCTCGCGGCCCAGGATCCAGGTCGTGAGCAGCGGCACCGGACGCCCGGTCGCGCCCTTCTCCTTGCCCTCGTTCCACGCGATGCCGGCGATGTCGAGGTGCGCCCAATCGTACTTGCGCGAGAAGCGCCACAGGAAGCACGCGGCAGTGATGCTGCCGCCGGCGCGCGTGCCGACGTTGGCGAAATCGGCGAAATTGCTGGTGAGCCCTTCCTGGTAATCCTCCCACAGCGGCATCTGCCAGCCGCGGTCGTAGGCGTCGTCGGCGGCAGCGAGCAGCGCACGCGCCAGCGTGTCGCTGTTGCTGAACACGCCGCAGGCGACGTGGCCGAGCGCGACGACCATCGCGCCGGTGAGCGTCGCGACGTCGACCACCGCCTCGGGCTCGTAGCGCTCGGCGTAGGTGAGCGCGTCGGCGAGGATCAGCCTTCCCTCGGCGTCGGTGTTGAGGATCTCGACCGTCTGCCCCGACATCGACTTCACGATGTCGCCCGGGCGCGTCGCGCTGCCGGACGGCATGTTCTCGCAGGTCGGAATCAACCCGACCAGCGCGAGCTTCGGCCCGATCTCGGCGATCGCTCGAAACGCACCCAGCACCGACGCCGCACCGCACATGTCGAATTTCATGTGGTCCATGTCGGCCGCCGGCTTGATCGAGATGCCGCCGGAGTCGAACGTGATCCCCTTCCCGACGAGCACCAGCGGCTTCTGCTTCTTCTGCGACTGGTCGTACTCGAGGACGATGAACCGCGGCGGCTCGACGCTGCCGTTGGTCACCGACAGGAACGAGCCCATGCCGAGCTCCTCGATCTGCGGACGCTCGAGCACCGTCACCTTGATCGTCGGAAACTCCTTCGCGAGCTCCTGCGCACGCTCGGCGAGGTAGCGCGGCGTGCACACGTTGCCGGGCAGGTTGGCGAGGTCCTTGGTGAAATCGACGCCGTGGGAGATCGCGAGCCCGCGCGCCGCGGCGGCTTCGCCGGCAGCGAGGTCGGAGCGCTGCGGCACCGACAGCGTCAGCTTGCGCAGCGGCCGGCGCACCTCCGCCGGCTCGCTCTTCATCTGCTCGAAGCGATAGACCGCGTCCATCGCGACGACCACCGCGTGCTCGACGCGCCAGGCGACCTCGCGCCGCTTGACCTTCTCTTCGGTGAGGTAGATCACCGCCTCGTAGGACCCGGTCTCGTTCAGCAGCTTGACCGCGCTGCGGATCGACTGGCGGAACTCGCGGTCGCGAAAATCGCGCTCCTTGCCGAGGCCGACGAGGAGCACGCGATCGGCGAGCGTGCCGCGGACGTTGTGCAGGAGCAGCGTGGCGCCGAGCTTTCCCTCCATGTCGCCGCGCCGGATGATCTCGCTGATGTAGCCGTTCGAGGCGCGATCGATCAGCTCCGCGGAGAGCGACAGCTTGCGGTTGTCGAAGACGCCGACGACGACGCAGGCGCTGCGCTGCTTCTCGGGACTGCCGCTTTTTATGGTAAATTCCATCGTGCTCCCCGCCGGTTGCCAATCGCGATTTTATGCCGCATGAGCGTCAGATGCGCATTATCGGCAAAAGGCCCCTGAAAAGTCAAAGTTTCCCGTCGTCATGATCTTCCGGCGGAGCCTCGTCCGCGAGCTCACGGCCACCGCGGTCGGGCTGTTCCTGATCCTGCTCGCCATCCTGTTCACGAACCTCGTGCTGCGGCTGCTCGCCGATGCCGCCGGCGGCGTCGTGGCGCCGGAAGGGATCCTGACGCTGCTCGGCTTCAGCGCGCTCTTTTACTTCAATATCCTGCTGTCGGTCGCGCTGTTCCTGACCGTCCTGCTGACACTTTCGCGCTGGTATCGCGACAGCGAGATGATTGTCTGGTTTACGTCGGGTCAATCGCTGACGGCGTGGCTGCGGCCGATCCTGCTGTTCGCGACACCGTTCCTTGCGGCGATCGTCGTGCTGTCGCTGTTCCTGTCGCCGTGGGCCGAGCGGCACAAGGTCGAGTTCGAGCAGCAGATGAAGGCGCGGCAGGACATCTCGGTCGTCACCCCCGGCCTGTTTCGCGAATTTCCGCGCGCCAACCTGGTGGTCTTCGTCGAGAGCATCAATCCGCTCGACAGCACGGTGCGCAACGTCTTTCTGCACAGCATCGAGGACAAGCGCGACGCGACGACGGTGGCCGCGCGCGGCAAGCTCGAGGATATGCCCGATGGCGACCGCTTCATCGTCCTCGAGCACGGCCGGCGCTATCAGGGAACGCCGGGAACGGCCGACTATCGCGTCGTCGAATTCGAGCGCCTCGGCCGGCGCATCGAGCCGTCCGAGGTCCGCTCGGTGCCGACGTCGAGCAAGGCGCTGCCGACCGAGGCGCTCGTCGCGAGCGACGATCGCGTCGGTCGCGCCGAGCTCTTCTGGCGCATCTCGGTGCCGATCTCGGCGCTCGTGCTGACGCTGCTCGCGATTCCGCTCGCCTACGTCGATCCGCGCGTCGGGCGATCGTTCAATTTCTTCTCGGCGGTGTTCCTGTACATGCTCTACAGCAACTGCCTCAATATCGTGCAGAGCCTGATCGCGCAGGGACGGCTGCCGCTGTGGGCCGGGCTCGCGCTGCCGCACCTCATCGCGCTGGCGATCGTCGTTGCGCTGTTCCGCCACCAGCTCTCGGTGGCCGGACTGTTCGCGCGCCTCGTTCCGTCACGCCGCGCAGCCGCGCCGCCATCGGCGTGACACGCGCGCGATGAAGACGCTGCAGCGCTACATCGGGCGCGACGTCCTGTTCGCGACGCTGCTGATCTTCGTCGCGCTGCTCGCGTTGTTCGCCTTCTTCGACCTCATTCACGAGCTCGGCGACGTCGGGCGCGGAACGTACACGATCAGCTCGGCGCTCGTCTACGTGCTGCTCAACGTGCCGTCGCGGCTCTACGAGCTGTTCCCGGTTGCCGCGCTGATCGGCACGCTGTTCGCGGTCGCCCAGCTCGTCGCCAATTCCGAGTACACGGTGATGCGCGTCTCGGGCATGTCGATGGGGCAGCTCGTGTGGTCGGTGCTGCGCGTCGGGCTGCCGCTCGCGCTCGCCACCTTTCTCGCCGGCGAGTATCTGGCCCCGCCCGCCGAGAGGCTCGCGCAGACGGTGCGCGCAGCGGGGAGCGGCGGCGAGGCAAACGTCGTCGCGCAGCAGTTCACGTCGGGATTCTGGTTCAAGCAGGACCTGACCTTCGTCAACATCCGCACGGTCCTCGCCGACATGACGCTGCTCGGGGTGCGGATGTACGAGTTCGGCAACGACCTGCGGCTCAAAGCCGTGCGGACCGCGCGCTCGGGAACGTTTCTCGGCAACGGCGAGTGGAAGCTCGATGACGTCGACACGACCGAGATTGGCCCCGATCGCGTCGAGGTGACGCACCTGCCGACGTGGACGTGGACGACCGTCCTGCGGCCGTCGATCCTCGACGTCTACGAGGTCGCGCCCGAGCGGCTCGAGCTCGGCGCGCTGTACGACAACATCCGCGTGCTCGCGAAGAGCTCGCAGAAGGCGTCGCGCTTCGAGATCGCGTTCTGGAACAAGATCTTCTACCCGGCGGCCGTGCTCGTGATGATGGTGCTCGCGCTGCCGTTCGCGCATTTCCAGCGCCGACAGGGCGGGATCGGGTTCCGCATCTTCGCCGGCACGATGATCGGCCTCGCCTTCTTCCTGCTCGGCCGCCTGTTCTCGAACCTCGGCGTCTTGAACAACTGGCCGCCGCTCTTCTCGGCGGTGTTCCCGCTGGTGTTCTTCAGCGCGGTGGCGGTGGCGATGATGTGGTGGATCGAGCGGCGGTGACACCCGCCTCCCACTTCCGCAGCGCGTCGAGCGTGTTCTCGACGTGGCGCTCGGGGTCGAGCGAGGTGTAGGCGTAGATGACGTGGCCGTCGGGTGCGATCACGTAAGAGACCCGGTTCGCGTACTTCGGAGCACGCTTCAGCACCGCGTCGTAGCTCTTCATGATGTGCTGATCGCCATCGGCGGCGACGGCGAACTTGCTGCGGCATTCGCTGACCGAGAAGCGCTTCAAGGTCCCGATGTCGTCGTGCGAGACGCCGATGACCGTCGCACCGAGCGCGTGGTAGGCGTCGACCGCCTCGGCGAAGTCGTGCGCCTCGATCGTGCAGCCCGTCGTGAACGCGGCCGGGTAGAAATAGAGAACGACCGCGCCCTTCGCGAGCGCTGCGGCGAGCGAGAACGAGAACACCTTGCCGCCGAGCGAGGCCTCGGCGGTGAAGTCGGGGGCGCGGTCGCCCGGCTTGAGGGCAGCGCGCGAAGGCGCCGCAATGCTGAGGGCGGCGAGGGCGATCGTCAGTGTGATCGCGACGCGCGACGAGCATCGCCGCGCCACAGCAGGTGTCGAACCACTGCCTTTCACTCGCCGCATCGTCGCCCTCCTCGCGGCAAGGGATGCGCACTACGTGGCCGCGACCGGATCGACGTTCGCGTACCGGTGCTGACGCTCGCCCCTGACGCGGTAGCTGACCGTGCCATCGACCAGAGCAAACAGCGTGTGATCCTTGCCAATTCCGACGTTCACACCGGGGTGGATCAACGTGCCGCGCTGGCGGACGATGATGCCACCGGCGCGGATCGCCTCGCCGCCGTAGGTCTTGACGCCGAGGCGCTTCGCCTTCGAGTCGCGGCCGTTACGCGAGCTGCCGCCGGCTTTCTTATGCGCCATGCTCTTCTCCTGCGCCGGCGATCGAATCGATTCTGAGCTCGGTGTAGCCCTGGCGGTGTCCCTGGTGCTTCTGGTAGTGCTTGCGCCGGCGCATCTTGAAGATGCGCAGCTTCTCGCCGCGGCCGTGCGCGACGACGGTTGCCTTGACCACCGCTCCCGCGACAGTCGGGCGGCCGATGCTGACGCCGGCACCTTCGCCGACCATCAGAACCTGGTCGAGAACCACTTCGGCACCCACGTCCGCCGGCAGCTGCTCCACCTTCAGTTTCTCGCCCGGGGCGACCTTGTACTGCTTGCCCCCGGTTCTCACGACCGCGTACATGAATGACTCCTCAGTGCTCGCTGTTTGCTTTGTTGCGGTGCGGGTCGGCCCGGCCATTGGGCCGGTCGCCGCCGAACGATACTTCGGAAAGCCGCTGATTATATCCGACTTTCAAGGGCATGGCCATTCTACGAGGCGGCCGCGGAGCGACCTCGCGGAGGAGCATTCCGGCTGAGACCACGTGGCGCAGGCCACACGCGTTCTCCGGTAACATGCACCCCTCTCACGCCCTGCTGCGGCGGGTGCCTCCGTGCGCCCCCGTCAGCACGGCTCGATCGCCGCAGCCAGCAGCGCCCGCCATGCCACTCGGACATCCTCCGCCCACCGGTGCCGTGACCGTCGACTTCCTGAAACCCGTGATCGGCGCCGACATGAACGGGGTCGACGAGGTCCTGCGCGAGAGTCTGCGCTCGGACGTCGCGCTGATCCACACGATCGCCGATTACATCATCGGCAGCGGCGGCAAGCGGCTGCGGCCGGCGCTCCTCCTCCTCGCCGCGCGTGCCAGCGGCTACCGCGGACGCGATCACCGAGTCCTCGCCGCGGTGATCGAAATGATCCACACCGCGACGCTGCTGCACGACGACGTCGTCGACGAATCCGACCTTCGCCGCGGACATGCGACGGCGAACGCGGCGTTCGGTAATCCGGCTTCGGTGCTGGTCGGCGACTTCCTCTATTCGCGCGCATTTCAGCTGATGGTCGGTGTCGGTCGCATGCGCGTGCTCGAGATCGTTGCCGACGCGACCAACCGGATCGCCGAAGGCGAAGTCATGCAGCTCATGAACACCGGCGACGCGGCGCTCGACGAGCGCGCCTATCTTGCCGTGATCGAGCGCAAGACGGCGACGCTGTTCGCCGCAGCGTCACGGATCGGCGCGGTGCTGGGCGGCCTCGATCGCGCGCACGAGGATGCGCTCGCGCGCTACGGCCTGCACCTCGGCATCGCGTTCCAGATCATGGACGACGTGCTCGACTATTCCGGCGACGAAGGCGCGATCGGCAAGAACGTCGGTGACGATCTCGCCGAAGGCAAGATGACGCTGCCGCTCATTCGAGCGCTCGCCGTCGGCCACGATGCCGAGAAAGGCGTGATCCGGCACGCGGTCGCCGAGCGCGGACGCAGCGAATTCGCCGCCGTGAGCGCGGCCCTCGAAGCCACCGGAGCGCTCGAGTGGTCACGCGAACGCGCCGCGACGGAAGCGAAGAACGCGGCGGCGTGCCTCGACGGGCTATCCGCCGCGCCGGAGACCGCTGCTCTGCTACAATTGGCCGCCTTTGCGGCGCAGCGGACGTACTGATCGGATCCGATCGGCACGCTCGATTCCCGGGCGCCGTCGCAGGTCATCGGGGTGTAGCTTAGCCTGGTAGAGCGCTACGTTCGGGACGTAGAGGCCGGAGGTTCAAATCCTCTCACCCCGACCAAATATCAAGGAGGAGCCGTTCATGTTCACCCGCTTCGCGTTCGCCGCGCTCGCGGCAGTCTGCCTGCCCGCATTCGCGCAATCCGTTCCGGCGGGCTACCCCGCCGATTACGCGAAGATCCTCGCGGCGGCGAAAGCCGAGGGCACGGTCATCGTCTACAGCACGACCGACACCAAGGCGGCGCGCCCGCTGGTGCAGGACTTCGAGGCGGCGTTCCCCGGCATCAAGGTCGAGTACAACGACCTCAACTCGACCGAGATGTACAACCGCTTCATCGCCGAGGCCGCGTCGGGACAGGGCTCCGCCGACGTGATGTGGAGCTCGGCGATGGACCTGCAGTTGAAGCTCGTCGACGAGGGTCATGCGCTGGTCTACCGCTCACCCGAGGCGGGGAAGCTTCCGAAGTGGGCGGTCTACCGTGACGAGGCCTACGGCACCACTTATGAGCCTGCGGTGTTCATCTACAACAAGCGGCTCGTCACCGGCAGCGACATTCCGCAGGACCACGCGGCATTCGCGAAGATCCTCAATACCGAGAGCGCGAAGTTCAACGGCAAGGTCACGACCTACGACATCGAGAAGAGCGGCGTCGGCTTCATGTTCGCCGTACAGGACAGCCTGCATTTCCCCGGGTTGAAGGACCTCGAGAAGGGCTTCGGGGCGACCCATTACCGCGTCTACTCGTCCACCGGCAACATGCTCGAAAAGGTCTCGTCGGGCGAGCACCTGCTGGGCTACAACGTGCTGGGCTCCTACGCGCTCGTGCGCGCGAAGAAGGACGCGAATCTTGGTGTCGTGCTACCGAAGGACTACACGCTGGTGCTGTCGCGCGTCATGTTCATCAGCAAGGCTGCGAAGCATCCGAATGCGGCCAGGGTGTTCGAGGATTACATCCTGTCGCAGCGCGGCCAGAAGGTGATCGGAGGCGCGGTCGAGCTGTTCTCGATCCGCAGCGACGTCGACGCCGAATACACCGCCGCGACGCTCGACAAGGAGCTCGGCGATCACGTCAAGCCGATCCCGGTGTCGGCCGAAATCACGTCCTGGCTCGAACCCAGGAAGCGGCTCGAGTTTCTCAACGCCTGGAAGGCCGAAGTCGCGAAGGGAGCGAAGTAACCCGGGGTTCCGCGGCCACCCGACACCGGGCGGCTGCGGACCGTGACCACCAGGTCGACCGGACCCGCGCCGAGCGAATCGGGCGCCGAGCGAATGCCGATGGCGAGCCTCGCGAATCCCGCGCTCGCGGTGGCGGGTCCCTCGGGACGGGCGCGCTTCCTTGCACGCGTTCCGCGCGGGCTCACCGTCCTGCTCACTGCGGCGGCGGTGCTCGCGCCGCTCTCGCTCATCGTCTACCAGAGCCTCCTCTCGGCGCCGTTCTTCGACGCGACGAAGAAGGCGGGACTCGACGCCTACCGGTTCATCTTTGCCGATCCCGATTTCTGGACGGCGCTGCGTAACTCGCTCTCGATCGCGGCGGTGATGACCGTCATTGCGGTGCCGCTGGGAGCGGTGCTCGCGTTCGTCATGGAGC
This sequence comes from Casimicrobiaceae bacterium, assembly GCA_036379595.1. Classification (GTDB taxonomy): domain Bacteria; phylum Pseudomonadota; class Gammaproteobacteria; order Burkholderiales; family Casimicrobiaceae; genus VBCG01. Next base: position 2,849 of record DASVGI010000015.1, on the reverse strand, counting down.
GCACCGACTTCCCGGGCAAGCGATGGATCGAGCCGGCGATCCTCGTGCCCAGCTTCGTCTCGCCGATGGTGCTCGCCTTCGGCTACGTCGTTGCGGCGGGACCGGTCGGCTTCTATTCGGTGTGGTCGAACGACCTGTTCGGAGCGGCGCCATGGGGGCTTTACTCGATCCTCGCGATGGCGACGGTCGCCGGGCTCACCCACGTGCCGAATGTCTACATCTACGCGTCGGCGGCGCTCAAGAACCTCGGCTCGGACGTCGAGGAGGCGGCCCGAGTCGCCGGAGCGTCACCGCTGCGGGTCGCGGTGTCGGTCAGCCTGCCGCTCATCATGCCGGCGCTCCTCTTCTCGGCGGTGCTGATTTTCTTCCTTGGACTCGAGCTCTTCGGCCTTCCTCTCGTGCTGGGCGACCCCGAGGGCCACCTCGTGCTGTCGACCTATCTCTACAAGCTGACCAACAAGCTGGGGACACCCTCGTACCACCTGATGGCGGCGGTCGCGGTGTGCATCATCGCGTTGACGGTGCCGCTGGTGCTGATGCAGCGCCGGCTGCTGCAGAACGTCCGCAAGTACGCGACGGTCAAGGGCAAGGCCGGACGCATTCGCGAGCTTCCGCTCGGGCGGTGGCGCTGGCCGGCCTTCGCGCTGATCGCGCTGTGGATCTTCGTCAGCGTGATCGTCCCGCTCTCCGGCATCGCTCTGCGTGCCTTCGTGACCAACTGGGGCGTCGGCGTCAACCTGAGGGACGTGCTGACCCTCGACAGCTTCCGCGCGGTGTTCGGCGAGCCCACCGACATCGCCGCGATCCGCAACACGGTGCTGATCGGCGTCGTCGGCGGAGCGATCACGGTCGCGTGCTACACGGCGATCGGCTTCGCCACGCATCGCAGGAACGATTTTCTGTCGCGCGTGATCGACTACCTGGTGCTCACGCCGCGCGCGGTGCCGGGCCTCCTGATCGGTCTCGCGTTCCTCTGGGTGTTCCTGTTCTTCCCGCCGCTGCGGCCGCTGCGCCAGACGCTCATCAGCATGTGGCTCGCGTATTCGGTGGTCTGGCTCGCGTACGGCATGCGCCTCATCTCGACGTCGCTGATGCAGGTGAGCTCCGAGCTCGAGGAGGCCGGACGCACTGTCGGGGCGTCGCGCGGACGCGTGTCGCGCGACATCACGATGCCGCTCATTCGCTATGGACTCCTCGGCTCGTGGCTGCTCGTGTTCATGATCTTCGAGCGCGAATACTCGACCGGCGTCTATCTGCTCGGACCGGGGACCGAAGTGCTGGGTGCCGAGCTCGTCTCGCTGTGGCAGGGCGGAGCGATCGACGTGGTTGCGGCGCTGTCGCTGATCAACATCGTGCTCGTCTTCATCGGCCTCGCGATCGCGCTGCGCTTCGGCGTGAAGCTTCGCGACTGACGCAAGCGCTCGAGCCACCGAACGCCGCGTCTCGATACCGGCCCAGAATCCCCGGGCGACCAGCCCCACCGCAGCGCCCTGCCGACCCTGCCCCAGCGCCCCGCCAACCCCTTCACGCCGATACCTGCCATGACCACCGCCGAGCTTACCGTTGCCGACCTCCATCTGAGCTACGGTGACAACGCGATCCTCAAGGGCGTTGCGCTGACGCTCAACCGCGGCGAGGTCGTATCGCTGCTGGGGCCTTCCGGAAGCGGCAAGACAACGCTGCTGCGCGCCGTCGCCGGGCTCGAAGTGCCACATCGGGGCACGATCCGCATCGGCGAGACGACGGTCTTCGACGGTGCCGCCAGGGTCGACATTCCGGCGGAGGGCCGCAATCTGGGCCTCGTGTTCCAGTCCTACGCGCTGTGGCCGCACAAGACGGTGTTCGAGAACGTCGCTTACGCGCTCAGGCTTCGCAATCTCGCCTCCGCGGAGATCCGCACCCGCGTCGAGGCCGCGCTGAGCCAGCTCTCGCTCGACCATCTCGCGAAGCGCCTGCCGCACCAGCTTTCGGGCGGCCAGCAGCAGCGCGTCGCGCTCGCGCGCGCGCTCGTCTACAACCCGCCGGTGATCCTGCTCGACGAGCCGCTGTCGAACCTCGACGCCAAGCTGCGCGAGGAGGCCCGCGCGTGGCTGCGCGAGCTGATCGTGAAGATGCAGCTTTCTGCGCTGTGCGTCACTCACGATCAGGGCGAGGCGCTCGCGATGTCGGACCGGATCCTGCTTCTCAACGGCGGGAAGATCGAGCAGCAGGGAACCCCGCAGCAGATGTACAGCAATCCCGCGACGCTGTTCACCGCGGATTTCATGGGGAGCAACAATCGGCTTGCCGGCCGTGTCACCCGGCTCGTCGACGGTGCGGCGCTGCTCGAAGGCTCGGGCTTCAGTCTGTGGGGAAGCGCAAGATCGGGCGCGAAAGCCGGCCGCGACGGCGTGGGAATGATCCGCCTCGAGCGCGTGCGCATTGCGGACGGGCCGGGCGAGAATCGCATCGAGGCCGCGCTCTCGACGTCGATGTACCTGGGCGACAAGTGGGAGCACCTGTTCGCGCTCGGCGACGAGCGGCTGCGCGCGTACGGCGATCGTCCGCTCGCACAGGGCGCGCACTGGCTCGAATTGCCGCGCGAGGCGCTCTGGGTGTTCTGACGCGGCGCCGTGCCGCTGCAGCGCGTCCGCGTGGACGAGCTCGCGTCGGCAAGCCTGCCTCGCAAGGCGTCGCGCGCAGGCGCAGGCAGCGGCGCCGTCGGCACGGTCCGCGGCGCTATCAGGAATGCGAGTGGAGGCGACTGCCATCCTGGGTCGCGGGGCGAACGATTGGTGCGGCCCGAGCCGCGCGCTGTGGAATCCGCGGCGGCGGGCGCGATGCGCCGCAGTGCGAGTGGGAGCGCCTGC
>DASVGI010000014.1:0-26696 GCA_036379595.1 Casimicrobiaceae bacterium | reverse complement strand
CCGCCTCGAGACCGAGCGCTTCCCGTAACGATTTCGGAACGACGATACGCCCGGCGCGGTCGATGGTGGTCTGCATGGGATCTACAATACCATAAAAATGGTACAAATGGCCCGACGCCGTTCACTCCGATTCCTGGGTGAGGCAACGGGGAATGTGGCCCGACCCGGGTTTCGGACTACTTCGCCGACACCGCAAAGACCTCGACGGCATTGACCTTGCCGCGGATCGGCACGGCTCCCAGCGCCTCGACCGCAATCTCGCCGTCGAGCGCGGCGCGCGTCGTGGCATCGATCAGGATCGCGCGTTTCGCTTCCTTCGTGTGCGCTTCGAGGCGCGCAGCGAGGTTGACGGTGTCGCCGACGCAGGTGTAGGTCGCGCGCTCGCGCGTGCCGGTGTAGCCGGCGACCATCGGCCCGGAGGCGATGCCGATGCCGATGCGGATCGGCGGCTCGCCGGCGCTTTCGCGCTCGGCGTTGAAGAGGTCGACGAGATCGAGCATCTCGAGTGCGGCGCGCACCGCTGCGTCGGCGTGAGCAGGAAGCGCGAGCGGTGCACCGAAGATCCCCATCAGCCCGTCGCCGGCGATCTGGCTCACGATGCCGCCGTGGCCGCCGATCGCGTCGAACATCAGCGTGTACCACGTGTTGAGGAGCTCGATCGTCGCTTCGGGTGACAGCGCTTCGGCGAGCGGCGTGAAGCCGCGGATGTCGGTGAACATCACGCTCGCTTCGACGCGCCTGCCGCCCAGCGTGAAGCCCGACGCCTGCAGCTCGTCGGCAACCTCGGGCGCAGCGAAGCGGCGGACGAGCTCCTTCTGCCGATCGCGCAGCAGCTTCTTTTCGAGCGACGCACCGATTCGCGCCTTCAGCAGCACCGCGTTCACCGGCTTCGGCAGGTAGTCTTCGGCACCGAGCTCGATGCAGCGCACGACGTTATCGAGGCCTTCGACCGACGACGTGACGATCACCGGGAGGTCGCGCAGGCCGAGGTCCCCGGCGAGCTGCTCGAGGACCTGGAAGCCGTCCATTTCCGGCATCTCGATGTCGAGCAGCAAGAGGTCGAACGGTTCGCGCCGCAGGAGCTCGAGTGCGACCCGGCCGTTCTCGGCAGTGGTGACGTCGTGCCCCTGCAGCTCGAGGTTGCGCGTCAGCAGCAGCCGGTTGACCTTGTTGTCGTCGACGACGAGAAGCCGCGCGCCGCTGCGTCCGCGCTCAAGCATGCGCGATCTCCTTCAGCGCGGCGGCGACGCGCGCGTATTCGTCGTCGAGGTCGGCAAGCGGCACGCCGGCGGTCGAGACCACCGGCGCCATGCCGCCCTGCTCGAGTGCCTTCGCCATCGCGGCGAACCGTTGCGCACCGAAGGTGTTGCCGTTCGACTTCAGCGAGTGCGCGGTGCGACGAAACGTTTCGGCATCACGGGCTTCGAATGCGCTGCGCAGGCCGGCGAGCATCGCCGGTGCTTCGACGAGGAACGTGTCGACGAGCTCGACGACGAAGTCTGCGCCGGCGGTCTCTTTGAGCTCGTCGAACGTCGCACGGTCGATCGTCGGTGCCGTCATCTCAGGCTTCTCCCCGGCCGCGCACGAGATCGAGCGCGTTGACGAGCGCATCGACGCGAATCGGCTTCGTGAGGTAGTCGTCCATCCCGGCCGCGAGGCACATCTCGCGATCGCCCTGCATCGCGTTGGCGGTCATCGCGACGATGCGCGGGCGTCCACCGTCGGGCCAGCGGCGATTGATCTCGCGCGAGGCTTCGAGGCCGTCCATCTCGGGCATCTGCACGTCCATCAGCACGACGTCGTAGGGCTGGCGCTCGATCGACTCGATCGCCTCGATCCCGTTCGACGCGACGTCGGCGCGGTAGCCCATCTGCTGCAGCAGGCGCAGCGCGAGCTTCTGGTTCACCACGTTGTCCTCGGCAAGCAGGATGCGCAGCGGATGCCGCGCCGCCATGGCTGGGTCGAGTGCCGGCTTCGCTAGTGCGGCGGACCGCGGCGTGGCAGTCCGTGACGCGCCCGCTCGGTCGGCGGCAGCGCCCGATCGATCGCCGGCAGCGACCGCCTCCATATCGTCGTGCGCGAAGAGTCCGACGAGAACGTCGAAGAGTTGCGACTGACGCACCGGCTTCGTAAGGTACGCGCGGAACAGGTTCTCGTCACTGCCGACTTCGCGGCGGCCGAGCGAGCTGAAGAGAACGAGCGGCAGGTCCGGATCGCCCGCACGGATCGCCTTCGCGAGCGCGATGCCGTCCATGTCGGGCATGTGCATGTCGACGATCGCGACATCGAAGTGCTCGCCATCGCCGAAGCGTCGCAGCGCATCGGCGCCCGACGCGCTGTCGGAAGGCGTCATCCCCCACTTCGCCGTCTGCAGCGTGAGCACGCGGCGGTTGGTCGCGTTGTCGTCGACGATCAGCACGCGCTTGCCTTCGAGCGCGGGCTGTGCGCCGACGATGTCGCGGCGCTTCGCCTGCGGCGACTCGGCGACGTCGCCGACGATCGTGAAGCGGAACGTCGCGCCCTTGCCGGGCCCGTCGCTCTCGGCCCACATCCGGCCCCCCATCAGCTCGGCGAGGCGCCGGCTGATCGCGAGACCGAGACCGGTGCCGCCGTACTTGCGCGTCGTCGACGAGTCGGCCTGCGAGAACGACTGGAACAGCCTGCCCATGCCATCGGTGGTGAGGCCGATGCCGGTGTCGCGCACGGCGAAGCCGAGCTCGACCCGATTGCGCGCGAGCGGTCGCGACGTGACGGTCAGCACGACCTCGCCGTGGTCGGTGAACTTGACGGCATTGGAGAGCAGGTTGAGGAGCACCTGGCGCAGTCGCGTTAGGTCGCCGACGATCGCCGGCGGCACGTCGCCCTCGAACAGATACGCGGTATCGAGATGCTTCTCGACGGCGCGCGTGCTGACGAGGTCGAGCGCCGACTCGACGCATTCGCGCAGGTCGAACGGCTGCGCCTCGATGTCCATCCTGCCAGCCTCGATCTTGGAGAAGTCGAGGATGTCGTTGATGATCGTGAGGAGCGCGTCGCCCGAGTCGCGGATCGTAGTCGCGAAATCGCGCTGCTCGGGCGAGAGCGGGGTGTCGAGCAGGAGGCCGCTCATGCCGATGACGGCGTTCATCGGCGTCCGGATTTCGTGGCTCATCGTCGCGAGGAACGCGCTCTTCGCTTCGTTTGCCGACTCGGCAGCCGCGCGCGCCTCCTTGCTCTCCTTGAACAGCCGCGCGTTCTGGATCGCGATCACCGCCTGGTCGGCGAAGGTGTTCAGGAGCGCAATTTCCTTTTCGGTGAATGGACCGGGCGGTTGCCGGAAGAGGCAGATCGCGCCGATCCCGCGTCCCTCCCAGACGAGCGGGCTGTAGATCGACGTGAAGGGGCCGATCGTCTCGGCGAGGCGGCGTATACCGGGGAACTGGCGCGCGTTGGCCTCCTCGTGGTTGACGATGATCGCCTGCCGTTCGCGGATCGCGCGCCCGGTGAACGTGTTCTCGATCGGCATCGAGCCGACTTCCCTGGCGATGGCGTCGAACGCCGAGCCGCGCCACGCGGCCGGATAGACGCGATCGTCATCGTTGACCAGCATCACCGCGACCTGATCGCTCGCGAACAGGCGCTGGCAGCTTTCGAGGATGCGGTCGAACACGGGCGCCGTATCGGCAACCGAGCGGCTGATCACCTGCAGCACTTCGGCGGTCGCTGTCTGCCGGTCGAGCGCCTCACGCGTTTCGTTGAAGAGCCGCACGTTCTCGATCGCGATGACCGCCTGATCGCGAAACGCTTCGGCGAGCGCGATTTCGTCGGCGTCGAAGCCTCCGGGCCGGTTGCGGAACAGCATCAGTACGCCGATGCACTGATCGTCGCGCAGGAGCGGCACGGCGAGCGATGCACGCGCACCGATGGCGTCGCGGATCATCTTCTGCCGCGGTGGCAACTCGATCGCGTCCCAGTCGGGTACGTGGACGACGCGCTTCGAAACGATCGCCTGCGACGGAAAATTTGCCTTCGGGTCGATCGGCACTGGCTCGGTCCACCGATCGTTCTCGAACCCCGCCGGGGTCGCGATCGCGCGCGGGACATAGCAATTGCCCTCCACGCGCGAGAACGCGGCAAGATCGAGGTCGAGCAGGCGCACTGCGGTCTCGACGATGGCGTTGAAGACCGGCTGGGTGTCGGTCGGCGACGAACTGATGACGCGCAGGATGTCGGCGGTGGCGGTCTGCCGGCTGAGGCTCGCCTGCGTCTCGTCGAACAGGCGTGCGTTCTCGATCGCGACCGCAGCCTGCTGCGAGAGGCCGGTGAGGAATTCGAGCTCGGCGTCGTCGAAGGGTCGCCCGCCGGTGCGCCACACCGCCATTGCGCCCTTCACCACGCTCCCCGCCAGGAGCGGCGCCACCATCAGCCGCTCGTCATTCTCGCGCGCGGTTCCGGCGATCTGGATGCCCCGCGGATCGCTTTGCGTGTCGTTGATGTATTCGGCGCGACCGGCGGCAAGGATGCTGCCGATGATACCCACACCGGTGGTGATCTCGGTCGCTCGGATCTGGTCGGCGACGATGCCGACCGCGACGATCGCGCGATAGCTCGCGCCATCCGGAGAGGGTAGGAAGATCGCGCTGTTATCACCGTGGAGGAGGTCGCGGGCGTGGTGGGCGATCCGGTCCATCACCTCGCCGAGATCGAGCGTCGACGAGATGTCGCGGCCGACCTCGGCGAGCGCAGCGGTCTCGCGTGTGCGGCGCTGCGTCTCGTCGAAGAGCCGCGCGTTCTCGAGCGCGATGCTCATGCTGGCCGCGAGGGTTTCGACGAGCCGTACGTCGGAGTCTCGATACGCGTTCTCGCGTTCGAGATGACTTAGGGTGAGCACACCACGCACATCGTCGCCGACCTTGAGCGGCACCGTCACCTGCGCCTTCGGGAGCGCCTCTCCGTTCGGGGCGAGCGAAGCGCTCCCGTAAGCCCGAACGGCCGCTTCGACGTTCTCGTTGACGACGAGCGTCTTGCCCGTGCGCAGGACGTGTCCGCCGAAGCCCGCCGGTGGACCGGAAGGAAGGCGGACGCGCTCGCGGCCCCCGATCGATTGGTATACAAAGTGCATCAAATTGGTGCTGCGATCGTAGACCCTGATTCCAACGATCGAGTCCGAGAACACTTCGCCGAGCTTCTCGCCGACAGCGTCGTACACGCCCTGCAGGCTGAGCTCACCGGCAAGCTCTCGCTGCACGGCATTGATGATCGCGAGCTCGGCCGCACGCTGGCGCTCGGCCTCGTAACTTTTCGCGTTGAGCAGCGCGACGCCCATGCCGGCGGCGACGGTTTCGAGGAGGCGGATCTCGGCGGGACCGAAGGCGTAATCGCGCTCGTGGTTTTCGAGGAGCACCGCGCCGAGCAATCGGTTGCCCGAGAGCATCGGGACGGCAACGATGCTTCGCGCCTGGTCGGTTCCGGGTCGCGTGTTGACGCCGGCGGCCTCCTGCTCGGCGACCGTGTTGAAGACGCGGACCCTGCGCTCGTCGATGAAGCGCCGCAGCGCGGGAGGTGGCGGAGCCTCGACGGCGGGTGGCTTCAGTCGAACGCCGTGCTCGTACGTGTAGAGCATGCGCATCCGGTCGGCGGCTTCGTCCCACCAGCGAATGCTGATGTCTCCGGTCGCGAACACTTCGCGCAGCTTGTCGCCGACGAGATCGACGATCGCCTGAAAGTCGAGCTCGGCGCCGACTCCCTGCTGGATGCGGTTGATCACCTCGAGCTCGCGCACCCGCTCGTCGAGCGCCGTCGTGCGCTCGGCGACCTTCTGCTCGAGCCCCTGCGACCAGCGCGCGTTGGCGAGCGCGACCGCGCCCTGCGACGCGAGCATCGAAAGCAGGTCGCGATCGGCGTCACCGAAGCGCCCGTAGGCACCGCCGAGGTCGACGTATAGGAAGCCGAGGAGCTCGCGCTGCGCGATCAGCGGCGCGACGATGCGCGAGCGCTGTTCGAGCGGGTCCGCGCCTTCGGGATCGTGCGCGAGGCTGGCGGCGCGGGTTCGGCGCGCCGCGTCGAGGAGCGGCGTAACCTCGTTCAGGAGCGCGGCCGCGTCCTCGCCCTCGGGAACCAGCGCACCCGCGAGCTCGGGCCCGTTCGAGCCTTCGAGCACCAGCAGCACGCGCTCGCCACCGGAGAGCTCGGTCGCCTCGTCGATCAGGAACTCGTGGATCTCTGCCGTGTCGCGAAGCTCGTTGAGTCGCAGGCCGGTGTCGACGAGCCGTTCGAAGGGCTCGCGCAGCGTCGTCTTGCCCCGGAGGTGCGCCGTGCGCCGCGCAGCGCCGATGCGACGCTCCTTCGTATCGCCGAGCCAGGCGGCGACGATCTCGCGGCGCCACCAGACCTTGTTGAGGTAATTCCTGCGCAATCCTTCGTCGCTGACGTGAGCGATCCCCTGGCATACGAAGCCGTACGCCCTCGTCAACGCCGCGTGCGCGTCGCGTCCGTTGCCGTTCGCGGCGAGCGCGCGGCCGTGTTCCCACCACAGGTGATCCGCTTCGAGCCCATCGAGCGGCGCGAGGCCGTGGGCGCGGTGTATGTTTACCGCCTCGCTCGTTGCCGCCAGCGCTTCCTCGGGCTCTCCGCTCGCGAGAAGGGTCCGCGCGAGATGGGCGAGCGCCTCACAAAGGGCGGCAGGCTGTCGCGCGTCACGCGCGACGGCGATCATGCGCCGGTAGGCCGTCACGGCTGCAGGAAGATCAATCGCGCGAAAGGCGAGAAGACCGGTCAACTGCGGCTCGGCTAGAGCGGCTTGAGGGGAACGATCGCGGGCCGGCCGATCCCACGCCGACGCCACACGCTGGCGTCCGACGTCGTCGTGGCTCATCGCGATCTCGAGCTCGGCGAGTGCCCACTCGCAACCGTTGACCGCCGCGGTGTCGCCGGCGCGACCGTAGAGCTCAGCAGCGCGCACGAACGTGCGTCGCGACCGCCGGTATAGACCGAGATTCCAATATTGAATGGCGACGTTGTGGGTAATCATCGCCTGGCGCTCGACGTAGCCCGCGGCCTCGAACGCCGTCATCGATTGCGTCAGATGACGCAGAGCCGCAGCCAGATCGGCTTCGTTGAACATCAGCATGTTGAGCGCGTTGCCGACGCCGTAGACGTCGCCGGTGCGCCGCGCGAGGTCGAGCGCCTCGCCAGCCGCGCGTTTGGTGTCGCCGGCGTGACCCAGCCGGCTTCTTGCCGCGGAGAGTGTCCACAGCGCACGGCCCTGCAGCGCGGGCTCGCCGAGGCGCGCGAAGAGCTCGGCGGCGCGGGTCGCGTGGCGTGCCGCAGCGGTGGCTTTGTTGCCGCGAAACTCCGCCTCCGCGAGGCGATAAAGACTCGTCGCTTCGAGGATCGCCTGCCCGCTCGCGCGCGCCGCCTTCAGCGCCGACGTGGCCGTGTCCACCGCGTCGTGCGGGGCGTTTCGCCGAATCTGGACAAGCGCCATGCGATTTCCAGCCCGCGCGACGAGTGCGCGCGAGCGGGAGTTGCGCGCCAGCTCGCCCATTGTCCTGGCGTCCGCCTCGGCGGCGTCAAGGTCGCCGAGCGCAAGGTGGCTTTCCGAGCGCAGGTCGAGAAGCTCGATTTTGCTGGCGGCTGGGAGCCGTGGCCTGGCCAGCTCAGCGGTGGCAAGCTCGATTGCCTTGGCGTGCTGGCCGGCCCAGGCGAGATCGGCGATCTGCCGGAGCGCGCCGACTTCACTCGCCGGCGACGTGGCGCGCTTGCGTGAGCCTGCCGTCTTGCGTACGCGAGTCGGCTTGCGCGGGGGAGTTGGCTTGCGCGGAGGAGCCAAGCCTGCGTTATCGTCCGGACGGGTGCTGGCCACGTTCTGGAATCGTTCTGCTTCGCATTACCTGCGGCGCGTCAGTCTATCTCTTAAGACAGGCTCCGTGCGATCAACGTTGACATCATGATGTCTGCCAGCTAGCATCAATGCATGCGCACGACACTCACCCTTGACGAAGACGTCGCCGCACGCCTGAAGGCCGAAGTCCGGCGTTCGGGCCGAACGTTCCGCGAGGTTGCCAACGAGACCATTCGCCGCGGTCTTGCGGTACCGCGCGTCGTCGGTGAGCGAGCGAAATTCAGGGTGGTTCCGCATCACTTCGGACGTCTTCGTGCCGGGCTGTCGCTGGACAATACGTTCGAGCTGATCGAGCAGCTCGAAGGCCCACTGCACCGTTGATCGAAGGCCCAACGCACCGTTGATTCTTGTCGACGCGAATCTGCTGATCTACGCGTATCGCGCAGATTCGCCGGAACACGCGGCAAGCAGGCGTTGGCTCGAGAACACGCTCGGGGGAAGCGAGTTCGTCCGCTTCGCCTGGCTTACGCTCTGGGCTTTCCTGCGGATATCGACGCATCCGCGCATCTTCGAGAACCCGCTTTCGTTCGATGCTGCGCAGGCGGCGGTTTCCTCATGGCTCGCGCAGCCGGTTGTCGGCATCGCAGAGCCTGGCGAACGTCACGGAGAGATCCTGCAGAAGCTGGTGCGCGACGGTCAGGCGACCGGACCCCTGCTGATGGACGCTGCGCTGGCAGCCATTGCGATCGAGCACGGTGCGACGCTGTGCACGACCGATCGGGATTTCGCCCGGTTTCCCGGCCTCGAGTGGAGGAACCCGCTCGTCGGTGACGCGTAGCCCTCAGCGGATCGCGGCGAGGATTCCCGCGATGAGCGCGGTCGGCGAGGGCGGGCATCCCGGGATCTCGACGTCGACCGGAATCATCTCCGACACGCGCGCATACGTCGCGTAGTTGGCGCCGAACACGCCGCAGCCGCGCGCACAGTCGCCGACGGCGATGACGAGCTTCGGCTCGGGCATCGCCTCGAACGTGCGCACGAGCGCGATCGCCATGTGCCTCGACACCGGTCCGCTCACCATCAGCGCGTCGGCGTGGCGCGGGCTCGCGACGAAGTGGATGCCGAGACCTTCGAGGTTGTAGTAGGGGTTGGCGAGCGCCTGCGCTTCGAGCTCGCAGGCATTGCACGACCCTCCATCGACGTAGCGGATCGCGAACGCGCGCCCCAGTCGCTTGCGGAGCTCGCTACCGAGCCGGTCGGCGACGACGTCCTCGCGCGCCGGCGCCGGAGCGGTCTCGGTGCGAATGCCGGTGCGGGCGATGCGGCGCAGGACGTAGTACATCGCTGGTCAGGACTCGCAATACATGGCTGGTCAGAGATCGTGCCCGCTGTACGACAGGTTGAACGACTTGTTGATCAGCGGGAAGTCGGCAATGATGTTGCCGATCGCCGCGTGCTCGATCGCCGGCCACGTTGTCCACGACGGGTCCTGCGGGTGGCAACGGCGGATCGAGCGCGCCGGCCCCGATTCGAGCGCGATCACGACGGGGCCGCGCCATCCTTCGATGCAGCCGATGCCGAGCCGCTGCGACGCAATCTCGGGCAGCGGCTGCGCGAACGCGCGCGCGGTACCCGGGTCGACGAGCCGCGCGACGAGCGATTCGATGAGCCGCAGCGATTCGAGCGCCTCGTCGAAGCGGATGGCCGCGCGCGCCGCGACGTCGCCGGACGCCCCTTGCGCGATCTTCACGTCGAGCGTGTCGTACGGCGGACAGGGGAGGTCGTGGCGCAGATCGCGCGCCTGCCCGCTCGCCCGCCCGGCGAGCCCGATCACGCCGAACTCGCGCGCGAGCTCGGGTGAAAGCACGCCGCAGCCGCGGAAGCGGTCCTGTACGCCGGCGTGCTCGTCGTAGATCGCGCGCAGCTCGACGATCTCCCCGCGCAGGCGCTTCGCCTCGTCGCGCATCGCGAGCGCGTGCTCGGTGGCGAGGTCGCGCACAACGCCGCCGGGGCAGACGACGTCCATCAGCAGGCGGTGGCCGAATGCGGCGTCGTTCGTGCGCAGCACGTCCTCGCGCAGGCGCGAGAACTGCGCGAGGCCGAACGCGAAGCCGGCATCGTTGCCGAGCGCGCCGAGGTCGCCGAGGTGGCTCGCGACGCGCTCGCGTTCGAGGCAGAGCGCGCGCAGGAGCGTGGCGCGCGGCGGTGCCTCGACGCCGGCGATGCTTTCGACGGCCTGTGCGTACGCCCACGCGTAGGCGACGGTGCTGTCGCCCGAGACGCGCCCCGCGAGCTTCGTCGCGTCGTCGATCGTCATCGCCTCGAAGCGCTTCTCGATGCCCTTGTGCGTGAACCCCAGCCGCTCTTCGAGGCGCAGCATCTTCTCGCCGACGACCTGAAAGCGGAAGTGCCCCGGCTCGATGATGCCCGCGTGTACCGGCCCCACCGCGACTTCGTGCACGCCGTCGCCGGTGACGCGCACGAACGCGTACTCCTCCTGCCCCGGCTTCCACTCGGGCTTCGCCTCGAAGTCGCCGCGCAGCGGAAAGCGGTCGATCGGCCAGCTCGCCATCCAGAGCCACGGACGCTGATCGTCGGCCTCGGCGGCAACACCCATCAGGTCGAACGTCGCGCGCTGCATGCGTCCCGCGGCGGGGAAGATCGGCGTCAGATCCGGGTAGCGGAACTCGTCACCGGGGAGCGTGTGATCGAGGAGCGTCAGGCCGTCGCGGTCCTCGAGCAGCACGTGGATGCAGAACCCGCGATCGTGATCGCGCTCGTCGCTCGCCCACAGCGCAAGAAGCCGCGCGTCCTGCTCCCAGCCGAGCCGGCACGCGGTGAGGAGCTGCCCCGAGCTCACCTGCGCGCGCTGAGCCGGCACCGACGAAGAGAGCCGCGCGGCGGCGAGTCCGAGAGGAGCGAGGTTCATCGCCTTTCCCTCATCCGATGAGCCGCGCCGCCTGCCGATACCACTCGGCGAGCCACGGAGGAATCCACAAACCGAGCATCAGCACCAGCGCGAGGTGCGCGAAGACCGGCAGCATCGCGGGCCGCACCGGAAGCCGCGCCGCCGTCGTCTCGCCGAAGACCATCGGCTGCACCTTGGAGAACATTCCGGCGAAGGCGACGCCGAGCGCGGCGATCAGGAGCGGCGTCGCCCATGGCTGCTCGCGCATCGCCGTCGTGAGGATCAGGAACTCGCTCGCGAACACGCCGAACGGCGGCATGCCGAGAATGGCGAGCGCGCCGAGCATCAGGCCCCAGCCGACCATCGGACTGATCGCGGCGAGACCGCGGATCTCGTCCATCATCTGGGTGCCGGTCTTCTGCGCCGCGTGGCCGGCGGCGAAGAAGATCGCGGACTTGGTGAGCGAATGCACGGTCATGTGCAGCAGCGCCGCGAAGTTCGCGATCGGCCCGCCGATGCCGAACGCGAACGTGACGATGCCCATGTGCTCGATCGACGAGTACGCGAAGAGGCGCTTGATGTCGCGCTGGCGTGCGAGCAGGAACACGGCGACGACCACCGACAGCAGCCCGAAACCCATCATCAGGCGGTGTGCGAACGCGCCAGGCAGCGCGCCGTCGACGAGCACCTTGCAGCGGACCACCGCGTAGAGCGCGACGTTGAGGAGGAGCCCCGAGAGCACCGCCGAGATCGGCGCCGGCCCCTCGGCGTGCGCGTCGGGGAGCCAGTTGTGCAGTGGCACGAGCCCGACCTTGGTGCCGTAGCCGACGAGCAGGAACACGAACGCGAGGGCCAGCACCGTCGGCTCGAGCTGGCCGCGCACCGCTTCGAGCGCCGTCCACGCGAGCGCGTTGCCTCCGGCGCCCAGCACCTTCTCGGCGGCGAAGTAGAGGAGGATCGTGCCGAACAGCGCCTGCGCGATGCCGACGCCGCAGAGGATGAAGTACTTCCACGCGGCCTCGAGGCTCGCCGGTGTGCGGTAGAGCGACACGAGGAGCACCGTCGTCAGCGTCGCCGCCTCCATCGCCACCCACAGGATGCCGACGTTGTTCGTCGTCAGCGCGAGCAGCATCGTGAAGCAGAAGAGCTGGAACATGCTGTGGTAGAGGCGAAGGCGCGCGGGCGTCAGGCGCCCGTGCCGCTCCTCGACGCGCATGTACGGGCGCGAGAACACCGCGGTCGTGAAGCCGACGAAGGCGGTGAGGACAACCAGGAACACGTTGAACGAATCGATGTAGAAGCTCGCTCCGAAGGCGACGAAGGGCCCGTTCTCGACGACTTTCAGCGCGAGGGCCACGGCTGCCACCAGCGTGCCGAAGCTCGCCGCCGCGTTCACGACCGGCGCCTGCGGACGCTGGCCGATCGCGGCCAGCAGCAAGGCGCCGGCGATCGGCAGCGCGAGCAGGAAGGCGATCTCGATCACTCGCCCTCCGAGAGCTTTTCCAGGTGCTCGAGGTCGAGGCTGTCGAACCGCTCGCGGATCTGAAAGAAGAACACCCCGAAGATCAGCATCCCGACCAGCACGTCGAGGCCGATGCCGAGCTCGACCACCATCGGCATTCCGTAGGTCGCGCTCGTCGCGGCGAAGAAGAGCCCGTTCTCCATCGCGAGGAATCCGATCACCTGCGGGATCGCCTTCCTTCGCGTGATCATCATCAGGAACGAGAGCATCACGCAGGCCATCGCGATGCCGAGCGTCGAGCGCGTGACGGTGCTCGCGAGCTCGGAGATCGGCAGCGCGAGGTTGAACGAGAACACGACGAGCACGATGCCGATCAGCATCGTCGTCGGGATGTTGATGAGGCTCTCGAACTCCCAGTGGACGTCGAGCCTGCGCACCAGCCGGTAGAGGATCCACGGCAGGACGATGACCTTGAGGACGAACGTCAGTGCCGCCGATCCGTACAGGTGCGGCTGCCCCGTGCTCCACGCGACGGTGGCGGTCGAAAGCGCCAGCACCAGACCCTGAGCCGCGAACAGGTCGATCAGCGAGACGACGCGCCGCTGCGCCAGCATGGCGAAGGCGAGCAGGAGAAGCACCGCGGCGAACAGGTTGATGAGCTGGAACGGGAGCGGAATCGCCGAAGTCGTCATGTTCGGGGCTCGCGCGGCGCGGCGGCGTCGCCGGTCAGCTTCCCAGGAGCAGGTTGACGAGCATCGCCAGCACCGCGAGCAGGAACGCGGTGCCGAGAAACTCGGGCGCGCGGAAGACGCGCAGCTTCGCCGACAGCGTCTCGATGAGCGCCAGGAGCGCACCGCCGATGGCGAGCTTGACCACGAGCACCGGCACCGCCGCCACCAGTGCCTGCCAGTCGGAGCCCGAGGCGATGCCGAACGGGAAGAAGAGCGCGAGGCCGATGCACGAGTAGTTGAACAGCTTCAGCCACGACGCCCATTCGAGAAGCGCCAGGTGGCGCGCCGAGTACTCGAGCACCATCGCCTCGTGGATCATCGTGAGCTCGAGGTGGGTCGTCGGATTGTCGATCGGGATGCGCGCGTTCTCGGCGAGCGACACCATCGTGAAGGCGACGCCGGCGAATGCGAGGCTCGGGTAGATCGCGAGCTCGCGATGCGCGAGCGTTCCGACGATCGTCGGGAGCGACGTCGAGCCCGAGATCAGCGACGCCGTGAACAGCACCATCAGGAGCGCCGGCTCGGCGAGGAAGCCGATGAACATCTCGCGGCGTGCCCCGAGCGAGCCGAATGCGGTGCCGACGTCCATCGCCGCGAGAGCCAGGAACACGCGCGCGAGCGCGAACAGGCCGACGAGCGCGATCGCGTCGGCGGCGTGTCCGAACGGCAGCTCGGTGGCGAGCGACGGCACGATCGCCGCGGCGCAGCACATCGCGCCGAGCACGATGTACGGGGCGATCCGGAAGAGGGGCGACGCGTTGTCGGCAACGACCGCGTCCTTGACGAAGAGCTTGCGGATCGTCCGGTAAGGCAGGAACAGCGACGGGGCGCTCCGGTTCGCGAGCCAGGCGCGGCATTGGTTGACCCAGCCGACGAGAAGCGGCGCGAGTGCGAGCGCGACCACGACCTGCAGCACCTGCGAGATCAGCGGCCCGGCTCTCATAGCACGAAGAGCAGCAGGGCGATCAGCGTCACGAAGCTGAACGTGAGATACACGCCGATGCGTCCGCCCTGGATCACGCCGAAGGCGCGCGACACCGCCGCCGTTCCGGCGGCGATCGGCACGTAGATCCACGCCCACCACGGGTCGCTCACCTCGACCGAGTAGTGCGGCGCGGCGTCGCGCGGAGACGGAAGGTGACGCTGCATGCGGAAGAACGGCTCGAACACCTGGCGGATCGGCTGCCCGAAGCCCTCTGCCGTGTCCTGCATGCGCGCGGTTTGCAGCGGAAAGCCGCAATCCCACGCCGGAGCCACGCGCACGCGGCCGTGCCAGACGCGGTGGACGATCTGGATCGCGATGAGGACCGTCGCGACGATCGCCGCAAGCACGATCAGCGGTGCGTAGCTCGAGCGCTCGGCGCCGAGCGGTGCGAGGACGAGCCAGTTCGTGTCGGCGCCTCCCGGCAGCGACCCGGCGAGGAGCGCCGTCACGTGGCCGATGCCGGTGAGCACGATCGACGGAAAGAGCCCCAATGCGACGCACGCTGCGGCCAGCGCCGCGAGCGCCACGCGCTCGAGCCATCCCGGATCGTGCGCATGCACGAGGTGCGGCTCGCGCGGACGGCCGAGAAAGATCACGCCGTAAAACTTGACCATGACGTAGCCGGCGAGCGCCACCGCGAGCACGAGCGCCGCCGCGGCAAGCGGCACCAGCATGTTGATGAACGACTGTGGCAGGGTCGGCGTGAACAGGAACGCCTGCAGCAGCAGCCACTCCGAAACGAAGCCGTTGAGCGGCGGCAGGCCGGCGCTCGCGAGCGCTCCGGCGAGCGCCAGCCACGCGACCCACGGCATCCGGTGGATGAGGCCGCCGAGCTTGCCGAGGCTGCGCTCGCTCGTCGCGTGCAGCACCGATCCCGTCGCGAGGAACAAGAGGCTCTTGAACATCGCGTGATTGAGCGCGTGGTAGAGGAGCGCCGCGAGCGCGAGCGCGGCGAGGAGCGGCTTCGCGTTGGTCTTGAACAGGATCGCAAGCCCGAGTGCGGCGACGATGATGCCGAGGTTCTCGATCGACGAGTAGGCGAGGAGCCGCTTCATGTCGGTCTGCGCGGCGGCGAAGACGATGCCGAAGAGCGCGGTCAGGAGCCCCAGCGCGAGCGCGATCGCGCCCCACCACCAGAGCGTGCCGCCGAGAAGGTCGAAGGTGACGCGCAATAGTCCGTACACGGCGAGCTTCAGCATCACACCGCTCATCAGCGCCGACACCGGCGACGGAGCAGCCGGATGCGCCTCGGGGAGCCAGACGTGGAGCGGCAGCACGCCCGCCTTCGCGCCGAAGCCGAAGAGGGCAAGCAGGAACGCGATGCTCGCCCACGCCGGCGACAGCGAAACGGCGCGCATCGCGGCGAACGTGTAGTCGCCGTGACCGCCCTGCAGCACGCCGAAGCAGAGCAGGATCGCGATCGCTCCGACGTGCGCGATCAAGAGATACAGGAACCCCGCGCGGCGAACCTCGGGAATGCGGTGATCGGTGGTGACGAGGAAGTACGACGCGAGCGCCATCGTCTCCCAGGCGACCATGAAGAGGTAGGCGTCATCGGCGACGAGAACGATCGCCATCGCGGCGACGAACGCGTGGTACTCGAAGCAGATGAGACCGGGCGCCGTGCCCTGGCCCTTGCGGAAATAGCCGGCCGAAAACACCGACACCGCGGCGGTCGCGGCGCCGAGGATGAAGAGGAAGAACGCCGACAGCGCGTCGAGGCGCAGGTGGAACGGCAGGCCGGGAAGCCCGAGCGGAAGGACCGCCGTTTCAGGCGCGTCCGCGAGCGCGAGCGCGGCGACGAAGGCGAGCGCCGCGCCGACGGCAGCACCGGCGAGGAACAGTGATCGTACTGCGCGGAGGCTTCGCGGCGCGACGAGCCCGGCTGCACCGATCGCGAGCCACGCGAGCGCGGCGAGCACGACCGATGCGAGCGGCGATGCGATCACGTTACTTGACGCGCATTCCCGGTTTCGCGCCGGAGTCCGGCGCGAGCAGATAGACGCCCGGCCCGTCGCCCGACGCGGCGAGCACCATGCCTTCGGAGACGCCGAAGCGCATCTTGCGCGCCGCGAGGTTCGCGACCATCGGTGTCAGCCTTCCCACCAGCGCTTCGGGCGCATAGGCCGACTTGATGCCGGCGAACACCGTCCGCGGCTTCGCTTCGCCGATGTCGAGCGTGAGCTTGACGAGCTTGTCGGCGCCCTCGACGGCCTCGGCGGCGACGATGCGCGCGATGCGCAGGTCGACCTTGCCGAAATCGCCGATGGTGATCTCGGCCGTGGCACCGGGTGCAGTCGCCGCCGACGTGGTCGAGGACGCCGACTTCGCAGCCGACGCAGATGTCGCAGCCGATGCCATAGCCTTCGCCGATGCTGACGTCGCGGGTGTCGTGGTGTCGAGCCCCAGCAGCGCATCGATCGTCTTCGGGTCGACGCGCGCCATCAGATGGCGGTAAGCGGCGATGCGTGTGGGCTCGGCCCAGGCATCCTTCCAGGTGAACTCGCGTCCGAGCCCGAAGAGCTCGCGCGCGACCTTCGAGGCGACCTGCGGCAGCACCGGCGCCAGCATGACCGATAGCGCCTGGAAGCCCTGCAGCGCGGTCGAGCACACCGTCTGCAGGCGGTCGCGCCGGGCAGGATCCTTCGCGAGGAGCCACGGTTGCGCGGCGTCGAACGCCTCGTTGATGCGGTCGGCGATCTTCATCGCGTCGCGCAGCACCTTGCCGTAGTCGCGCGCCTCGTAGTTCGCGCGTGCCGCCTCGGCGTCCATCTGCGCCATCGTGAGGCGATTGGCGCGATCGTTCTCGGATTCGGCGGGCGTCGCCAGCGCGCCGCCGAAGTGGCGCGTGACGAACGGCGCGGCGCGGCTCGCGATGTTGACGTACTTGCCGATCAGGTCGCTGTTGACGCGCGCGACGAAATCGTCGGGTCCGAAATCGATGTCCTCGACGTGCGAGTTGAGCTTCGCCGCGAGGTAGTAGCGAAGCCACTCGGGGTCGAGGCCGAGGTCGAGGTAGCGCTGCGGCGACACGCCGGTGCCGCGCGACTTCGACATCTTCTCGCCGGACGCGGTGATGAAGCCGTGAACGAACACGTTCGACGGCGTCTTGCGCCCGGCGAAGTGGAGCATCGCCGGCCAGAACAGCGTGTGGAAGTAGATGATGTCCTTGCCGATGAAGTGGAACTGTTCAACCGCGGGGTCGGCGACGAACGCGTCGAACGTGCGCGCTTCGCCCAGCGCGCGCGCTGCGCCCGAGTCGAAGTGCTTCTTCAACGCGGCGAGGTAGCCGATCGGCGCGTCGAGCCAGACGTAGAAGTACTTGCGCGCGCTTCCCGGCGGCAGGTCGGGAATCTCGATGCCGAAGTACGGCGCATCGCGCGAGATGTCCCAGTCGGCGATCTTCCTGCCGTCGTCGCCGAGCCACTCCTGGACCTTGTTGTAGACCTCGGGCTGCAGCGTCTGGCCGGGTGCGGGCGCCGCGGTCCACGTCTTCAGGAACGAGACGACTTCGGGCGCCGAGAGCCTGAAGAACAGGTGCTCGGAGCTGCGCAGCTCGGGCCGTGCGCGGGTGATCGTCGAGTACGGATCGATGAGGTCGGTCGGCGCGTAGGTCGAGCCGCAGACTTCGCACGAGTCGCCGTACTGGTCCTTCGCGCCACACTTCGGGCAGGTGCCGCGGATGTAGCGATCGGGAAGGAACATGCCCTCGACCGGATCGTAGAACTGCTCGATCGTGCGCGTCGCGACGAGCCCGCGCTTCGCGAGCGCGCGGTAGATCGACTGCGCGAGCTCGGTGTTCTCGGGCGAGTGCGTGCTGTGGACCGTGTCGAAGCTGATCAGGTAGCGCTTCCAGTCCTCGCGGTGCGAAGCGCCGACGCGCTCGATCAGCGCTTCGGGAGTGATGCCCTCCTTGCGCGCCTGCAGCATGATCGGCGCGCCGTGCGTGTCGTCGGCGCAGACGAAATGCACCGCGTTGCCCTGCATGCGCTGGAAGCGCACCCAGATGTCGGCCTGCACGTACTCCATGATGTGGCCGATGTGGAACGGCGCATTCGCGTACGGGAGCGCGGTCGTCACGAACAGCGTGCGGACCGGAGAGGGCATCGGGGGTGTGGGAGCGGGCGGAAAGCGTGCGATTCTAGCAAACGGCGTGCGTCCGCCCCGCAGGGCGAGCGGGCGATCCGCTAGAATGAACGGCTAAAGCGACGTGCCGAACGAGCCGCCGGGCGGCGGATGGAAGGCGCTGGCCGCTTCCTTCAGGAGAGCGAGCACCATGGCTGTGACCGAAGCCGAAGTCCAGACGCGACTCGGCGAAACCATCGATCCCAACACCGACCGGAGCTTCGTCGCCGACAAATCGATCCGCGCGGTGCGCGTCGCCGGCGACGCAGTCGAAGTCGACGTGCAGATCGGTTACCCGGCGAAGAGCCAGCACGCGGTGCTGAAGGCGCTCGTCCACGACGCCGTCGCGACGCTGCCGGGCGTTTCGCGCGTCACCGTGAATCTCACGCAGAAGGCGACCTCGCACGCGGTGCAGCGCGGCGTCAAGCTGATTCCGGGCGTCAAGAACATCGTCGCGGTGGCGAGCGGCAAGGGTGGCGTCGGCAAGTCGACGACCGCGGTCAATCTCGCGCTCGCGCTTGCCGCCGAGGGTGCGTCGGTCGGCGTGCTCGACGCCGACATCTACGGGCCGTCGCAGCCGATGATGCTCGGCATCACCGGGCGGCCGGAATCGAAGGACGGCAAGTCGCTCGAGCCGCTCGAAGCGTGGGGCGTGCAGGCGATGTCGATCGGCTTCCTGATCGATACCGACACGCCGATGGTGTGGCGCGGCCCGATGGTCACGCAGGCGCTCGAGCAGCTCCTCAAGGACACCCGCTGGCGCGAAGTCGACTATCTCGTCGTCGACATGCCGCCGGGCACCGGCGACATCCAGTTGACGCTCGCGCAGAAGGTGCCGGTGACCGGCGCGGTGATCGTCACGACGCCGCAGGACATCGCGCTGATCGACGCGCGCAAGGGCCTCAAGATGTTCGAGAAGGTCGGCGTGCCGATCGTCGGCGTCGTGGAGAACATGTCGATCCACATCTGCTCGAACTGCGGCCACGCCGAGCACATCTTCGGCGAGGGCGGCGCTCAGCGGATGTGCAACGACTACGGCGTCCCGTTCCTCGGGTCGCTGCCGCTCGACATCAAAATTCGCGAGCAGGCCGATTCGGGGCATCCTTCGGTCGTCGCCGACCCCGACGGGCCGGTCGCGAAGATCTACAAGGAGATCGCGCGCAGGGTCGCGGTCTCGGTCGCACAGAAGGCGGAGGATTTCTCGGCGAAGTTCCCGAACATCGTCGTGCAGAACACCTGATCGCGAGTACTTCGGATCCATCGAGGAGTATTTCGGCCCCATCGAGCTTGACCGGCAAGATCGATATGGCTAAGATGGCCATATGAAGGTGGCAACGATCTCGGAGACCAAGAATCACCTGTCCGAGCTTCTCGCGCGCGTGAAGCGCGGTGAGTCGGTATTGATTCTCGACCGGGCGCGCCCAGTGGCCCGGCTGGTCCCGGTCGAGTCGGCTGGGGACCGCCACGAGACGCGCTTCGCCGATCACGAACGCCTGAAAGAGCTCGAGCGCGCCGGAGTGCTCCGCCGTGCGAAGGTGCGCGCTGGCGCGAATTTCCTCGCGTCGCTGCCGCCTCCGCCGAAGGTGCGCGTCGATGTCGTCGCGGCATTGCTCGCGGAGCGCGACGAAGGTCGATGAGATTCTGGGACAGCTCTGCGCTGGTTGCGCTCGCGGTGCCCCAGACGTTGTCTTCGGCCGTCGAGCACCTGATCGCAGCCGACCCCGAAGTCGTCGTGTGGTGGGGAACGCAGGTGGAGTGCGTTTCGGCGCTCACCAGGCTCGCGCGCGAAGGCCGCCTCGACGAAGATCACGTGAGCACTGCAAAGCGCAGGCTCGACGCCATTCTTGATCGCTCCGATACGATCGAGCCCAGCCATGGGGTTCGCGATCGCGCATGTCGCCTGCTTCGCGCCCATCCGCTGCGCGCGGCCGATGCGCTCCAACTCGCTGCCGCAATGGAGCTGCGCGGAGACCGCTCCGACACGGTCGAGTTCGTAACCTTCGACTCGCGGCTCGCCGTCGCCGCGCGGCGCGAGGACTTCCTGACGCCCGAGGCAACATGACCATCAAAGCCGACCGCTGGATCCGCCGCATGGCGCAGGAGCAGCGGATGATCGAGCCGTTCGAGGCAGGGCAGGTACGTGAGGCCGGCGGGCACAAGATTGTGTCCTACGGCACGTCGAGCTACGGCTACGACGTCCGCTGCTCGAACGAGTTCAAGATCTTCACCAACATCAACTCGACGATCGTCGATCCGAAGGCATTCGATTCGGGCTCGTTCGTCGACTTCAGGGGTGACGTCTGCATCATCCCGCCCAACTCGTTCGCGCTCGCGCGCACGATCGAGTATTTCCGCATTCCGCGCAACGTGCTCGTCGCCTGTCTCGGAAAATCGACGTACGCAAGGTGCGGCGTCATCGTGAACGTAACGCCCCTCGAGCCCGAGTGGGAAGGGCACGTGACGCTCGAGTTCTCCAACACGACGCCGCTGCCGGCGAAGATCTACGCCAACGAGGGCGTTGCGCAGATGATCTTCTTCGAATCGGACGAGGTCTGCGAGACATCGTACCGCGATCGCGGCGGCAAGTACCAGGGTCAGCAGGGCGTCACGTTACCGAAGCTGTGAGCAGACTGCAGCGCTGGTGGCTGCTGGGCGTCGAGCGCTTCGGCTTCGAGGGCACGCACGTCAACCTCGTGTGGGCGGCCGTGCTCGGCTTCACCGGCGCGCTCGCGACGATCGCATTTCGCGAAGGTATCCACGGGGTACAGCTCCTCCTCTCGGAGCACAGCCGCAGCCTCGTTGCGACGGCGCGCTCGCTCGCCTGGTGGCAGCGCCTGATCCTTCCGGCGGCGGGCGGCATCGTCGCGGGAGCGATCCTGCAGGCCGGCAGGCGCTTTGCCAGCGGGCAGGGGCGCTCGGACTACATGGAGGCGATCGTCATCGGCGACGGGCGCATCGGCATTCGCGAGAGCCTGATGCGCAGCCTGTCGTCGCTCGCCTCGATCGCGAGCGGCGGCTCGATCGGCCGCGAAGGCTCGATGGTGCAGCTCGCCGCGATGGTGGCATCGGCGATCGGGCGCATCACCTCGCAGAGCGCGCCGCAGCTTCGGCTGCTCGTCGCCTGCGGCTCGGCCGCCGGCATCACCGCGGCGTACAGCGCGCCGATCGCAGGTGCCTTGTTCGTCTCCGAGATCGTGCTGGGGTCGATCGCGATGGACACGTTCGGCCCGCTTCTGGTCGCGGCGGTGGTCTCCAACGCAACGATGCGCGCGCTCACCCCCTACGGCGCGCCGTACGAGATGCCGGTGTTCCCGGTGATCGCAGGGCGCGAAATGGTGCTGTTCGTCGTCCTCGGCATCATCGCCGGCGTCGCGTCGCCGCTCTACCTCGGAGCAATCGACCGTACGCGTCGCCTCGTCGCGCGCGTTCCGCTGCCGCTCGCCGCGCGGATGGGCGTCGGCGGGCTCGTCGTCGGCGCGATCTCGATCTGGCTCCCCGAGGTCTGGGGCAACGGCTACAGCGTCGTCAACGAGCTCCTGCATCGCCAGGACTGGGTGTGGACGGCGGTGCTCGTGCTCCTCCTCGGCAAGTTCGTCGCGACTTCGGCGACCGTCGGCTCCGGGGCGGTCGGCGGCATCTTCACGCCGACGCTCTTCTTCGGCGCGGCGCTCGGGCTCCTGTTCGGCCCCGGCGTACACGCGCTGGGGCCGGCGGCGACGTCGCAGCCCTTCGCCTACGCGATCGTCGGGATGGGCGCGCTGCTCGCCGCGGGAACACGCGCGCCGCTGATGGCGATCCTGATGATCTTCGAGATGACGCTCTCGTACGAGGTGGTGCTGCCGCTGATGCTGGGCTGCGTGCTCGCCTACTTCACCGCGCGCGCGACTGGCGGGCCGGTGATGTACGCCGCCGCGGCGCGGCGCGGCAAGGGGCCCGGCAGCGAAAGCGCGTGGCAGTCGCTCGTCGTTGCCGAGCTGATCAAGCCCGCGCAGCCGGTGGTCGGCCTCGACGCGAACTTTGCCGAGCTGCGCCGGGCATTCATCGAGCACCCGGTGCGCTTCGTCTACGTCCTCGACGGCGACGGAAGCTTTCGCGGCGTCGTCTCGCTGCACGACTTCAACCAGCACGTGCTCGCAGGCGGCGAGGGTGGCGAGCCGGGCGCGCGCGAGCTCCTGCGCACCGACATGCCGCTCCTGACGCCGCAGATGACGCTTTCCGACGCGCTGCAGAGCTTCTTCGGCCATCGCGGCGAGCGGCTGCCGGTGGTCGAGAGCACGGAGGCGCCGCGGCTCGTCGGAGCCGTCGCGAAGGGCGATCTCTTGATGCAGATCCGCTCGGCGGCCGGCGGCTAGAAGAACCGGCTCGCGGCCACGCTCGACAGCAGATAGAGGGCGGCGCCCAGCAGTGCCGCCACCGGCAGCGTCACCACCCAGGCGACGACGATGCGCTGCGCGACGCCCCAGCGCACCGCGGCGGCACGCCGCGCCGCGCCGACGCCAATGATCGCGCCGGTGATCGTGTGCGTCGTCGACACCGGGATACCGAGTGCCGTGGCGACGAACAGCGTGATCGCGCCGCCCGTCTCGGCGCAGAAGCCCTGGATCGGCTTCAGGTGGGTGATGCGCGTCCCCATCGTGTGCACGATGCGCCAGCCGCCGGTCAGCGTGCCGAGCGCCATCGCGAGCTGACACGCGATCACCACCCAGAACGGGACGTGAAAGTGGTCGCCGAGCAGGCCCTGCGAAAAGAGCAGCACGGCGATGATCCCCATCGTCTTCTGCGCGTCGTTGCCCCCGTGTCCGAGCGAATACAGCGACGCCGACGCGAGCTGGAGGATGCGGAAGCGCCGGTCGACGGCGTAAGGCGTCGAGCGAACGTTCGCCCAGACGACGCCGACGACGATGAGCTGCGCGAGCACGAAGCCGAGCAGTGGCGACACGACGATCCACAGGACCGTCTTGCCGAGCCCGCCGACGACTACCGCCCCCCAGCCGGCCTTGGCGACACCCGCTCCGGTCAGCCCGCCGATCAGCGCGTGGCTGCTGGACGACGGCAGCGCGAGTCCCCAGGTGATCGCGTTCCAGATGATCGCCCCCGCGAGCGCGCCGAAGATCACGTGCGCATCGATGATGCCGGCGTGGACGATGCCGGTACCGAGCGTGTCGGCGACGTGCAGGCCGAAGACCAGGAACGCGATGAAGTTGAAGAACGCCGCCATCAGCACGGCCGCGAAGGGCTGCAGAACGCGGGTCGACACGACGGTCGCAATCGAATTGGCGGCGTCGTGCAGCCCGTTCATGAAGTCGAACAACAGCGCGATCCCGACCAGCGCGACGACGGCCCAGGTGCTCAGTGCGGCGGCGTGCATCGGCGCGCGATGCGTCAGACGTGCTTCGCGGTCAGCGTCTGGATCTCGTTCGCGACGTCGTCGCACTTGTCGACGACGCGCTCGATCAGCTCGTAGAGCTCCTTCCGGTCGAGGTAGCCGATCGTATCGAGGCTTCCGCTGCCGAGCTCGGCGCGAATGCGTGCCAGGGCGGCGTCGAAGGCCTCGTCGGCCAGTTCCTCGATCGCGCCGACCTGCTCGCAGATCGCGAAGATCGTCCGATGCTCACGCGTGATCGAATCGAGAAACGGAATCGCCCTGGCGAGGAGCGCGGCGCTCTCGACGACGCTGTTCACCATCGTCTGGATCTCCTGTGGAAAGGCCCAGAGCGAATACCGCTGGATGCCCTTCGCGGTGTCTTCGATCAGATCGACGATGTCGTCGAGGTCGTGCGCAAGCGTCAGGATGTCCTCGCGGTCGATCGGCGCGTAGAAGGTCCGGTTGGCGGAGAGGAAGATCTCGCGGACGACGCTGTCGGCCTTCGACTCGATCGCGCGAATCGACGCCACGTGCGCGTCGATCGCGCTTTCGCGCTGGGCGAGCATGTCGCGCAGCTCGCCGGCGGCCGCGACGACGCATTCCGCCTGCTCGCTGAAGAGGGCGGTGAAGCTCTTCTCCGGCGGCATCAGGCGACTGAAGAGGTTGAGGGCCATGGTGGGCGCGGCTGCGGTGGAGGGGCGTTCCGGGGACCCTGCGGCGGGTCGCGGGACGCGTGATCATACCCGCGAGCGTCGCGCGCTCCCGCGGCGTGTTGTACGCGCACCACGCGGCGCACTTCCGCGCGCCGGCGTGGTCCAACCCGTCGCGCGGCCGGCAGCGACGGCGCACAATGCTGCTCCAGGCGTGGGGCGTCCGGGATCGGGCGCCCCCTTTTCCTATTGGTGGCGGGCCACGGGCCCGGGAGTGATCAATGAAATTTCGTTTTCCCGTCGTCATCATCGACGAGGACTATCGTTCGGAGAACGCGAGCGGGCTCGGCATCCGCGCGCTCGCCCGTGCCATCGAGGAAGAGGGCGGCGAAGTGCTCGGAGTGACGAGCTACACCGACCTCGCGAGCTTCGCGCAGCAGCAGTCGCGCGCGTCGGCGTTCATCCTGTCGATCGACGACGAGGAGTTCGGCGCCGGATCGCCCGAGGAGACCGGGACGGCGCTCGCAAAGCTCCGTGCCTTCGTCGAGGAGATCCGCTTCCGGAACTCCGAGATCCCGGTGTTCCTGCACGGCGAGACGCGGACGTCGCGGCACATTCCGAACGACATCCTGCGCCAGCTGAACGGCTTCATCCACATGAACGAGGACACGCCCGAGTTCGTCGCGCGCTACATCCTGCGCGAGGCCCGGACCTACCTCGACAGCCTCGCGCCGCCGTTCTTCCGCGCGCTCGTGCACTACGCGAACGACGGCTCGTACTCGTGGCACTGTCCGGGGCACTCGGGCGGCGTCGCGTTCCTGAAGAGCCCGGTCGGGCAGATGTTCCACCAGTTCTTCGGCGAGAACCTGCTTCGCGCCGACGTCTGCAATTCGGTCGACGAGCTCGGCCAGCTCCTCGATCACTCGGGCCCGGTTGCGGCGTCCGAGCGCAACGCGGCGCGGATCTTCAACACCGACGAGCTCTTCTTCGTCACCAACGGCACGTCGACGTCGAACAAGATGGTCTGGCACGCGACGGTTGCGCCGGGCGACATCGTCGTCGTCGACCGCAACTGCCACAAGTCGGTGCTGCACGCGATCACGATGACCGGGGCGATTCCGGTGTTCCTGACGCCGACGCGCAACCACATGGGCGTCATCGGCCCGATCCCGATGGAGGAATTCCGCTGGGAGAGCATCGAGCGGAAGATCCGTGCGCACCCATTCGCGCGCAACGTCAAGACCAAGCCGCGGATCCTGACCATTACGCAGAGCACCTACGACGGCGTGCTCTACAACGTCGATGCGATCAAGGACCTGCTGTCGACGAAGATCGACACGCTGCACTTCGACGAGGCGTGGCTGCCGCACGCGGCGTTTCACGAGTTCTACCGCGGGATGCACGCGATCGGTCGCGACCGCCCGCGCTCGAAGGACGCGCTCGTCATCTCGACGCAGTCGACGCACAAGCTCCTCGCCGGGCTGTCGCAGGCGTCGCAGATCCTCGTGCAGAACAGCGAGACCCGCCAGCTCGACCGCTATCGCTTCAACGAGGCGTACCTGATGCATTCGTCGACGTCGCCGCAGTACGCGATCATCGCCTCGTGCGACGTCGCCGCCGCGATGATGGAGCCGCCCGGCGGGACCGCGCTCGTCGAGGAGTCGATCATCGAAGCGCTCGACTTCCGCCGCGCGATGCGCAAGGTCGACGACGAGTTCGGCGACTCGTGGTGGTTCAAGGTGTGGGGGCCGGACAAGCTCGCCGAGGAAGGGATCGGCGACCGCGAGGATTGGATGATCCGCGCCGAGGACAAGTGGCACGGCTTCGGCAACCTCGCGCCGGGGTTCAACATGCTCGACCCGATCAAGGCGACCGTGCTGACGCCGGGGCTCGACGTATCCGGCGATTTCGCCGAGCAGGGCATCCCCGCGGCGATCGTCACCAAGTATCTCGCCGAGCACGGCGTCATCGTCGAGAAGACCGGGCTCTATTCGTTCTTCATCATGTTCACGATCGGCATCACGAAGGGCCGCTGGAACACGCTCGTCACCGCGTTGCAGCAGTTCAAGGCCGATTACGACGCGAACCATCCACTGTGGCGCGCGCTGCCCGAGTTCGTGCAGGCGTATCCGCGCTACGAGAAGATCGGGTTGCGCGATCTCTGCGACAGCATCCACGGCATCTACCGGGCGAACGACATCGGACGCCTCACCACCGAGATGTACCTGTCGAACCTCGAGCCGGCGATGCGGCCGGCCGACGCCTTCGCGCGGATGGCGCATCGCGAGATCGAGCGCGTCGAGATCGACGACCTCGAAGGCCGCGTCACCAGCGTGCTGCTCACACCTTATCCGCCGGGCATTCCGCTCCTGATCCCCGGCGAGCGCTTCAACCGGCAGATCGTCAAGTACCTGCAATTCGCGCGCGACTTCAACGAGCGCTTCCCCGGCTTCGACACCGACATCCACGGTCTCGTCGACGAGGAGGTCGCCGGCCGCCGACGTTACTTCGTCGATTGCGTCGCGGGCGCGAAGGTCATCGCGGCGATGCCGACGCTGCGCGTGCGCAGCGTGAAGAAGGGCGGGTAGGTTCCCGGCGGGGTCAGGTCTTGCCTGTTGCCTGAGAGCGCGCCGCGCTCTCAGGCAACA
>DASVGI010000013.1:0-10048 GCA_036379595.1 Casimicrobiaceae bacterium | reverse complement strand
GAACTGCGGCGTCCAGAGTTGCGGGTTCTCCATCTTGATCGTGTTGACGAGGTCGATGCCGAAATTGCAGTGCATCGATTCGTCGCGCAGGATGTACTGGTACTGCTCGGAGGCGCCGGTCATCTTGTTCTGCCGGCCCATGGCGAGGATCTGCACGAAGCCGACGTAGAAGAAGAGCCCTTCCATGATGCACGAGAATACGATCAGGCTCTTCAGGAGCTGCTGGTCGGCCTCCATCGTGCCGGTCCGGAACGTCGGGTCGGTCAGCGTCTCGATGAACGGCAGCAGGAAGCGGTCCTTGTCGCGGATCGACGGCACTTCGTGGTAGGCGTTGAAGATCTCGGCCTGGTCGAGGCCGAGGCTCTCGACGATGTACTGGTACGCGTGCGTGTGGATCGCCTCCTCGAACGCCTGACGCAGCAGATATTGACGGCATTCCGGCGCGGTGATGTGGCGGTAGGTGCCAAGCACGATGTTGTTGGCGGCGAGGCTGTCGGCGGTGACGAAGAAGCCGAGGTTGCGCTTGACGATCAATCGCTCGTCGTCGGTGAGGCCGCGCGGGTTCTTCCACAGCTCGATGTCGCGCTGCATGTTGATTTCCTGCGGCATCCAGTGGTTCGCGCAGCCGGCGAGGTACTTGTCCCACGCCCACTTGTACTTGAACGGCACGAGCTGGTTGACATCGGCCTGGCCGTTGATGACGCGCTTGTCCTCGACGCGCACGCGGCCGTGGGCGCTCGCGAGCGCGTGCTGCTCGGCGTCGAGGTCGTGCACTGGCTCGCGGGAGAGGATCCCGCCGGCCATCTGGGCGCGAATCGTTTCCGGCGTCTCGCCGCGCGCACGCGGTGACGCCGGGGCGGCGGTGAGGTCGTCGTCGAAGCTCAGCATGATGCGTTCTCCATCAGTTCATCGCCGCGAGGCGCTCGTACAGAAACTCTGGCGCGAAATCCTGGCCGTCGATCCAGGCGATCGATGCGAGCCCGTAATCGAGGTAGAACTGCGCGAAGCGGTCGCGGTCGCGCAGTGGCTCGAGGGTCTCGCCGTGAAGCTCGTCGGCGAGATCGACGACGCCCTTGCGGCCGTCGTTGAACTCGAGCCAGACCTTGTAATCGCCGAGGTAGCGCGCGTCGATGATGTGCCGGGGTGCGTACTCGTAGCGTGCCAACGGGTGCCTCCTTGTACAAGGTGAGCGGGCCGTTGCCGGCCCGCGGGCCTTGCGGGGTGCTCGCGCGTCCACGCCGTACCGGCGTCCTGTCTGGGTTCGCGCGGGTCCGCGATCACAGCGCTGCCACGCCTCACCCTCGAAGGGATCGGCTGCCGCAGGCTGGTCCGAGCCTCCCACATCTCACTGGCAGGCTTCGCACTCGGGGTTGTCGATGGAGCAGAAGCGTGGTTCGTTCGCGTCCGCCGCCGATGTCAGCGTCGCATTGGCACCGGCGGCGTAGCCTCCTGCTCCCGACGCGAGCGTGCCGGTCTCCGGCACCGCGTTGAGCTCGCCGCCGCGGCCGGTCGACTTCTCCGCCGAAGTGGCCGCGAGCGAGCGCAGGTAATACGTGGTCTTCAACCCGCGCTGCCAGGCGAGCTTGTACGTCTCGTCGAGCTTCTTCCCCGACACTCCCGCCATGTAGATGTTGAGGCTCTGCGCCTGGTCGATCCACTTCTGCCTTCGTGCGCCGGCCTCGACGATCCAGCGCGGCTCGATCTCGAACGCGGTCGCGTAGAGCTCGCGCAGCGCCGCGGGCACGCGGTCGATCCGCGCGAGCGAGCCGTCGAAGTGCTTGAGGTCGGCAACCATCACCTCGTCCCAGAGATTGAGCTCCTTCAGGTCCGCGACGAGCTGCTCGTTCACCACGGTGAACTCGCCGGAGAGGTTCGACTTCACGTAGATGTTCTGGTACTCGGGCTCGATCGACGCGGCGACGCCGATGATGTTCGAGATCGTCGCGGTCGGGGCGATCGCGACGCAGTTCGAGTTCCTCATGCCGTAGGCGGCGATGCGCGCGCGCAGCCCATCCCAGTCCAGCGTCGACGATTCGTCGATGTCGACGTAGCCGCCGCGCTCGTCGCGCAGGAGTGCGAGCGTGTCCTGCGGCAGGATGCCGCGGTCCCACAGGCTTCCCTTGAACGAGCTGTAGCGGCCGCGCTCCTCGGCGAGCTCGGTCGATGCCCGGTACGCGTGGTAGCAGACCGCTTCCATCGCGCTGTCGGCGAACGCGACGGCGGCCTCGGATGCGTAGGGCACGCGCATCCGGTGCAGGCAGTCCTGGAAGCCCATGATGCCGAGCCCGACCGGACGGTGTTTCAGGTTCGAGTTACGCGCCTTGGCGACCGCGTAGTAGTTGATGTCGATCACGTTGTCGAGCATGCGCATCGCGGTCGTGATCGTGCGCGCGAGCCTCGCCTGGTCGAGCTTCCACCCGCCATCCTTCTCGACCATGTGCGCGAGGAGGTTCACCGAGCCCAGGTTGCACACGGCGATCTCGGTTGCGCTCGTGTTGAGAGTGATCTCGGTGCACAGATTCGAGCTGTGCACGGTGCCGGTGTGCTGCTGCGGCGAGCGGACGTTGCACGCGTCCTTGAAGGTGATCCACGGATGCCCGGTCTCGAACAGCATCGAGAGCATCTTGCGCCAGAGCTGCACCGCCGGGACCTTGCGGTAGAGCCTGATCTCGCCGCGCGCCGCGCGCTCCTCGTGACGCACGTAGGCCTCTTCGAACGCGCGGCCCCACTTGTCGTGCAGATCGGGCACGTCGGACGGCGAAAAGAGCGTCCAGTCGCCGCCCTCGACGACGCGCTTCATGAAGAGATCCGGCACCCAGTTGGCGGTGTTCATGTCGTGCGTGCGCCGCCGGTCGTCGCCGGTGTTCTTGCGAAGCTCGAGGAATTCCTCGATGTCGAGGTGCCAGGTTTCAAGGTAGGTGCAGACGGCGCCTTTGCGCTTGCCGCCGTTGTGCGCGAGGCCGGCCGCGGTCATGTACGACGCGTCGATGTCGACCTTGAGATCGACGACGAGCGGCTTCGGCGCAATCGCACGCACCGACTTCACGCGCGAGTACAGCATGCCCCCGTGCGTGATCCAGTTGCGCTTCGCGATCGGCCGGCAGCCGACGAGTGCCGCGACCTCGGGTATCGCCGGAATGCGCAGGTCGACCGATTTCGTGGTGCCGGTAAATGTCACCGGCGAGCCGTCCGAGCGCACGCCCGAGTGCGCGTTGGCGCGCTCGCGGTACTGGCCCGCGACCGGAACGCCGAGGCGCAGCATCTGGTAGCGAAGCCCTTCGGCGAGCGGACGCGACGTCGTCGTGAAATAGATCCCCTTCCCGCGCGACACACCTCCGTCGGTTTCGAGGAGGCCGCGCACCAGCGCCAGCGTCTGCTGCCGCGGCAGGTGCGCGAAGCGCCGCGCGACGCGCTTCGCGTGGCGCGCGTCATAGAGGTCGTCGTACGCGAATGGGAGCGTTGCTTCGCCGGCGCCGGCGATGCGGCCGGTCGTCGCATCGCGGACGACTCCGCGGCCCGCGGCCCAGCGCACCTGTGCGTAGTTGGCGCCGCGCGACGTCTCCCAGAAGTGGATGCCGCGCCTGGCGAGGTAGTCGCGCACGAAGGCGAGGTGCGTGTCGCATTGCGGATTGCCCGAGACACCCCATTGCCCGCCATCCTTCGAGAGGTGCCCGTCACCGAGCAGGATGCCGTAGAGGCGCGCGTCGTCGTCGGTGAAGCCCTGCACGGGGACGATCTCGGTCGGAATGGCGAAGCCGACGTAGTCGCCGCACGCGAGCTTGCCGGCTTCGATCCAGCGCGGCGTCACCTTGCCCTTGTCGAGCCACGCCTGCGTGCGCGCTTCGGCCTGCTCCATCGGTACGCCGGGAAGCGCCCACAGCGGATGCGCGTCGGTCACTTCGAGCGCCTCGATCGAATGCTTGACGTCGATCGCGACCATCGGGCCGTCCTGGTTGTAGACGTAGCGCTCGAGCACCTCGCGATAGACGCCGCTCCGGCCGAGGACGAGATCGCCGCGTTTGACGTCACGGATCGGCAGCGCGCCCTGCGCCGTATGCACGAGCGTGTCGGGGGCGAAGCACTGATTGACGGCTACCGCCGTGTCGTTGACGACCTTGAGGAACGGAACGACGCCCTGGCTCTTGCCGTTGGTGCCCTTGATGTGCGAGCCCATTGCGCGGACATTGGTCCAGTCGTTGCCCAGCCCGCCGGCGAATTTGGACAGCAGCGCGTTCTCCTTGATCGCCTCGTAGATCCCGTCGAGGTCGTCGGCGACCGTCGTCAGATAGCACGACGAGAGCTGCGAGCGATGTGTGCCCGAGTTGAAGAGTGTGGGCGTCGAGCTCATGAAGTCGAAGCGCGACAACACGTCGTAGAACTCGATCGCGCGCGTCTCGCGGTCGACCTCGTTCAGCGCGAGGCCCATCGCGACGCGCATGAAGAAGCACTGCGGCAGCTCGAAGCGCCGCCCGGCGTTGCCGTGCGCGGCGTGCTGGTCGACGAGGAAATAGCGGTCGTAGAGCGTCTGCAGGCCCAAGTAGCCGAAGGCGAGGTCGCGCGCGGGGTCGAGCGCCTTGCCGAGCCGCGCGAGGTCGAATTGCGCGAGCGCCTCGTTCAAGAGGCCGATCCTGATGCCGTGCGCGACGAACTCGGGGAAGTATTCGGCGTAGCGCGTCTGCATGTCGGCCTGCGTTGCTTCGCTGCCGAGGGCTTCGTACCGCAGCGCGTCGAGGAGGAGCCGCGCCGACACATACGAGTACGCCGGGTCCTTCTCGATCAGCGTGCGCGCGGCGAGCACGACGCACTTGCGCACTTCGTCCATCGGCACGCCGTCGTAGAGGTCTTTGAGCGTCGCCTTGAGTATCCGGTCGGGGTCGGCGTCGGCGAGGCCCGCGCACGACGCGCGAACGAGCTCGGTCAGACGCGCGAGGTCGAGCGGCCTCTTCTCGCCGTGCTCGACGACGTGAAGCACCGGCGTCTCGCGCGTCGCGTCCTCGCGTCCCTTCGCCTGCGCACGCTCCTGCGCGCGCTTTTCGCGATAGAGCACGTAGGCGCGGGCGACCTGATGCTCGCCGCCGCGCATCAGCGCGAGCTCGACCTGGTCCTGGATCTCCTCGATGTGGATCGCGCCGCCTTCGGGCTTGCGCCGCATCAGCGCGGTGACGACGGCGTCGGTGAGCTTGGTCACCTCGTCGCGCACGCGCGCCGACGCGGCGCCATGCCCGCCGTTGACGGCGAGGAACGCCTTCGCCATCGCGATCGTGATCTTGGCCGGCTCGAAACCCACGACGGCCCCGTTCCGGCGGATCACCTTGAGCTGTGCGTAACGGGGATCGGCCGCCGCCGCGACCGGACTGCCGGGCTCACCCACGACGAGCTCGCGCGGCGGATTCGACGATGCGGTGGCGGACGTGGCGGCGATCTGCATGGGTGCGACTCCTGGACTCGGACGGTGGTGACGGGGGTCTGCGGCGCGGGGCCTCCGCCCCTCGCGCCGGAGCGCCCAAGCGAGCGCCCGGAGAAGGCCCTCCTGGCAGGGCCCACAACATGTTGTGTTCGATTTGCTTCTAGTCACCAAGCATAGTGGCTCGCGGCGCCGTGTGCAAGCCCGGTTCGGGTAGTCGTTGCGTCATTCTGGCTCGCGAGGCGAGCGGCGCCGCGGCTGCATGTCCACGCGGATATCCACGTGTTCCGCACCGGCGATCCACCGCTTTTCCCGCCGTCGTCCCCCGATTCGTCCACTGCCTCCAGGGTCCAACCAAGGGTCGTGACCGGAGCCGACGAGCGGTCGCCAGCCGTTGCAGAAATGCGACGCGAGGCGCGATGGCCGGGAGTCACGATCGACGGGATGCAAGGTCAACCGGGTGCGCGATCGCTTGGCGACGATCGATGCCGCAGTGCAAAATAGGGGGAATGCGAGCCGCCACGGGGGTGGCCGGCCCCAAATCAATCGGGAAGAGGCAGCGTGACCCTTCAGTACAAGTGGCTCGAAAGCGATTTCGCGACCGCGGCGCAAATTGCTCCGGGGGATGTCGCGGCGATCGCCGCGGCGGGATTCAAGAGCATCGTCAACAACCGGCCCGACCACGAAGGTGGTCCGACGCAGCCGACGTCGGAAGCGATCGAGCACGCGGCGAACACGGCAGGACTCGCCTATGTGTACCTGCCGGTGAAATCGGCGATGCAGACGCCGGCCGAGGTCGAGGCGATGGAAGCGCTAATCGAGCGGCTGCCGAAGCCGGTGCTCGGCTTCTGTCGCTCGGGGACGCGCACCGCGAACCTCTACTATCGAGCGCGCGCGCGCATCGACGCGCGCTGAGGAAACCCGGGACGGACCACGTTTTTCGTCACCCTGCGCGCAGTTGCTGAGTCCTTCGCTGCGAAAAACGTGGTCCGTCCCGGGTTTCCCCTAGTCCGCGGCCTGCGCTTCGGCAACGCGCGCCGCCGCGGCCGTGGTCGCCGAAGCGAAGTGCTCGAGAAGCTCGGCCTCGCGCTTCTTCGCGTCCGCGAGATGGCGCGCGCGCACGTGGCCGTAGCCGCGAACGTGCTCGGGAATCGACGCGATCTCGACGGCGATCGCGTAGTTGTGCGGTGACAGCCGGGCGAGGAGGGCGTCGATCTGCCGCTCGTAATTGGCGGCGAGTACGCGCTCTTGCCGTCGCTCCGCCGTGCGTCCGAAGACGTCGAGCGGTCCGCCGCGCAGGTGCCTCATCTTCGCCAGCACGCGAAACGCCGACATCATCCACGGCCCGTACTCCGACTTCTTTGCTTCCCCCGTCGCCGCGTCGGGGTGCTTCAGCGTCGGCGGAGCGAGGTGGAAGTGGAGCTTGTAATCACCCTCGAACTGCGCGGCGACACGGTCGACGAAGTCGGTCTCCGCATAGAGCCGCGCGACTTCGTACTCGTCCTTCACCGCGAGCAGCTTGAAGTAGTTGCGTGCAACGGCCTCGGTGAGGTCGGTCGCCCCCGGCTCCTTCGCGGTCTCGGCCGCGCGCACGCGCTCGACGAAGTCGGTGTAGCGCGCGGCGTACTTCGCGTCCTGATACCCGGTGAGGAACGCCCGCCGGCGCTCGATCACCTCGTCGAGTGAGCCCGAGAGGCGCTGCGAGTCGGGAACTGCAGCAGGAATCGCGGCGGCGGCGACGCGCTGCGGATCGACCGCGGCGAGGCGGCCCCAGCGGAAGCTCTGCACGTTCGCGTCGACCGCCGCGCCGTTCAACTCGATCGCGCGCAGGATCGATGCCTCGGAGAGCGGCAGGAGGCCGCGCTGCCACGCGTAGCCGACCATAAAGAGGTTGGTCGCGATCGAATCGCCCATAAGGCCGGTCGCGAGCCGCGTCGCGTCGAGGAACTCGGCGTCTCCGGGGCCGACGCCGTCCTTGATCTCCTGCTCCATCGAGCCGATCGGAAAGGCGAGGTCGGGCTCGCGCGTGAACTGCGCCGGCATCACGCGCGCACTGTTGACGAGCGCCTTCGTGACGCCTTTCTGCATCTTCGCGAGCGCCTCGTCGCCGATGCCGGTCAGGATGTCGCACGCGAGCACGAGCTTCGCTTCACCCGCGGCAATCCGCGTCGCGTAGAGCTGCGCCGGGTCGTCGGCGATCCGCACGTGCGAGACGACGGCGCCGTTCTTCTGCGCGAGCCCGGTCATGTCGAGCACCGAAACACCCTTGCCTTCGAGGTGCGCCGCCATGCCGAGCAGCGCGCCGATCGTGACGACTCCGGTGCCGCCGATGCCGGTGACCAGAATGCCGTACGGCTTGTCGCTCGCCACGCGCGCAGGCTCCGGGAGCGACGGAAAGTCGGCGGCGTCGGCCTTCTTCGGCTTGCGCAGCCGCCCGCCTTCGACGGTGACGAAGCTCGGGCAGAAGCCCTCGACGCACGAATAGTCCTTGTTGCACGCCGACTGGTCGATCGCGCGCTTCCTGCCGAACTCGGTCTCGACGGGAGTCACCGACACGCAGTTCGACTTCACGCCGCAGTCGCCGCAACCCTCGCAGACGAGCTCGTTGATGAACACGCGCTTCGCGGGATCGGGAAACTTGCCGCGCTTCCTGCGCCGGCGCTTCTCCGCGGCGCAGGTCTGGTCGTAGAGGAGGATCGTCGTGCCGGCGGTCTCGCGCAGCGCCTTCTGCACCGCGTCGAGCTCGCGCCGATGGTGGATCTCGATGTCGCTCGCGAACGTGCCGGCCGGGTACTTGCCGGGCTCGTCGCTGACGACGACGATCTTCGCAACCCCTTCGGCCGCGCACTGGCGCGCGATGTCGGCGGGCGAGATCGGCCCGTCGACCGGCTGCCCGCCGGTCATCGCGACGGCGTCGTTGTAGAGGATCTTGTAGGTGAGGTTCACCTTCGCCGCGACCGCGGCACGGATCGACAGGATGCCGCTGTGGTAGTAGGTGCCGTCGCCGAGGTTCGCGAAGATGTGCTTCTCGTCGGTGAACGGCGCCTGGCCGATCCACGGCGCGCCTTCGCCGCCCATGTGCGTGTAGGTCGACGTGCGCCGATCCATCCAGATCGCCATCACGTGGCAGCCGATGCCCGCGGTCGCGCGACTCCCTTCGGGAACGTTGGTCGACGTGTTGTGCGGGCAGCCCGAGCAGTAGTACGGGATGCGCGTCAGCGAGACCTTCGGCTTCGCGAGCGCGCGCTCCTTCTGGTTGATGAACTCGACGCGGCTCCTGATTCGCTCGGCGTGCCTTGGATGGAGCTCGAGACGCGCGATGCGCTGCGCGATCACGCGCGCGATCATCGCCGGCGTCAACTCCGCATGCGGCGGCAGGAGCCAGTCGCCGTGCGGGCGCACCCACTCGCCTTTCTCGTCGAACTTGCCGACCACACGCGGGCGCACGTCGTCGCGCCAGTTGTAGAGCTGCTCCTTCAACTGGTACTCGACGATCTGGCGCTTCTCCTCGACCACCAGGATCTCGTCGAGCCCTTCGGCGAAATGGCGCACGCCCTCGGGCTCGAGCGGCCACGGCATCGCGACTTTGAAGAGACGGATGCCGATCTCGGCCGCGTCGGCGTCGCTGATGCCGAGGTCTTCGAGCGCCTGGCGAACGTCGAGATAGCTCTTGCCGCTCGTGATGATGCCGAGGCGTGCGGGCTTGTCGGGTGAGGCCGAATCGATGACGATGCGGTTGAGCTGGTTGACGCGGCAGTAGTGGAGCGCCGCGTAGACCTTGTAGTCCTGCATCCGCGCCTCGGTCGCGAGGAACGGGTCGGGCCAGCGGATCGACACGCCGTCGGGCGGCAGCGGGAAATCGTCGGGGATGACGATGCTCACGTCGGACGCGTCGCCGTCGACCGACGCCGAGCTCTCGACGGTGTCGGACACGCACTTGAAGCCGACCCAGCAGCCCGAGTAGCGGCTCATCGCGA
Source organism: Casimicrobiaceae bacterium (assembly GCA_036379595.1). Lineage (GTDB taxonomy): Bacteria > Pseudomonadota > Gammaproteobacteria > Burkholderiales > Casimicrobiaceae > VBCG01. The sequence continues at coordinate 667 of DASVGI010000013.1, read as the reverse complement.
AGCCGTGCAGGCCGAGCTCGAGGATCTCCTGCACCGAGGCCGGATAGAGTACCGGCATCATCGCCGCCGAGAACTGGTGGTCCGACTGGTGCGGCAACGTCGACGATTTCGCCGCGTGATCGTCGCCGGCAAGCACCAGCACGCCGCCGTGCTTCGACGTACCGGCGAAGTTCGCGTGCTTGAACACGTCGCCGCAGCGGTCCACACCCGGCCCCTTGCCGTACCACATCGCGAACACGCCGTCGACGTTGGCGCCGGGGTACATCGTCACCTGCTGCGTGCCCCAGATCGCCGTCGCGGCAAGGTCTTCGTTCAAGCCCGGTTGGAACCTGATCCGTGCGCGCTCGAGGAACTTCGACGCCTTCCACAGCGACTGGTCGAGGCCGCCCAGAGGCGACCCGCGATACCCGGAGACGAACCCGCCGGTGTTGAGCCCAGCCGCGGCGTCGCGCTGGCGCTGCAGGATCAGGAGGCGCACCAGCGCCTGCACACCGGTCAGGAACACGCGCCCGGTGCCGAGCTCGTACTTGTCGTCGAGGGAAACCGCGCGCAGCGCGGCAGGGTTGCCGGAAGGGCTCATCGATGGCTCCGCGTGGGGCGTGTCTTTTGGACGCGTTTTCGACCGGTTAGGTCCCGGAAGCGCGTGCGGCCGCGGGCTCGTGGCCCG
>DASVGI010000012.1:0-42826 GCA_036379595.1 Casimicrobiaceae bacterium | reverse complement strand
GTCATCGACAGCCACAGCGCCTTGCCCGAAGTGTCGTAGGTGAACCAGGTGGCGAAGATAAGGTTGCCCTGATGCGCAACGTTCAAACCCCAGCCCGACTCCGACGTCGCCGGCGACGCCCACCACAGGCCCTGATAGTTGGGAGGTGGTGGCGCCGAAGCCTTCCGTACGGCTGCGCCGGCATTGACGACCCCGGCACCGCATCTCGCGGTCGTGCAGTCGGAGCCTTCGATGAACGGCGATGCGGTCGACGTGAGGATCGATTCGATCTGATTGGACGAGAGCGCCGGATTCACCGCGAGCATCAGCGCGATCGTCCCCGACACCATCGGCGCCGAAAAGCTGGTGCCGCCTTCGTACTTGACCGTATCCGTCGTCGGGCCCTCGCTGCCGAGATTCGACAGCACGACGACGACCTGATCGGTGAACGACGGATTGGCGCTGCCCCCGGGCGCCGATACGAGGATGCCGGGGCCGAAGTTGCTGTACGCCGCGAGATTGCCGGTCGTCGTCGTCGACGCGACGGAAATCACTCCGGGGCAATTCGCCGGCGAGGACTTCGATACGTCCTCGGCGCTGTTGCCCGCTGCAACGACGATCGCACGCGTGATGCCGTGCCGGTAGATCGCCGCGATCGCTGACGGATAGACGGACGGGCACGCACTCTCGCCGCCGAGGCTCAGGTTCAGGACCTGCGCGGGATGCGGATTGTCCGGGACGCCGGGCACCGACAGGCCGGCTGCCCACAACATGCCGTCGACGATGTCGGAATCGTAACCACCACAGCGGCCGAGCACGCGCACCGGCAGGATCTTCGCGTTCCAGTCGATGCCCGCCGTGTAGGCGATGTTGTTCACGTTGGCCGCGATGACTCCGGAGACCGAGGTGCCGTGCCAGGTGCTCCAGCGCGCCTCGCAGCCGGCGAAGGTCCCGCTTTGCACATCGAGTGTCGTCAGCCAGTCGCCGGGGTCGCTGGCATCAGCATCGCGGCCGCCGCCGTCGTTCGCCACGGCCGGATCCGAGATCATGTCGTAGCCGGGAAGGAAACGTCCGGCGAGATCGATGTGCGGCCGGTAGCCGGTGTCGATCACCGCGACCGTCACGTTCGGCGACCCGTGCGTCACCGCCCACGCGTCGAACGCATTGATGCCGGTCGACCCGGTGAAGAGATAGAACTGCGATCCGATGTACTGGTCGTTGACCGGAAACGATCCGAGCGGATGGCGCAGGTGATCGACCTCGGCGAACTCGACTGCCGGATCGGCGGCGAGCTTCGACGCGATCGCTTCGGCGGCCGCATCGCCGCGGACCCCGTCGGCGACCAGCACTTCGGCGCCGAGGCCCATGTCGCGAAGCTTGCGCAGCGGAGTGCTCGCAGCACTCGCGAGCTTGGCAATTCGAGCCGCCTTCGCCGACGCCGACTTCGCGCTCGCGACACCCGAGTCCCTGAACTTCACGATGAAGCGCGCCTGCTGGGCGCCGGCGGGGGCGATTGCGACGACCGCGGCGATCGCCGTTGCGAGGAGCGCGACTCCGATTCTGCCGAGCTTCATGGAGATATCCATCGAATTGCGCGTCGCATCGGCATTTCGCCCGCGGCGATCAGTGCGCTTCCGCACCTTCGGGCTTGCCACTCGTCGCGATCCCGCCGAGGTACTTCGCGAGGAAGCGCTCGACGCGGCCGTAGAAATCGAAGACGTCCTTGTCCTTCGTAAAGCCGTGCCCCTCGTTCGCGTACACGACCCACTCGTAGCGCTTGTGATACTTGTCGAGCGCATCGCGGAACGACGTGCCGTGAACGAGCGGAACGCGCCGGTCGCTCGCGCCGTAGGCGAGGAGGAGCGGCACGCCGACCCGCTGGGCGTTGTCCACCGGGTTGACGCTTTTGAAGCGTGCGCGCTCGGTCTTCGGGTCGCCGATCCGTTCGACCATCAGCTGGTCCTTCTCGGCGACGCGTGATATGTCGGTTTGCGCGTTATCGAACAGGTAGTCGATCGAGGTCACCCCGACGTAGACGACCGCGCACTTGAGGAGATCGGCATTGGCGATCGATCCCCAAGCCGATGCGTAACCACCGTAGCTCGCGCCGTAGAAGCACACGCGTGCCGGATCGGCGATCCCCTGCGCGATCGCCCACTTCACGCCGTCGGCGAGATCGTTCTGCATGGTGTCGCCCCAGTGGCGAAACCCCGACGATTCGAGCTTCCAGCCAAACCCCTCGGTGCCGCGAAACTGCGGCTGGAGCACGGCGTACCCGCGCGACGCGAAGAACTGTGCCTCGGGGTTGTAGCCCCATTGCGTCGCCTCGACGTTCGGGCCGCCGTGGATGTCGACGACGAGCGGGACCGGCTTGCCGCGCGCCGAATTCGGGATCGTCAACAGCGCCGGGATGGTGAGCCCGTCGCGCGCCTGGTAGCGCACCCACTTCGTCGGCGACATCGCGGCGGGGTCGATCTGCGGCTCGTAGGAGAAGAGCTTCTCCATCTTCATCGTCTTGCCGTCGAGCAGGTACGCCTCGCCCGGATCACGGTCCGAAAACGACGTCACGATCCAGCGGTCCCTGCGGCGATGCAGGAAGTTGACCGTTCCCGGAAGGGCCGCGTCGACGCCCTTCTGCACGCGCGCGTACTCCGGGTCGAACCACGCGACGGTGGGCCGGTCGTCGGTGTAGTAGAGGCCGAGCACCTTCCGATCGGCGTAGTCGTCGATGAAGAACGCAGTGCCGTCGTCGATGTCGCGAACCGGGTGGCTCACCACCTGCTTCCATGCTCCGGTGTCGACGGTGTACTCGTAGATCGAAGCGCGGTCGTCGCCGTTCCTGCGCGCCCACACGTAGAGGATCTTTCCGCTCGCGTCGAACTGGATCGGCCCGGACTCGAGGTCGCCGACGTGCGCCTCCTCCATCCTGATCCACGGACTGTCGGCGCTCTTGCGCACGTACCAGGCTTCCTTGTCGTCGTCGATGTCGTCGGTGACCGCCGCACGCGGAACGTTGTCGAAATCGACGACCCAGCGGCTGACGTAGCCGGGAGATTCGAACGAGAGGAGCTTCGCGCTCCCGGTCTCGGTGTCGTAGCGGTAGAGATCGAGACTCTTGATGTCGCGGTCGAGCGCCGTGACGAGGAGGTCGCTCGTGCCCTCGATCGGGCGCACCACCGACACGCTCCACGGCCGCTTGAATCCACCCGCGCGGATCGTCGAATCTATGCGCACGCGGTTGTAGCCGCCGAGGATCTTCTGGTCCGATCCGTCGCGGTTGACGACGACGTATCCGCGCGCGGTGGGCGGATCGCCGGTCGCGCGGTTGAGGTCACCGATCGTGACGACGAGGCGCTTGTCGTTGAGCCACGCGACGCGGAGCGCGTCGGAGTCGGACGGCGCCTCCATCCTCTCGATGCTCTTCGATTCGAGGTCGATCGTGCCGACGCCGAGATGCTCGCCGACCGGCGCGATGACGGCGAGATACCTGCCGTTCGGCGACAGCTCGGGTCGGCCGTACGCCGGCTTGCGGAAGAAATCCTCGACACTCGGAACCTTCGCGGGTGCGGTGGCCGCTGCCGCCGCGCCTGACGCAGCGAGAGCAAGAACGCCGAGACAGAGCCCGGCACGCGCAATCGATGGAATCCACCGGTACATCGGAACGTCCCCTTTCCCTTCCGAACCTGGAGACAGGCGGACGCGCGCCGCGGGGTTCCGGATCCGGTCGATAAGTTAGACCGCGATTCCGTCCACCGTCAAGACAGAATCGTCGTATTACGATATGAGCGCCGCAGCGCTACACGTCGAGGTTTCGCACGCCAAGCGCGTTGGTCTCGATGAACGCGCGCCTGGGCTCGACCTGCTCGCCCATCAGCGTCGAGAAGATCTCCTCGGAGCCGATCGTGTCCTCGATCTGCACCTTGAGCAGGCGCCGGACCGCGGGATCCATCGTCGTTTCCCAGAGCTGCTCGGGATTCATCTCGCCCAGGCCCTTGTAGCGCTGGATCGACACGCTCTCGCGCGCCTGTGCGAGGAGCCAGTCGAGCCCCTCCTTGAACGAGCCGATCGGCTGCTCGCGCTCGCCGCGGCGCACGACGGCGCCGGGATGGATCAGCCCCTGCAGGACCTCGGCGGCGCGACCGATCTGCGCGGCATCGCCGCCGGCGAGGAACTCGGCGTCGAGCGCGCTCGCGTGCGGCGTGCCGTGATGCGTGCGCACGACGACGATTCGCCATGCTTCGCCCGCGGCGTCGTAGCGCGCGCTCGCGGTGATCTCGCGATCGTCGATCGCAGCCTGCAGCGCTTCGGCACTTTGCGTCGCCTCGCGCTCGGACGCGAGGCCGATGCGGACCCCGTTCAGCATCGCGCGCAGCGCGGCGGGCTCGACGAGACGCCCGAGCCGCTCGATCACCGCTTCGGCAAGCAGGTACTCGCGCGCGACGTCGCCGAGCGATTCAGCCGAAAGCGGCTCGCGACCGGCTCCGGGAACGAGCAGGGCGCCCTTCAGCGCGACGCGAAGCAGATGCTGCTTCAGCTCGTGATCGTCCTTCAGATAGACGTCCTCCTTGCCCTGCTTCGCCTTGTACAGCGGCGGCTGCGCGATGTAGATGTGGCCGCGCTCGACGAGCTCGGGCATCTGGCGATAGAAGAACGTGAGGAGCAGCGTGCGGATGTGCGAGCCGTCGACGTCCGCGTCGGTCATGATGATGATGCGGTGATAGCGCAGCTTGTCGGCGTTGAACTCGTCCTTGCCGAAGCCGGTGCCGAGCGCGGTGATCAGCGTGACGATCTCCTGCGAGGAGACCAGCTTGTCGAAGCGCGCGCGCTCGACGTTGAGGATCTTGCCGCGCAGCGGCAGGATCGCCTGGAACCGCCGATCGCGTCCCTGCTTCGCCGAGCCGCCGGCCGAATCGCCCTCGACGAGATAGATCTCGCACAGCGACGCGTCGCGCTCCTGGCAATCGGCGAGCTTGCCGGGAAGCCCCATGCCGTCGAGCACCCCTTTGCGGCGCGTGATCTCACGCGCCTTGCGCGCTGCCTCGCGCGCGCGCGCCGCGTCGACGATCTTCGTGCAGATGATCTTCGCATCGGCCGGATGCTCGAGAAGGAAGTCGGCGAGCTTCGCCGACACGATCTCCTGCACGATCGGCTGCACTTCGGAGGAGACGAGCTTGTCCTTGGTCTGCGAGCTGAACTTGGGCTCGGGAGCCTTCACCGACAGCACGCAGGTGAGACCCTCGCGCATGTCGTCGCCGGTGGTCTCGACCTTCGCCTTCTTCGCGATCTCTTCCTTCTCGATATAGTTGTTGAGCGTGCGCGTCATCGCCTGCCGCAGGCCGGTGAGATGGGTGCCGCCGTCGCGCTGCGGAATGTTGTTGGTGAAGCACTGCACGTTCTCGGCGTAGGAGTCGTTCCACTGCATCGCCACCTCGACGATGACGCCGTCCTTCTCGCCGATCGCGTGGAAGATCTTCGGGTGCAGCACCGTCTTGCTGCGGTTCATGAACTCGACGAAGCCGCGGATGCCGCCCGAGTAGGCGAAGTTCTCGCTCTTGCCGTCGCGCTGATCGACGAGCTCGATCTTCACGCCGTTGTTGAGGAACGAGAGCTCGCGGATCCTCCGCGCCAGGATCTCGTAGTGGTACTCGATGCGCCCGAAGGTCGCGAGCGACGCCATGAAGTGCACCTCGGTGCCGCGGCGGTCGGTCGTGCCCGTCACCGCGAGCGGCGCCACCGGGACGCCCTGGCGGAATTCCATCTGGTGGATGCGGCCGTTGCGCCAGATCCTGAGCTTCAGCCAGTCCGAGAGCGCGTTCACCACCGACACGCCGACCCCGTGCAGGCCGCCCGACACCTTGTAGCTGTTCTGGTCGAACTTGCCGCCCGCGTGGAGCTCGGTCATCACGATCTCGGCGGCGGACCGGCGCTCGTCGTCGTCGTCCTTGATGTCGGTCGGAATGCCGCGCCCGTTGTCGACGACCGACACCGAGTTGTCCGCGTGGATCACGACCTTGATGTCGTCGCAGAACCCGGCGAGCGCCTCGTCGATCGCGTTGTCGAGGACCTCGAACACCATGTGGTGCAACCCGGTGCCATCGGAGGTGTCGCCGATGTACATGCCGGGGCGCTTGCGCACCGCATCGAGGCCCTTCAGGACCTTGATGCTCGACGAATCGTAGGTGTCGCCGCGAGGCTGTGGCCGGGCTTGTGCGGGAGTCATGGAAGCCTAGATGCGCATCGGCATCACGACGTACTTGTAGTCGTCGCGGCCGGGCATGGTGATGAGCGCGCTCGAGGCGGCGTCGCCGAACGCGATCGAGATGTGCTCGCTCGCGAGGTTCGACAGTGCGTCGAGCAGATAGGTGATGTTGAAGCCGATATCGAGCGCCTCACCGTGATAGTCGACCGGCAGCTCCTCCTCGGCCTCCTCCTGCTCGCTGTTCGCGCAGACGATGCGAAGTGCGCCGTCACCGAGCACGATGCGCACACCGCGGAACTTCTCGTTCGACAGGATTGCCGCGCGTTGCAGCGCGGAGAGTAGCGCCGTGCGCTCGACCTCGACGATCCGCGTATGCCCGGTGGGGATCACGCGGTTGTAGTCGGGGAACTTGCCGTCGACGACCTTCGACACCAGCTCGACGTTGCCGAAGTGGAAGCGGATCTGGTTGGCGAGGATGTCGATCGCGACCGGCGCGTCGGTGTCGGCGAGAAGCTTCGAGAGCTCGAGCACCGTCTTGCGCGGAACGATCACTTCCTGGCGCGTGTAGTTGCCGCCGACCGCGAGCGACGCCCACGACAGCCGGTGACCGTCGGTCGCTACCGCCTGCAGCGAGCCGCCGTCGATGACGAGCAGCATGCCGTTCAGGTAGTAGCGAATGTCCTGCTGCGCCATCGCGAATTCGGCGAGGCGGATCAGCGCGCGGAAATCGCTCTGCGCGAGCGACAGCGACTGGATCTTTTCGGTGCCGACGCTGATGCGCGGGTAATCGGCGGCGGCGAGCGTCTGCAGGTTGAAGCGCGAGCGGCCGGCGCGCACCGTCATCCGGCTGCCCGACACGTCGACCGACAGCTGCGCATCGTCGGGGAGGGCGCGAAGGAGGTCGTGCAGCTTGCGTGCGCCGACGGTCGTCGCCTCGCCGTCCTTGCCGGCGATCTCCGAGACGGCGGTGATCTGCATCTCGAGGTCGGTCGCCGTTACGTGCAGCTTGCCGTCCCTGCGTTCGAGGAGCACGTTGGCGAGGATCGGCAGCGTCTGGCGGCGTTCGACGATTCCCGACACGGCCTGCAGCGGACCCAGCAACGCATCGCGAGCGATTTGTTTTAGCTGCATGATTTAGAACACCAAGAACGTTAATAGAGGGCGGCGCAGATCGCGGAAAACCTCGATTTGCGCAACCAACTCAGGGACTTGCTGCGACCGTAACCGGCGTATAAGCGCGGTGTCCGCGGTGGATCTTTTGGGGACTTCTTTCGGAATTCCTGGCGCGGCCGCACAGTCCACGAATTATACCGCGGAAATACCCTTTCCGCTCAGCTCCGGAGCACCTGCAGCAGCACGTTCATATCGTGGTTGAGGTCGGGAAACGTCTCGCGCAGCTTCGCGACCTGGCGGCATGCGTGCAGCACCGTCGTGTGGTCGCGCCCGCCGAAATTGCTGCCGATCTCGGGCAGCGAGAGCTGGGTCAGCTCCTTCGCGAGCGCCATTGCGACCTGGCGCGGTCGCGCGACTGCGCGCGACCGCTTCTTCGAGTGCATGTCGGAGACGCGCAGCTTGTAGTACTCGGCGACGGTCTTCTGGATGTTCTCGATCGACACCTGGCGGTTGTGCACGGCGAGGAGATCGCGCAGCGCCTCTTTCACCACCGGCAGCGTGATCTCCTGGCGATGGAAATCGGCGTAGGCGAGGATGCGCTTCAGAGCCCCTTCGAGCTCGCGCACGTTGCTGCGGATGTGCTTGGCGACGAAGAACGCGACCTGCTCGTCGAGGCGCACGCCGACCGACGCCGCCTTCGACAGGAAGATCGCGACCCGCATCTCGAGCTCGGGCGGCTCGAGCGCGACGGTGAGGCCCCAGCCGAAGCGCGAGATCAGGCGCTCCTCGATCCCCTCGATCTCCTTCGGGAACGTGTCGCAGGTGATCACCACCTGCCGGTGCGCCTCGATCAGCGTGTTGAAGAGGTAGAAGAACTCTTCCTGCGTGCGGCTCTTGTTGCCGATGAACTGGATGTCGTCGATCAGCAGGAGGTCGAGCGAGCGGTAGTGCCGCTTGAAGTCGTCGAAGGCCTTGTGCTGGTAGGCGCGCACGACGTCGGAAACGTAAGTCTCGGCGTGGATATAGCGGATCTTCGCCGCCGGGTTCTCGCCGAGGATCCGCTGCCCGATCGCCTGGATGAGATGCGTCTTGCCGAGCCCGACGCCGCCGTAGACGAAGAGCGGGTTGTACGAAGTCGGATGCTCGGCCACCTGCAGCCCCGCCGCCCGGGCGAGCTGGTTCGCCTTGCCGGTGACGAACGACTCGAAGGTGAAGGCCGGGTTGAGGTCGCCCGGCTCGGGGCGACGCTGCGCCGCCAGTCCTGCCGCGGGGCTGGTCGCGGCACCTGCGCCGCCCAGCGCGGGCGGGCCGCGAAGCGTGCGGCGCTGGTCGTGTTCCAACGACGCCGCAGCGGTGCTGTCGGGCGCCGCGGCGGGTGGTCGTGCCGGCGCCGTGGATGGAGGCTCAGCCGCGGTCGGTGCTGTGGACGGAAGCTCGGCCGCCGCCGCCGGCGTGGCAGCCTCGTCGGCGGCCGCGCGTACGGCAACCACGTATTCGACGCTGACCTCGCCACCGGCGCTTTCGCGCGCGAGCGTCTCGATGCGCCCGCCGAAGCGCTCGCGTACCCACTGCAGCACGAACCGGTTCGGCGCGGTGAGGCACAGCGACCCGGATCGGGTGACGCACTGCAAAGGCTTGATCCACGTGGAGAATTGCTGCGGCGACAGCTCGCGCTCGAAGACCGCGAGGCACGCGGCCCAGGCACCGGGAGGAACGACGGAATGCACGAACGAGAGGCCGGTCGAAGAATTCGTGAGCGATGAACCGGCTGGCTGCGTGACGCGCAAATCCTGACCGGGCGGGCATTGTAGCCGCCGAAACTGCGGTTATCCACAGGCACTCCGGGGCTCGACGGCGGGTCGCGAACGGACGCCAACTGGCGCGAAAGTGACCACTCGCGCCGAAAGGACATCGAGCAGCGGGAGGGCCTCCGGCGACCGGTCGGCCGTCGCTCGAGTCGCCGGCGGGATCGCGCGAAGCGCGCCAGCGCGCGCGCATCGCTGCCGGCTTGATTGACAGCGATGTTGCAACACGTTCTAATGCAAGGCTTTTCGGCAGCAATCCGCAATGAAACGAACCTACCAACCCTCGAAGCTCCGCCGCGCGCGTACGCACGGCTTTCGCGCACGCATGAAGACGGTCGGCGGCCGCAAGGTCCTATCCGCTCGGCGCGCGAAGGGGCGCGCACGCCTGTCCGTCTGACCCGCGTTGCAGACTCACCACGCCTCCGCGAATCGCGCTATCGCCTGCGCGGCGCCGGTGCATTCGAGCGCGTCTTCGCTTCCGGTCGTCGCTACGACGGGCGCTTTCTGCAATTGATCGCCGTGCGCGCGCATGAGGCGCCCGGCCGGGTCGGCTATGTGATCGGGCGCAAGTCCATGCGTCGTGCGGTGGACCGCAACCGCCTGCGTCGCTGTCTCCGCGAGCGCGTGCGCGCCGCGCGCGCAACGCTCGCCGAATGGGACGTCATCCTGCGCGTGCGTCGCGAGGTCGATCGCGATGACATCGCAGCCGCGGTTGCCGAGGCGTCGCTCCTGATCGGCCGGCTCGCAGGCACCGCGCCATGAAGACGGTCTTGCTGCTCCTCCTTCGCGCGTATCGCCTGCTGGTGAGCCCGCTCCTCGGCGCGAACTGCCGCTTCTACCCGAGCTGCTCGCAGTACGCGAGCGAGGCGATCGAGCGCCACGGCGCGTTGCACGGAAGCTGGCTCGCGGTGAAACGCGTCGGCCGCTGTCACCCCTGGCATCCCGGCGGTTTCGATCCGGTTCCGTGATGAATATGGACACCCAACGGCTGATTCTCTGGCTCGTCTTTGCGTTCTCCGCGATGATGCTGTGGCAGGCGTGGGAGCGCGAACGCAACCCGCCGCCGATCCCGGCCGCGAAGGTGAGCACCCCGGCGCCCGCCACACCCGCGACTCCGGCGGCGGGCACCGCACCCGCGGCGAGCGCCGCGAAGTCCGCCGCGCCGGGCACCGGTTCCGAGGCGATTCCGGCCGAGGCGACGGGTGCGGCGGCTGTCCCGGGTACGCAAGGCGCCGCGGCTCCCACCGGCAAGCTCATCACCGTTCGCACCGACCTGTACACGGCGAACATCGATACGCTGGGCGGCGTCATTCGCGACGTGGCGCTCGCGAAAGAACGCGCCGAGGACGATCCGTCGAAGCCCTACTTCGTCCTCGAGAAGAATGCCGACCGCACCTTCGAGGCGCAGGCGGGGCTGATCGGCAACGGCTTTCCGAATCATCTGACGCCGTACGAAGCGCTGCCGGGCCCGCGCGCGATGCCGGCGGGCGCCGATCACTTCGACCTCGTGCTCGAGGCGACGGCGAAGAACGGCGACAAGATCGAGCAGACGCTGACCTTTCATCGCGGCAGCTACGTGATCGACGTCGCGTTTCGCGTCACCAATGCCGGGACGACGCCGATCACCCCCGAGGCGTACTTCCAGTTCCTGCGCGACACGAAGTCGGTCGGCACGCAGAGCCGCTTCGCGCCGTCGTCGTTCGTCGGGCCGGTCGTCTACGACAGCACCGACAAGTACAAGAAGATCTCCTTCGAGGACATCGACAAGCACACGGCCGACCCTGCGCGCAAGCTCCCGTATACGGCGCAGGACGACAACGGCTGGATCGGCATGGTCGAGCACTATTTCGTCGTCGCGTGGCTGCCGCCCGAGCAGGGGAAGGTCGAGCGGCGCTTCTACACGACGAAGCTCGACAACGGGCTCTACACCGCCGGCGTGCGCTTCTCCGAAGGATCGATCGCGCCGGGTGCCACGGGAACGATCCATGCGCGCCTCTATGCCGGCCCGCAGGACCAGGAGGCGCTCGGCAAGCTCGCCCCCGGGCTCAATCTCGTCGTCGATTACGGGATGTTCACGATCATCGCCGAGCCGCTGTTCCTGCTGCTCAAGTTCCTGCATCGGCTGATCGGCAACTGGGGTTTCGCCATCATCGTGATGACGATCCTGATCAAGGGCGCGTTCTATCCGTTGAACGCCACGTCGGCGCGCTCGATGGCGAAGATGAAGCTGGTAGCGCCGAAGATGAAGGCGCTGCAGGAGCAGTACGCCGACGACAAGCAGAAGCTCCAGATGAAGATGATGGAGCTCTACAAGCAGGAGAAGATCAACCCGCTCGGCGGCTGCCTGCCGATCGTCGTGCAGATTCCGGTGTTCATCGCGCTCTACTGGGTGCTCTTGTCGGCGGTCGAGTTGCGCCACGCGCCGTGGATCGGCTGGATCCACGACCTGTCGGCGCCTGATCCGCTGTTCATCCTGCCGGTGATCTACGCGATCACCGCGTACCTGCAGGTCAAGCTGTCGCCGACTCCGGTCACCGACCCGATGCAGGCGAAGATCATGCAGATCATGCCGGTCGCGTTCTCGATCATGTTCCTGTTCTTCCCGTCGGGGCTCGTGCTCTACTGGCTCGTCAACAACTCGCTGCAGATCCTGCAGCAATGGCACGTCAACCGGATGCTGACGCGCGAGTCCGAGCGCAACGCCGCGAAGCGGCGCTGACGGCGCCGCCGCGGCTGCGTCCTCCGACGATCGCCGCGATCGCGACGCCTCCGGGGCGCGGCGGCATCGGCATCGTCCGCGTCTCGGGCGTCGATCTGCGTCGGCTCGTCGAAGCGATCGTCGGGCGCACGCTCGCGCCGCGCGTCGCGACGCACGTGCGCTTTCTCGACCGAGAGGGCGCGGTGATCGACGACGGCATCGCGATCCACTATCCGGCGCCGCATTCGTACACCGGCGAGGACGTCGTCGAGTGGCAGGGCCACGGCGGCCCGGCGGTGATGCGGCTCTTGCTCGCGCGCTGCCTCGAGCTCGGCGCGCGGATCGCCGAGCCCGGCGAGTTTACGAAGCGCGCGTTTCTCAACGGCAAGCTCGACCTCGTTCAGGCGGAGAGTGTCGCCGATCTCATCGAGGCGTCGACGGCGACCGCGGTTCGCGCCGCAGCGCGCAGCCTGGTCGGCGAGTTCTCGCACGAAGTGCATGCGCTGCGCGACGGCCTCATCGAGCTCCGCGCATTCGTCGAGGCGACGCTCGACTTCCCCGACGAGGACGTGGAGTTCCTGCGTCAGGGCGAGGTCGTCGCGAAGATCGAAGCGCTGAAGGCGCGGCTCGCGAAGATCGTCTCGCGCGCACAGCGCGGCGCCGCGCTGCAAAGCGGCCTCACCGTCGTGCTCGTCGGGCCGCCCAACGTCGGCAAGTCGAGCCTCCTCAATCGGCTCGTCGGCGAGGAAGCAGCGATCGTGACGCCGATTCCCGGGACCACGCGTGACGCGATCGAGCGGCCGCTCGAGATCGGGGGCATCCCGCTCACCGTCGTCGACACGGCCGGCCTGCGTGAGACCGTAGACACCGTCGAAGCGCTCGGCATCGAGCGGACACGCGCGGCGATCGCCCGCGCCGACGTCGCCGTCGTGCTCTCCGACGCGCGCGACGCCGCACACGACGACGCACGCAGCGGCGGGCTGGCAGGAAAGCGCGATCCGCTAGAAAGCGAGCTTCCCGAGACCCTTCCGCGCATTCGCGTGCGCAACAAGTGCGACCTCGCCGCAATCGCGCCGCATCTCGTTCGCGAAGAAGACGGCACGCCGGTGATCTGGCTCTGCGCGCTCACCGGCGACGGCGTCGCGCTCCTCGAAGCCGAGTTGAAGCGCATCGCCGGCGTCGGCGATACGACGGAAGACGTGTTCCTCGCCCGCGCGCGGCAACTCGCGGCACTTCGTGATGCCGCGACGCACGTCGACGAGGCGCAGCGTCTCGCGGCGGCCGCGTATCCGGCGATCGAGCTTCTGGCGGAAGAGCTTCGCCGTGCTCAGGACGCGCTCTCGTCGATCACCGGAGAATTCACTGCCGACGATCTTCTGGGCGAGATCTTCGGGCGCTTCTGCATCGGGAAGTGAGGTGGGTCACGCCGGCATGGCCGGAACCACCGTGCCTGCCGCCGAGATGACCGCCGCGACGAAGCCCCCATCGTGCGAGAGGCTCACGTCGACGCCCGAGAGCGGGTTTTCGCCGGCGTAGACCGCGGGCGGCGCGCGGCGACGCGCGCCGGAGTGCGCGTCAGGATTTCGGACGATCTCGATTCCGCGGATCCCGTGCTCGTGGAGGAGGCGCTTCGCGAGATGTCGCACGGCGCCCGATTCGTCGCACGAGAAGCCCGCGCGTTCGCGCTCGGCAAACTCCCCAAACGCTTCGACGTCGATCGATCGCGCCACGGCCTCGTCGACGAAGCCCGGCGATGCACCAAGGAGCGCGATGCAATGGAGCCAGCCGTCACCGTGCTGCCAGGCGCCGTCGTGCTGCGAGGCGTCGCCGTGCTGCGAGCCGCCGCCTTGCTGCCAGCGCACGATGACCGTTGTGCCCGGCGCGATGGCTACGGTCCCGTTGCGCTCGCCCGGACCCGGAGCGAGCGAGTCGACATCGACTTGCCAGCGCCGCGGCGCAAAGACGAGCGCCGGGTCGCGTTTGCGGGCTGCCTTGTAGGCTGCCTCCTTCGCCGACCAGAGCAACGCGAAGGCATAATCGCCGGCGTCGTCGCGCGCCACCCGGTCGCGTTCGTCGGCGGTGAGCACGCGCTCGAGAAAGCGCGGCTGCGCGACACGCCCGCGATTGTGATCCGCGGCGAAATCGACGAGATCGTTGCCGACGAACGACGTCACCGCGTATCGAACGCCGTCACCGCGCGTCGCTCGGCTCGAGCCGGCCGGCTTCGAGCGCAGCAAAATAATCGGCCTCCATCGCCTTGATGCGCGCGACGACCTGGGCCGACAGGTCGCGAACGCGGCGCAATCCCCGGCTCGCCGACTGCGGAGTGAGCATCTGCAGCGCGAGATAGAACCGTTCTCCGACCTTCGGGAAATCGGCGAAGCCCCCGAAGCGCATTCCACGCAGATAGACGCAGAGCACCCTGGCGTCGGGAATCTCGTTCAGCAACTGCCCGACGCCATAGGAAAACTCGCGATCGTCGACGCGCCCGTCGCGGCTGCGCTTGCCCTCGGGAAAGATCGAGATGACGTCGCCGCGATCGAGAACGTAACGCATGCGTGCCTGCGCGAGCTTCGCCTGCTCGCGCGATGCTCCTCGCTCCACGGTGATGCAGCGCCCGAGGTAACAGATCACGCGCCAGCCCCAGCGCTGATGAACGTTCCTGATTTCGGGGAGGTTCCAGGGCAAGGCGCTTGGATGCCTCAGGTAATCCCAGAGCGAAGCGAGCACGATCGCCTGGATGATCGAGTCGATCAGCGTCAGGTGGTTGGTGCAGATGAGGAGCGGCCCCGGGTTGGCCGCGCGCAGTGCGCGGTACTCGGCGCGCACGCGCCGCAACTCCCGTGCGGAGAAGTGAAAGCGGAAGCGATACAACGCGAGCAACACCGGTCCCAGCACCACGACACCGAGATAGCTGACGGCACGCTGCACCTGCAGGGCGACGCGGCTACGCAGCTTCAGCGGCACGTCTTGCAGAGCGACGCGGCTGCGGCAGCCTCAGCGGCACGTCATGCGGTCAGCTTGCCGATCAGAGCGACAGCATCGCCGACGGTGGCGATCGAGTCGGCCGCATCGTCGCTGACCTCGACTTTGAACTCGTCTTCGAAGGCAAGCATGATGTCGACGAGCCGCGCCGAATTGATGCCGAGATCGGCGAGGAACGTCGTGTCCTTGCCGATATGCGACAGCGCATCCCGGTTCTTCACGTAGGGGGTGATCAACTGGACGACCTTTTCGGTGATCTCGGATTCGGTCATGGTGGTCTCTGGCAGGTTGAATGAATCAGGGCCGATGAGCGCGATGGATAGCGTCAACTGGCGCTAGTTGGGCCACTTGCGAAATATGACACAGCCGTTGACGTCGCCGAAGCCGAAGCTGCTCTTGGCGATGATCCGGCCGTCGAAATCCCGCGTCCGGCCCACGACCGAAGCGCGGAACGGTTCGATCTCCGGGTGCAGATCCTCGCAATTGATCGAGGCGTGCAGGAATCCGTGGTAGAGCTCGAGCACCGTCGCCACGCACTCCAGGCCTCCGGCAGCGCCGAGCGCATGTCCGATCATGCTCTTGGTCGAATTGATCGGCGGCAGGTGACCGGGATCGACGTCGAGCGCGCGCCGCCAGTTCTCGAGCTCGTGCGGATCGGCGAACGTCGCCGTGAGATGCCCGTTGATCGCGTCGATGTCACGCGCTTCGATGCCGGCGCTCGCGAGTGCGGCGCGGATGCAGCGCACGACGCCGTCGGGGTTGGGCGCAGTCATCGAGCCGCCATCGCGCTGGCCGCCGCAGTTGACGTGCCCGCCGATGATCTCGGCATAGATGCGTGCGCCGCGAGCCTCGGCGGAGGAGAGGCTCTCCAGCATGAGCATGCCGGCGCCCGATCCGGGGACGAATCCGGCGGCACTCGCGCTCATCGGACGCGATGCGCGCTCCGGAGCATCGTTGCTGCGGCTGTTCAGCACCTTCATCGCGTCGAAGCCGGACCACGTGTAGTGCGACGAGCCCTCGGCGCCCCCGGCGATCATCCGGGCGATCTGGCCGGTGCGGATCTTGTGAAAGGCATCGATCACCGCTTCGGTGCCGGTCGTGCACGCGGAGCTGTTGGTCGTGGTCTGGCCGCCGAGCCCCAGCAATCCGCCGAGCTTGGCCGATACCGCGCTGCACATGACCTGCTCGACCATCGTCGAGCCGAGGCGACGGACCCGCCCTTTGTCGACCATCGGAATGAGGCGCTCGCCGATCGTGTGCATGCCGCCGATGCCGGTGCCGATGATGGCGCCGGTATCCCAGTCCACTTTGGAATCGGGGCCGATGTCGCGCAGGCCGGCGTCGCGCCAGCAATCGATGCCGACGATCGCCGTGTAGATCATCGCGTCGTTCATCGCGAGAAGATCGTCCGGAGCGAGATACGCGTGCTGGAGCTCGTCGATGCCCTGCGGAACGCCGGCCACCTGGCAGGCGAAATTCTGCTCGGCGAGCTTCTCGATGAAGCGGATGCCCGAAACGCCGCCGCGCAACGCCGCCTCGTAGCTCGCGAGGCCATGCCCGTTCGGCGCGAGGACACCAAGGCCGGTGACGACGACGCGATGATTGGCGAGGTTATTTCCCACGTTTCACCCCCACGCCGGCGAGCGTGCCTTCGGCGGCGACCCGGCCATCCGACAACAGCAGCCTGACCCGGCTTTTCAGCTTCATGCGACGGAAGAAGAGCTTTTCGCCGTGCACGGTGACGCTGCTGCCGGGCGGCACCGGCAGGAAGAATTCCACCTCGCATTCGGTGAACACGGTCGTCCACTGCGACACTTCTTCGGCAGGCAGCATGCGTGACGTCAGATGGAGCCCCAGCGCGACGACGCCGGTCTGCGCCATCGTCTCGATCAGGATCACGCCCGGGGTGATCGGATCGCCCGGGAAATGACCGCGATAGAAGAACTCGTCGGGCTTGAACGTATAGCCGCCGACGATGTGCTCGTCATCGAGCTCGGTGATCCGGTCGATGAACCTGAAGGGCGGCTGCTGGGGCACCGCCCGCAGAACCTCTTCAGGAGTCATCGGTTGATCCGTTCGGGAGTCATCGATTGAGCACTCCGCCCTTGCTGTTCGCCGATCGCGCCGGGTAATCGGCGTACTGGATGCCGGGATAGATGCCGACCTTCGCGTCGCGCACCGTGTAGATCGCTTCACCGTCGACGCTGACCGCCCCGTCGCCGATCACCACCGACGCCCCCTGCAAATCGGAATATCGACGCACTTCGACTCGATAGGTAACGACGCCGTCGTGCGGCCGGATCTGGCCGAAGAACTCGACCTCCTTGCAGCCGAGCGCGCGGCCGGCGCCGAGCCCGCCGCGCAATGCGCAATACATCCCGAGGAGCTGCCAGATCGCATCCACCCCGAGGCAGCCGGGCTGCACCGGGTCGCTGCCGAAATGGCAGAGGAAATACCAGGCATCGAGATGGATATCCTGCTCGGCGACGATCAAGCCCCGCCGGCCGGCGTGCTCGATTTCGGTGATCCGGTCGAACATCAGCATCGGTGGCAGCGGCAGCGGCGGAATCGTGCCGGGTGCGTCGGCGACGAGCGTCTGGCGCCCCCAGGCGAGCAACTGCTGCTTGTCGAACGCTTGTGCCTTCCGAAACTCGGCGTAAGTCATTCGCGATGCGGCGGTCCCGCGCATGGCTGCGGCGGGCTGCGTCACGAACCGACCTCGAGCATCAATCCGCCCCAGCTCAAGCCTCCTCCGACGACGACCACCGACAGAAGATCGCCGTCGGCGAGCCGATGCTGGTTCTCGGAGAGCACGCTGGGCGCGCCGGCGGCGCCGCAATTGCCGAAGCGGTCGACGTTGAACCAGTGATCTTCCGCGGCAATGCCCGCGTTGCGGCAGATGCTTTCGAGCATGCTGCGGTTGGCCTGGTGACCGATGAATTTCATCCTCGCCGACCGTTCCGCCCCGACCTGCGCGCGCAGTTTTGCGAGCACCGCGAGCGAGCGCTTGATCGCAAAGGTCTGCACGGTGCGACCCTCCTGGGTGAAGTGCCCATGCTGGGGGAAGCGCACCTTGTCGCAGGCCTTCGGGTCCGAGTCGAGCTCGCTGTGGATGAGCTTCAATCTTGCCGGTACGCGCAGCGACACGACCTGCGCGGTCGAGCCGTCACCCCACAGCACGCAGGTGTTGCGGTCGTTGTAGTCGACCGCGCGCGTGCTGTTCTCGACCTGCAGCAGCAGGACGAAATCGGGCAGGCGCTCCGGGTGCATGCCGGCGAGGAAGTGGAGCTGCCACGCGAACGTCGAGCAGGCCGAATTGAGGTCGAAAGCCGGCGCCTCGATGCCGAGCTCGGCGGCGATCGTGCACGCTTCGGCGGGACAGCTCGACTGCGGCGTGCAGCTTCCCGAAATCACCATCCCGATATCGCCGGGCTGCAGGCCGGCGGCGGCGAGCGCGTGGCGCGCCGCGATGGCTCCGGTCTCGGCATTGGTGTAGAGCGACACTTCGGCCGCCTGCCGCGGATCGGCGTTGCGCGTCGTTCGGATGTAGTCGAGCGGCAGGACCGTGCGCCGCGACTCGATGCCGACGCGCTCCATGATCCACGCGACGTCGGTGCCGATATCGAGTTCCTGCAGAAACGCGTTATCGATCTCGTTGGCCGGATGAAATTCTCCGAGACCGTGGATGTAGGCGATCACCGGGTTCCGACCTCAAAACGACGCGATGTGCTCGCCGCCATCGACGCGAATCAGTGCGCCGTTCACCCACGCTGCCTCGTCCATGCACAGGAGCGCGATGAAGTCGGCGACGGCCTCCGGAGTGGTCGTGCGCTTGAACGGATTGCGACACTCCGCTCCGGCCTGCATCCGCGAGCTGCCGGGAATGAGCGCGAGCGCCGGCGTCGGCGTGATGCCTGCCTGAACGATGTTCGAGCGAATGCCGTAGGGCGCATATTCGACGGCGATCGCGCGCGAGATCGATTCGAGCACCGCCTTCGCCGCAGCGACTGCGGCATAGCCCTTCCACGCCGTCGTGTTGCCTTCGCTCGTCAATCCGAGCACGCGCGCATCGTCGGCGAACAATCCGAGCCGATGCAGATCCTGGACCCACGCCATGAGGCTCGTTCCCATCGCGTGGATCGTGCGAGCCATGTCCTCCTCGTCCAGCATCGCGTCACCGTAGGCGACTTGCTGCAGCGTGTGCAGCTCGGGCACGCCGTGCTCGACCAGGCGCGCGACCGCACTGCGCACCGCTTCGGCGGAGACGCCGAGCTCTTCCGCGAGGCGTGACGCCGCGTCCGCCGTGCGCGCATCTGCCGTGGTCGCGTCCGCCGTGCCCGAGTCCGGCTTCTCCGGCGCAATCAGCTTGAGATTGCCGAAAGCAATCGAGTGCAGCAGGAGGCGCACCCTGCCCCGCTCGCCCATCGCCTCGGCGAGCGCGGCGAGGACGCGCGCGCGGCCTTCGCCGGTGAGGGCGTCGAGGTTCAGCGCCTGGAACGCGACTCCGCTCGCGCGAATGCGATCGAAGCTCGGCTCGATGCGCGGCATCGCGCCGCGCCGGTCGCGATGCACGACCATGATGTTCATGCCGTGCCGCGCGAGCTTCAGCGCCGTCGCGAGACCGAAGCCGCTGGAGCCGCCGAGGATGAGCGCCCAGTGCGAGCGGTCGAATTCGATCACGCGCCGTCGGGAACGCTAGAGCAGAGCCAACCTGGTCTTGTAGGCTTCACGCGTCCTCTTGAAGTGTTCGAAGGGAAACTTGATCGGCACGCCTTCCAGGGCCGCCAGGAGCATCGTCAGGTGGCCTTCCCATCCGGCGCAGGCTCGTGCGACGTCCTCGGTCTGCGGCAACGTGATCGTCAGCGTCACCTGCGTCCCGCCAGCTGTGGCGCTCGTTTCCCAGCGCACCGGCCGCGACGGCTCGTCGCCGCTGCTCCACGAATACTCGATGAGCCGCGGCGCGTCGAGTGCCGTGACGGTGCTGTCGATGATCGTCCCGCTGTCGATGAACTCGAGCTTCG
The DNA here is from genome assembly GCA_036379595.1 of Casimicrobiaceae bacterium. Lineage (GTDB taxonomy): Bacteria > Pseudomonadota > Gammaproteobacteria > Burkholderiales > Casimicrobiaceae > VBCG01. Next base: position 23,026 of record DASVGI010000012.1, on the reverse strand, counting down.
CCGCGCCTCCGAGGCGAAGCTCGATGGTGCCCGGCGCCAACCACTGTGCGAGGCGCTCGGGCTCGGTGAGCATGCTCCAGACGGCGCGCTGATCGTGCTCGACCGTTCGCTCGAATCGCGCCTGAACATTTCCGTTCACTCTGCTCAATACCGCGAGCTCGTCGTCCGCGCCCTGCATGTTCACCCGTGTAATCCGACGAAGACGGCGCCTGCATCGGATCGTTGCGTCGCGACGCAGGCATGGAAGGCGCGCGACCACCACGGCCGCCGCCGGGCGTCATTGTATGCGCTCCGGGGTGCTGTCAGGTTGAGCCGCATCAGGTTTGCTGCGCTGCGGCGACAAGGGGGATGAACGCGCCAGCCGCTTCAGGGGTCTTATCCCAGTCAAGCGGCCGTGGAAGCAGTGGACGCGTTTGGGGTTGCTCCCGCTCGCGTGCTAGAGTCAATCACGCGCTCCGTCGTTCGCCGTGGATCGCATCGTCCCGCATCGCTCCGGTTCCGTCTCCCATGAATGACATCGAATCGTTTTCGACGCTCGCCGCTTCGGTGGGCGCGCCTGCGTGTGTCCGGCACGCGAAGCTCATCGCGTGGGTGCGCGACATCGCCGCATTGACGCAGCCAGATCGCATCGAATGGTCGGACGGCAGCGAGGCCGAATACGCGCGGCTGTGCGAGCTGATGGTCACCTCGGGAACGCTGCACCGGCTCGATCCGGCGAAGCGACCCAACAGCTTTCTCGCGCGCTCCGATCCGCAGGACGTCGCGCGGGTCGAGAAGCGGACGTTCATCTGCAGCGAGCGCGAGGAGGATGCGGGGCCCACGAATAACTGGGTCGCTCCCGCTGAAATGCGAGCGACGCTCGACGGACTCTTCGCCGGGTCGATGCGCGGCCGCACGATGTACGTCGTTCCGTTCTCGATGGGACCGATCGGCAGCCCGATCGCGCACATCGGCGTCGAGATCACCGACAGCCCGTACGTCGTCGTCAACATGCGATTGATGACGCGAATGGGTTCCGCCGTCTACGACGTGCTCGGCAGCGATGGAACGTTCGTGCCGTGCGTGCACTCGGTCGGCGCACCGCTGGAGAAGGGCGCGACCGACGTCGCCTGGCCGTGCAATCCCGACCACAAGTACATCGTCCATTTTCCCGAGGCGCGCGAGATCTGGAGCTACGGCTCGGGCTACGGCGGCAATGCGCTGCTCGGCAAGAAATGCCTCGCACTGCGCATCGCGTCGGTGATGGGGCGCGACCAGGGCTGGCTCGCCGAGCACATGCTGATCCTCGGCATCACGTCGCCGTCGGGAGAGAAGCGCTACGTCGCCGCGGCGTTCCCGAGCGCCTGCGGGAAGACCAACCTGGCAATGCTGATACCGCCGGCGGGGTTCGATGGTTGGAAGGTCACGACGATCGGCGACGACATCGCCTGGATCAAGCCGGCGCCGGATGGCTCGCTGCGCGCGATCAATCCCGAAGCCGGGTATTTCGGCGTCGCACCGGGTACGTCGTACCAGTCGAATCCGAATGCGATGGAGACTCTTCGCGCCAACGTCATCTTTACCAACGTCGCGCTCACCGACGACAACGATGTGTGGTGGGAGGGGATGACGCGCACGCCGCCTGCGCACCTCGTCGACTGGCGGGGGAAGGACTGGCAGCCCGGGTGCGGACGCCCGGCAGCGCATCCCAATGCGCGTTTCACCGTCGCGGCGACGCAGTGCCCGTCGCTCGACCCCGAATGGGACAACCCCGCCGGCGTGCCGATCGCTGCCTTCGTATTCGGCGCGAGGCGTTCGGACACCGTTCCGCTGGTAACGCAGGCGCGGACCTGGGCCGAGGGCGTCTACAAGGCCGCCACGATGGGTTCCGAGACGACAGCTGCCGCCGCCGGCAAGGTGGGCGAAGTCCGGCGCGATCCGTTCGCAATGCTGCCGTTCTGCGGCTACCACATCGGCGACTACTTCGAGCACTGGCTTCGCATCGGCGGCGCCGTCGACGCGCCGCCCGAGATCTTCAGCGTCAACTGGTTCCGCAAGGACGCCGAAGGCCGCTTCGTCTGGCCGGGGTTCGGACAGAACATGCGCGTGCTGAAGTGGATCGTCGAGCGCTGTGCGGGACGCGCGGAAGCCGTCGAGACTGCGCTCGGGCTCGTGCCGCGCTATGACGACCTCGACTGGACCGGGATCGAATTCGCCGCCGACCGCTTCCAGGAAGTGATGCGCATCGATCGCGCGCAGTGGGAGCGCGAGATCGCGCTGCACGACGCGCTGTTCGAGAGGCTCGGCGCGCGGCGTCCCGAGGCGCTGGTGGGCGAACGCGAGAGGTTGTTCCGCGAATTGTCGATGTAGGCGCTTACTCCGGCGCCATCGATTGATTCCCGAGACGCGGCAGACCGTCTCAACACGTTGTTGCAGCTAAGGGTTTCTGCGCCCAGAGTGGCCTGAAGACGCGCTTTGCCGCACAGGCACGTCTGCTCCGGCTCGAGTTCAGGCGCTGTTGTGGCACCGTCCGAGTCCTCGATCTCGCGTTTGATGAAGCGGACAGGTACGTGGGTATAAGTCCTCGGCGAAGGCGATCGTCTGGGGACAAGCGCGAGGCGGGGCAACCCGAGCCCAGGTCAGCCGCGAACCGCGACGACTCTTTGAGCGATTCACGTAACCGCGGCGCCTACGGCCAAGCTCGCTCTGGCTCGATGCAACGAAAGCGGGTCAGAAATCAATGCGAATCGGCCACCAGACGTAGCGGGCGAGGTTGATGCTGGCGAGCTTGCGTTGTCCTTTCACATATTGCGAATATTGCACTTGCTGCAGATATAGCGTAGCCTTTGTAAGTTCATTCGAACGCACGCGAAGCGATGGAGTGCTGAGATGAGTACCTTGGAAAGGCTGCAGGACGTAATGCCGCCGCCGATGTCGCCGCAGGAGGTAGAAATGGCCAAGGTGGCGCAACGCTGCATCATGGAAGCGCTGGATCATTCCCGCGCTGCCGTGATCACGCTGACAACCGATACGAACGAACACCCCAGGATCGATCTTCCCCCACAGGCTCTGAAGTTCATCGGGCAGTTACTGGGCGCGATGAGCGAGCGCAAGCCGATCGTGCTCATGCCCGCCGACAAAGAGTTGTCGACGGTCGAGGCGGCTCATTTCCTAGGTGTATCGAGGCCGTTCGTTGTCAAGGAAATTGAGGAAGGCCGGCTGCCGCACCGCATGGTGGGCACCCATCGTCGAGTGGCATTCGAAGACCTGCTCGCTTACGCGCGGAAGATGCGGGAGAAGCAGGCTGCGGCACTCGAGCGTATGGCGGAAAACGCCAGAGAACTGGGACTGGACTACTGAACGTGGCAGGGGACGCACGCTACATCGCAGTCTTAGATGCGTGCGTCCTCTACCCGATAGCGATTGCTGACTCGCTGGTGAGTTTGGCAACGGCAGGTTTGTACGCGGCGAAGTGGAGCCTCAGGATCGAGGAAGAGTGGATTACCGCGTTAGAGAACAATCGCCCTGACCTTAAGGGGAAGTTGACAACCCGCCGGGACTGCATGCGTGAGGCGATCCCTGATTGGGAGGTGCCGGCCCTGGCTTGGGAGCCCGTCGCGCGCTGCATCAAATTGCCCGATCCTGACGACGCTCATGTGCTGGCGGCCGCTATCGCCGGGCATGCGGACTCCATCGTTACGACGAATACCAGGCATTTTCCGGACGCCGTAATCAAACCGTACGGGATCGAGGCAATCCATCCCGATCAATTCATCATCAACCAGTGGGATTTGGAACCGCTGATTGCGGTCGGGGCCTTCAAGCAGATGCGTGCCAGGCGCAGGCAGCCCGAAGCGAGCGCCGAGGATTTTGCGCGGGCTTTGGAAAGGAATGGCTTGGCCGCGACGGCGCTGCGACTGCGTGAGGATGCCAGCCTCATCTAGGGTTGATCTCTGGTCGCAAGATTTTGATCGCTGCCAACCGGGCGAACCGAGACACTTCCACCGACCGGGGTCGCGCAGTTCCACGTGAAACATCAGGCCTCGGGGTCTTAGCTTGACTGCGAACTGAGCGCCGCGTCCGTCTGCGGATTGTGGTCGCCGCGGTTACTCGCGCCGCAGCCTCGGCGCGTCGGGCGGGACGAAGCTGCGCCGCAATCGTTGCACGGGGTCGTTCGTCACAGCGCGCATGGAGCGCTCACCGTCGTCGCGGGACTGCTGCCGCTTCCACGGACGGGCGCAGACCTCTCGGCGCTGGCTGCTTGCCTCCGATTCAGCTTCGAAGTGCTCCTCGCCATGGTTCCACGTGAAACACCGGACGCGCGCAATCGGCAAAAGCAAACCGCGAAGGCTAACTGCCAGCGGCTGGCCGCAACTGACGCATCAGCCTTCCTGCCGATCGATTCATGGGACCGGATGCGCTACAATCGCCGCTCGACCCGCATTGGGCCTGTGTTTCCAAGTCACTGATTACAATGCAATTTCATAGGCGATTCGATGTGATCGTCGTAGGCGGCGGGCACGCCGGGACCGAGGCGGCGCTGGCCGCCGCGCGCGCCGGGCGCAGCACGCTGCTGCTGACGCATAACTTCGACACGCTGGGTCAGATGTCCTGCAATCCGTCGATCGGTGGGATCGGCAAGGGCCATCTCGTCAAGGAGATCGACGCGCTCGGCGGGGCGATGGCACTCGCCACCGACGAGGCCGGCATCCAGTTCCGCATCCTCAACGCGAGCAAAGGTCCTGCGGTGCGGGCAACGCGCGCCCAGGCCGACCGCGTCCTCTACCGGCGCGCAATCCGCCGCCGCCTCGAAAGCTCGCCGAACCTGCAGCTCTTCCAGCAGCCGGTCGACGACCTCCTGCTGGACGGCGATCGGGTCATCGGCGTCGTGACGCAGATCGGCGTCGAGTTCGAGGCGAGCGCGGTGATCCTCACGACGGGCACGTTCCTGTCAGGGTTGATCCACGTCGGCCTGCAGAACTACGAGGCGGGCCGGGCAGGGGATCCGCCGGCAAAGCGTCTGGCAGAACGCCTTCGCGAGCTCCAGTTGCCGGCGGGCAGGCTGAAGACGGGGACGCCGCCGCGGCTCGATGGCCGGACGATCGACTTTTCGCGCCTCGAAGTGCAGCCGGGGGACGAGCCGACGCCGGTGTTCTCGTTTGTCGGCAGCCGCGACATGCACCCGCGGCAGGTCGCCTGCTGGATCACCCGGACGACGCCCGCGACCCATGAAGTCATCCGCAACGGGCTCGACCGGTCACCGCTCTTTACCGGCGTAATCAAGGGGATCGGCCCGCGCTACTGTCCATCGATCGAGGACAAGGTGGTGCGCTTCGCCGATCGCGACGGCCACTCGATCTTCCTCGAGCCTGAGGGTCTCGACACCCACGAGATCTACCCGAACGGGATCTCTACGTCGCTGCCGTTCGATGTCCAGCTCGCGCTGGTGCGCACGATTCCCGGCTGTGAGCGCGCCGAGATCCTGCGGCCGGGATACTCGATCGAGTACGACTATTTCGATCCGCGAGGGCTTCGCAGCACGCTCGAAACGAAGGCGATCCGCGGCCTCTACTTCGCCGGTCAGATCAACGGCACCACCGGCTACGAGGAGGCGGCGGCGCAGGGCCTCCTCGCCGGCATCAACGCCGCGCGCCAGGTCGCAAGTGAAGAGGGGTGGTGTCCGCGACGTGACGAAGCCTACCTCGGCGTACTGGTCGACGATCTGATTACACGCGGTGTATCAGAGCCTTATAGAATGTTTACGTCGCGGGCCGAGTACCGGCTCCAGCTCCGTGAGGACAACGCGGACCTTCGGCTCACCGAGCACGGCCGTCGTCTCGGAGTCGTCGACGACGCGCGCTGGGACGCGTTCGCTCGCAAGCGCGACGCCATCGAGCGCGAGATCGACCGGCTCGGCGCGACTCGCATCGGCCCGCGCGACGTCGACGCGGACGACGCGCTGCGCGTGCTCGGGCAGCCGCTCGAGCGCGATTACCCCCTCACCGATATCCTGCGACGGCCGGGGGTGAGTTACGCGACGCTGCACGAGCTTGCCGCGGCGGGCACACCGGTCGACGACGTCGTGGTCGCGGAGCAGGTCGAGATCGCGACCAAGTATCGCGGCTATATCGAGCGCCAGCAGGAGGAGGTGGCGCGACAGCGCGAGCACGAGGAAGCTCGCCTGCCGCAGGAGATCGATTACCGCAACGTGCGCGGATTGTCGATCGAAGTGCAGCAGCGCCTCAATCAGCATCGCCCCGAGACGCTCGGCCAGGCCGCGCGCATCTCGGGCGTGACGCCCGCGGCGATTTCGCTCCTGCTTGTGCATTTGAAGCGCGCGTGATCGAGCCCGACGCGAAGCGCACGCTCGACGCCTGGCTCGATCTGCTCGTCAAGTGGAACCGCACCTACAACCTCACCGCGATCCGCGATCGCGCGCAGATGGAGACGCATCACGTCAACGACGCGCTGGCGATCCTTCCGCATCTGCCGCAGGCCGAGTCGCTCTCCGTGCTCGACATCGGCACCGGTGCCGGCGTGCCCGGCATCCCGATCGCGATCGCGCGACCGCGCTGGCGCGTCGTACTCCTCGATTCGAGCCAGAAGAAGATTGCATTCGTGACGCAGGCCGCCGCCGAGCTCGGTCTTCGCAACGTGACTGCGATCGCGGCGCGTGCGGAGAGCTGGCGCAGCGACGAGCCATTCGACGTCGTCGTCTCGCGCGCATTCTCGGATCTCGCGTCGTTCGCCAGGATCGCGACACGATATGTCGCGCCCGATGGGCGCATCGTCGCGATGAAGGGCGCGTATCCCGCCGACGAGATCGCCGCGTTGCCGCCCGGCATCGAGGTGCTCGCGACACCGCGGCTCGACGTGCCGGGCCTCGACGCGCAGCGCCATCTCGTCGTGATGCGCAAGGCTATCTCCACGTGACCCGCATCATGCAATGCGAGGCCACAAGGCGCGCCAGGTCGGCGCCGTGACTCACATCACCGGGTGCCCACGATGACGCGCATCATCGCCGTCGCGAATCAGAAGGGCGGCGTCGGCAAGACGACGACAACGGTGAACGTCGCCGCGAGCCTCGCCGCGATGAAGCGGCGCGTGCTGGTCGTCGATCTCGATCCACAGGGCAACGCGACCACCGGTTCCGGCGTCGACAAGCGCGCGCACGCGCGCAACGTCTACCAGGTGCTGCTGGGCGAGCTCACGATCGCCGACGTCCGCGTGCACTCGGAGTCGGGCGGCTACGACCTCGTTCCCGCCAATCGCGAGCTCGCGGGCGCCGAGGTCGAGCTCGTCGACCTTCCCGAGCGCGAGATGCGCCTCAAGGATGCGCTCGCCGAAGCGCTGCGCCAGATGCGCGACGCGATCGATGCAGTCGCCGGCGAATACGACTTCATCTTTCTCGACTGCCCGCCTTCCCTGTCGCTCCTCACGTTGAACGGGCTCTGCGCGGCCGACTCGGTGCTGATCCCGATGCAGTGCGAGTACTACGCGCTCGAAGGGCTGTCGGATCTCGTGCAGACGATCCGCAAGGTGCGCGCTCACCTCAACCCGAAGCTCGAGATCGAGGGGCTACTGCGCACGATGTACGACCCGCGCAACACGCTCGCGCTCAATGTCGCCGCCGAGCTCGAGCGCCACTTCGGCGATCGACTCTATCGGACGGTGATTCCGCGCAACGTGCGCCTCGCCGAGGCTCCTTCGCACGGCGTGCCCGCGCTGAAGCTCGAGCCGCAGTCGAAGGGTGCTTGCGCGTACCTCGCTCTCGCCGGGGAAATGCTGCGCCGGATGGAAGCACGCGCCGCGAGCGAATCACCAAGCTACGCTCAGGAGACATCATGATTCGACCCCGCGGACTGGGGCGCGGCCTCGACGCGCTGCTCGCCGGAAGCGACGAGACAACGGCCGAAGAAGGCGACAGCCTGCAGACGCTCGCGATCGACCGGATTCGGCCGGGACGCTACCAGCCGCGCAGCAGCATGGACGCGGCGTCGCTCGCGGAGCTCGCCGATTCGATTCGCGAGCAGGGCGTGATGCAGCCGATTCTCGTGCGGCCCGTCGAGGGCGGACGCTTCGAGATCGTCGCCGGCGAGCGTCGCTGGCGCGCGGCACAGCAGGCCGGACTGCAGCGGATCCCCGCGCTCGTCAGGCGCGTCCCCGACCAGGCGGCGCTCGCCGTTGCGCTGATCGAGAACATCCAGCGCGAGAACCTGAATCCGATCGAGGAAGCGCGCGGATTGACGCGGCTCATCGACGAGTTCGGTCTCACGCATGAGGCGGCAGCGAAGGCTGTCGGCCGCTCGCGCAGCGCCGTCAGCAACCTGCTGCGGCTCACTTCGCTCGCGCCGCCGGTGCAGGAACAGCTCCTCGCGGGTGCGCTCGAGATGGGCCACGCGCGCGCGCTGCTGGGGCTTCCCGTCGCACAGCAATCGGCGGCGGCAATGCGCGTCGTCGATGGTCAGATGTCCGTGCGCGACACCGAGCGCCTGGTCCACGCGCTCCTCAACACGACGCAGCGGGCGGCCCGCCGCCGCGCACGACCCAATTACGACGCCGACACCGCGCGCCTCGAAAACGAGCTCGCCGAGCGGCTCGGCGCGGTGGTGCGCATCGAGCCGGGACGCAAGGGAGCCGGGCGCGTCGTCGTGCGTTACTCGACGCTCGATCAGCTCGACGGTATCGTCGCGCGGCTACGCGGTCCCACGTAGGAACGTTCCAACCGCGCTGCTTCGGTATCGCCTAGCCGACCTGCTTCAGCATCGTCTCCGCGTCGGAGACTTCGAACTTGCCGGGTGCCTCGACGTTGAGCGTCTTGACGACACCGTCGTCGACGAGCATCGAGAAGCGCTGGCAGCGCATCCCCATGCCGCGCGCGCCGAGATCGAGCTCGAGGCCGAGCGCCTTCGCGTAGGTGGCGCTGCCATCACCGAGCATGCGCACGCGCTCGCGCACTTCGAGATCGCGCGCCCACGCGCCCATCACGAAGGCGTCGTTGACCGACATGCACGCGATCGCACCGACGCCTTTGGCCTTCAGCTTGTCGTAGGCGGCGAGATAGCCGGGCACGTGCTTGCCCGAGCAGGTCGGCGTGAACGCGCCCGGAAGACCGAAGAGCACGAGCTTCTTCCCGCGCGCGAGCTCGGTGATCGACACCGGGTTCGGCCCGACCGAGCACCCGTCCTTCTCGACGTCGAAATATTCCTGCAGCGTGCCTTCGGGCAGCCGGTCACCCACCTTGATCGTCATCGCAGACTCCTTGTCCCAGTTTCCATCGGCAATCCGGCCGTCACGACCGGCCCACTCCGCCATTGTAAGTACGTGACCTGTCCATCCCGTGTCGTCCCTTCGCTCCGCTGCCTGCTCCTCGCTCCCCACTCCTCCCTCCTCGCTCCTTCCCCGGTTGCGCCCCCCGCGCCTCCGCGGTAGCTTGACGCCTTTTGGCCGGCGCCGGATATCGCCGGCCACAATCTTCACGGGGAGTCCCCATGCCACGCACCAAGGCGGCCGCGCATTCCGCGCCGGCGCGTCGCGTTCGTGTTCTCGTCGCCACCCGCAAGGGTCTGTGGACGCTGACGAGCGACGCCGCGCGCAACGGCTGGAAAATCGCCGGCCCGCAGTTTCTCGGCCACGTCATCCATCACGCCATTTGCGATCCCCGCGACGGCAAGACTCTTCTCGTCGCGGCGCGTACCGGCCACCTCGGGCCGACGGTATTCCGCTCGAGCGATTCGGGGCGGACCTGGAAGGAGGCGACGCGGCCGCCGGCGTTCGTCGAAGGCAGCGGGCGCGTCGTCGACCATACGTTCTGGCTGACGCCGGGTCACGCGACCGAGCCGGGCGTCTGGTACGCCGGCACGTCGCCGCAGGGGCTGTTCCGCTCGGTCGACGGCGGCGCGACGTGGGAAGGCGTCGCCGGATTCAACGCGAATCCGCAGCGCAAGGCGTGGTGTGGCGGCGACCAGGATGGCACGCCCGATGGGCCGAAGATGCACTCGATCCTGATCGATCCGCGCGACCCGGCGCACATGTATATCGGGATGTCGAGCGGAGGCGTCTTCGAGAGCGGCGACGCGGGCGCGAACTGGCGGCCTCTCAACAAGGGAGTGAGGGCTGACTTCCTGCCCCAGCCCACGCCCGAGTTCGGCCACGATCCCCACTGCGTGCGCTACGCCGAGAGTCTTCCCGACCGGCTCTACCAGCAGAACCACTGCGGCATCTTCCGTCTCGACCGCCCTTCGGATACCTGGCAGGACATCGGCCTCGCGATGCCGAAGTCGGTCGGCTACGTCGGCTTCCCGCTCATCGTGCATCCGCGCGACCCCGATTCGATCTGGGTGCTGCCGATGGATGGAACGAGCGTCTGGCCGCGCACGTCACCGGCGGGCCGGCCGGCGATCTACCGGTCGCGCGACGGGGGGAAGACGTGGAAGCGCCAGGATCGCGGTCTGCCGCGCTCGCAGGCGTGGTGGACGGTGAAGCGCCAGGCGATGACCGCCGACCGGCGCGAGCCGATGGGGCTCTATTTCGGCACAACGTCGGGCGAGGTCTGGGCGAGTCGCGACGAGGGCCGCAGCTTCCGCTGCCTTGCGCGGCACCTTCCGCACATCCAGGCGCTCGAAGTCGCATGACCGCAACCGCCTCGCGCGAAGCGGCGACGGTGGTGCGCGTCAGGATCCCCTCGCCGCTTCGTTCCTACACCGGAGCCGACGAAGTCGCGGTGGCCATTCCCGTGCTCGCGCCCGAGTTGCCGCCGACCGTCGGCGGCGTGCTCGCAGCGCTCGATAACGCCTACCCCGGCATCCGCTTCCGCATCGTCGACGAGCAGCGCCAGTTGCGCCCGCACATCAAGCTGTTCGTCGGCGGGCGGATGACGCGCAACCTCGCCGATCCGCTCGATGCCGCTTCCGAAGTGATGATCGTCGCTGCCCTCTCGGGCGGATGAGTTCGTCAATCGCGGCACCCGGCGGAACCTTCCGCGTACGCGGCGTTTCGCGGCGTTTCGCAAATCTTGATCTATCGCAAACCCGGATTGCGATCGCCGGCCCGGAACGTATAGAATCGCAAGGTTTGTTCGGGCCCGGCGCAAGCCGCCGGCGCGGTACGGCTGCCATGGCATCGAGGTCGCTATCGTTGAGGCCGTTTCGCGTCGCGCTCGGCTGGCAGGCCGCGGCTACGCTCGCAATTGCGGCCATCGCCGGAGTCCTGGCGGGTGGGCAGGCGGCGTTGTCGGCGGTGCTGGGTGGTGTCATCAATCTCAGTGCCGGGGTCGTCTACGCATTCGTCGCCTGGCTCACACCGCAGCGCGATCCGGGCACGACGATCGTGGGGCTGTTCCGGGCCGAGGCCGCGAAGATCGTGGTGATCGTCGGCCAGATGTGGCTCTTGCTGTCGATCTACCGCGACGTGGTGCTGCCGGCCCTGCTGGCGGCGTTCGTCGTCACCGTCCTGCTGTCTGGCATCGCCCTGCTCGTGCGCACTTGACCGTCGATCGCTTCGGAATCAGAAATGTCCGTCACGTACGATAGCCCGACCGAGTACATCGGCCACCACCTGACGTTCTTCACGCAAAAGTTCGACGCAGGCGGGTTCTGGACCCTCAACGTCGACACGATGCTGGCGTCCGCCGTCATCGGCATCCTCGCGTTCGGCTTCATGTGGCTGGTGACGCGCAAGGCAACCTCGGGCGTGCCCTCGAAGACGCAGGCGTTTGTCGAGCTGTCGGTCGACTTCGTCAACAACGAGGTGAAGAGCATCTACAACGGCTCGAACAAGCTGATCGCTCCGATTGCGCTCACCACGTTCGTGCTGACGCTGTTCATGAACGCGATGGACTTCCTGCCGATCGACATCATCAGCGGGGGCCTCCACACCATCGGATTCCAGAAGTTCCGCTATGTGCCGACCGCCGACGTCAACACGACGTTCGCGCTCGCGTTCGCCGTGTTCGGGCTCTCGATCTTCTTCGCGATCAAGGCGAAGGGCCTCGGCGGCTGGGTGCACGAGCTCTTCTGCGCACCGTTCGGCGCGAGCCCGTTCCTGTGGCCGTTCAACCTGCTGTTCAACCTCGTCGAGTACGTGTCGAAGACGCTGTCGCACTCGCTGCGGTTGTTCGGCAACATGTACGCCGGGGAGCTCATCTTCCTGCTCCTCGGCCTCCTCGGCGCGACCGGCATCGCCGGCGTGATCTTCGGCGCCGTGCTGCACCTCGGATGGTCGATCTTCGAGCTGCTGATCGTCATCCTGCAGGCCTATATCTTCATGATGCTCGCCGCCGTGTACATCGCGATGGCATACGAACATCACTGATCGCTTCTCATCCGCTCAACTGACTCGCTCGACGAAAGGAAACAAGAATGGACAAGCTTCAAGCGCTCGCCCTGCTCCAGGGTTACACCGGCGTGGGCATCGGACTGATGATCGGCCTCGGCGCGCTCGGCGCGTGCGTGGGTGTCGGCATCATGTGCTCGCGCTTCCTCGAAGGCGCGGCGCGCCAGCCCGAGCTGATGCCGCAGCTGCAGGCGAAGGTGTTCCTGCTCCTCGGCCTGATCGATGCGTCGTTCATCATCGGGCTCGGCATCGCGATGCTGTTCGCGTTCGGCAATCCGCTGATTCCCGCCGGGTTGAAGTGACGCGCACGCCGTACGGCGCATCGACGAACGAGAGACAGCAGCAATGGACATCAATCTCACCCTCCTCACCCAGGCGATCGGCTTCGGCCTCTTCATCTGGTTCACGGCGAAGTTCATCTGGCCCCCGCTGATGCGTGCGGTGGAGTCGCGGCAGAAGCAGATTGCCGACGGGCTCGCCGCCGGCGAGCAGGGGCGCCAGAGCCTCGCCAGCGCGGAGAAGCGGATCGCCGACATCATCGCCGAGGCGAAGGCGAAGGCGAGCGAGATCGTCGCGACCGGCGAGAAATTCCGCGCCGAGACGATGGATCAGGCGAAGGTCGAGGCGCGCGCCGAGGGCGAGCGGATCATCGCCGCAGCCAAGGCGGAGATCCAGCAGGAAGTCGCCCGTGCGCGCGAGCAGTTGAGGAACCAGGTCGCCGACCTCGCCGTCGATGGCGCGTCGAAGATCCTGAAGCGCGAGGTCGACGCGAAGGCGCACGCCGATCTCCTCGCTGCGATCAGGAACGAGCTCTAATCCGTCCCGACATGGCCGAGATCTCCACCATCGCGCGACCCTACGCCGAAGCCGCGTTCGAGCTCGCGCACCAGGAAGAGCGCCTGCCCGCGTGGTCGCAGATGCTGGGCTTCTGCGCCGAGGTCGTCGCCGACCCGCAGATGGCGGCGGCGCTCGACAATCCCCAGCTCGATGTCGCGAAGCGCGAAGAGCTGCTGCTGTCGGTCGCCGGCGATCGGCTCGACGACGAGGGGAAGAATTTCGTGCGCGTGCTGGTCGCCGCCGGCCGCGTCGCGCTGCTTCCCGAGATCGCCGCGCAATTCGATGCGTTGAAGGACGACGCCGAAGCCACCGCCAGGGCGCTGATCGAATCGGCGCTTCCGCTCACCGACGCCGAGCTTACCGGCCTCACGCAGGCGCTCGCGAAGCGCTTCGGCCGCCGCATCGAGGCGACGGTCACCGTCGAGCCGGCGCTGATCGGCGGCGCCCGCATCACCGTCGGCGACGCGGTGATCGACGGATCGGTGCAGGCGAAGCTCGCCGCGATGAGCGCGCAGCTTCGCGCCTAACGACAGGAACACGATCATGCAACTCAATCCCTCCGAAATCAGCGAGATCATCAAGGCGCGGATCAAGAACCTCGACATCGGCGCCGAGGTGCGCACGCAGGGCACCGTGGTGTCGGTCACCGACGGCATCTGCCGCATCCACGGCCTCTCCAACGCGATGCAGGGCGAAATGCTCGAGTTTCCGGGCAACACGTTCGGTCTCGCGTTGAACCTCGAGCGCGACTCGGTCGGCTCGGTGGTGCTCGGCGAATACGAGCACATCAGCGAGGGCGACACCGTCAAGTGCACCGGGCGCATCCTCGAAGTGCCGGTCGGGCCCGAGCTCATCGGTCGCGTCGTCAACTCGCTCGGCCAGCCGATCGACGGCAAGGGCCCGATCGAAGCGAAGATGACCGACGTGATCGAGAAGGTCGCTCCCGGCGTCATCTGGCGCAAGAAGGTGTCGCAGCCGGTGCAGACGGGCCTGAAGTCGATCGACTCGATGGTGCCGATCGGCCGCGGACAGCGCGAGCTCATCATCGGCGACCGCCAGACCGGCAAGACCGCCGCCGCAGTCGACGCGATCATCAACCAGAAGGGCAAGGACCTGATCTGCGTCTACGTCGCGATCGGGCAGAAGGCGTCGACGGTCAAGAACGTGATCCGCAAGCTCGAGGAGCACGGCGCGATGGCCTACACGATCGTCGTCGCGGCGATGGCCTCGGAATCGGCGGCGATGCAGTACATCGCGCCGTATTCGGGATGCACGATGGGCGAATACTTCCGCGACCGCGGCCAGGACGCGCTCATCATCTACGACGACCTCACCAAGCAGGCGTGGGCGTACCGCCAGGTGTCGCTGCTGCTGCGTCGTCCGCCGGGTCGCGAAGCGTATCCGGGCGACGTGTTCTACCTCCACTCGCGCCTTCTCGAGCGCGCGGCGCGCGTCAACGAGGAGTACGTCGAGAAGTTCACCAAGGGCGCCGTGAAGGGCAAGACCGGCTCGCTCACCGCGCTGCCGGTGATCGAGACGCAGGCCGGCGACGTGACCGCGTTCGTGCCGACCAACGTGATCTCGATCACCGACGGGCAGATCTTCCTCGAAACCGACCTCTTCAACGCGGGCATCCGCCCGGCGATGAACGCCGGCATCTCGGTGTCACGGGTGGGTGGCGACGCGCAGACGAAGATCATCAAGAAGCTCGGCGGCGGCGTGCGCCTGGCACTCGCGCAGTACCGCGAGCTCGCGGCGTTCGCCCAGTTCGCGTCCGACCTCGACGAAGCGACGCGCCGGCAGCTCGACCGCGGACGCATGGTGACCGAGCTCATGAAGCAGCCGCAGTACCAGCCGCTGCAGGTGAACGAGATGGCGCTGACGCTGTTCGGCGTCAACCGCGGCTACTACGACGACGTGCCGGTCGAGCGCGCGCTCGCCTTCGAAGCCGCGCTGCGCCAGTTCATGAAGAGCAAGTACGCATCGCTGATGGACCACATCGAACAGACCAAGGACCTGTCGGCCGACGACGAGAAGGCGCTCGCCGCGGCGATCGACGATTTCAAGAAGACGGGGACGTACTAGACGGCAGGATAGAGGATAGAGGAGTGAGGATAGAGGAGCGAGAAACGAGGATAGAGGAGTGAGGAGCGAGGATGGCTCGGCCGGCTGAGTTCCAATCCTCGATCCCCACTCCTCGATCCTGATCTCCAGAAGCGAAACCCATGGCAGGCTCCAAAGAAATCCGCAACAAGATCAAGAGCGTGCAGAGCACGCGCAAGATCACCAAGGCGATGGAGATGGTCGCGGCGTCGAAGATGAAGAAGGCGCAGGACCGGATGCGCGCCGGACGCCCGTACGTCGAGCGCACGTTCGCGATCGCGATGCACATCGCGCGCGCGAACACCGAGTATCACCACCCGTTTCTCGTCAAGCGCGCCGAGGTGAAGCGTGTCGGCGTGGTCGTCATCACCACCGACAAGGGCCTGTGCGGCGGCCTCAACACCAACGTGCTGCGCCTCGTGACGCAGCGCTTCCGCGAGTGGCGCGATGCCGGCATCGAGGTCGATTTCGTCGCCGTCGGGGCGAAGGGCCTCGGCTTCCTCACCCGCCTCGGCGGTCACGTCGTGTCGAGCGTCGTGCAGCTCGGCGACCGGCCGCGCCTCGATCGCGTCGTCGGTGCGATCAAGGTGCTGACCGACGAATACGTGGCCGGGACGGTCGACGAGATCCACGTGTTCTCGACGAGCTTCGTCAACACGATGAAGCAGGAGCCGCGGCAGATCCGCATGGTGCCGATTCCCGACGAGGTGCGCACCGCGGCGGGAGAGCTCCGCGGTGGCCAGGTGCCCGAGGGGACGTGGGACTACATCTACGAACCCGACGCGCGCGAGCTCCTCGACGGGATGATGCACCGCTACACCGAGGCTGTGATCTTCCAGATGCTGAACGAGAACATCGCGTCGGAGCAGTCGGCGCGGATGGTGGCGATGAAGTCCGCGTCGGACAACGCCGGCAAGATCATCGACGAGCTGCAGCTCATCTACAACAAGACGCGGCAGGCGGCGATCACCAAGGAGCTTTCGGAAATCGTCGGCGGCGCGGCCGCCGTGTAAATGGGCCGCGAGCCCATCCAAGGAACGAACGACATGGATCAGGCAACGTTGAAGCAGGGCACGATCGTCCAGTGCATCGGGGCGGTCGTCGACGTCGAGTTTTCGCGCGAGCACATGCCGCAGATCTTCGACGCGCTCAAGATGGACGAGATCGGCTTGACGCTCGAAGTGCAGCAGCAGCTCGGCGACGGCGTCGTGCGCACGATCGCGCTCGGCTCGTCGGACGGGCTGCGGCGCGGCATGCAGGTGGTGAACACCGGTGCGCCGATCTCGGTGCCCGTGGGCACGCAGACGCTCGGCCGGATCATGGACGTCCTCGGGCGTCCGATCGACGAGCGCGGCCCGGTCGGCGCCGAGAAGACGATGTCGATCCATCGCACGGCGCCGGCGTTCGACGACCTCTCGCCGTCGCAGGAGCTGCTCGAGACCGGCATCAAGGTGATCGACCTCTGCTGCCCGTTCGCCAAGGGCGGCAAGGTCGGCCTGTTCGGCGGCGCCGGCGTCGGCAAGACCGTCAACATGATGGAGCTCATCAACAACATCGCGAAGGCGCACTCGGGCTTGTCGGTGTTCACCGGCGTCGGCGAGCGCACGCGCGAGGGCAACGACTTCTATCACGAGATGATCGAGGCCGGCGTCGTCGACAAGGACGACCTCTCGAAGTCGAAGGTCGCGATGGTCTACGGGCAGATGAACGAGCCGCCGGGCAACCGTTTGCGCGTCGCGCTGACCGGGCTCACGATCGCCGAGAACTTCCGCGACGAAGGCCGCGACGTGCTGCTCTTCATCGACAACATCTACCGCTTCACGCTCGCCGGCACCGAGGTCTCGGCGCTGCTCGGGCGGATGCCGTCGGCGGTCGGCTACCAGCCGACGCTCGCCGAGGAGATGGGGCGGCTGCAGGAGCGCATCACTTCGACGAAGACCGGCTCGATCACGTCGATCCAGGCCGTGTACGTGCCGGCCGACGACCTCACCGACCCATCGCCGGCGACCACCTTCGGCCACCTCGACGCGACCGTCGTGCTGTCGCGCGACATTGCGTCGCTCGGCATCTACCCCGCCGTCGACCCGCTCGATTCGACGTCGCGGCAGGTCGATCCGAACGTGATCGGCGACGAGCACTACACGTGCACGCGGCGCGTGCAGCAGACGCTGCAGCGTTACAAGGAGCTGCGCGACATTATCGCGATTCTCGGCATGGACGAGCTCTCGCCCGAGGACAAGCTCGCCGTCGCGCGCGCGCGGAAAATTCAGCGCTTCCTGTCGCAGCCGTTCTCGGTCGCCGAGGTGTTCACCGGCACGCCGGGCAAGTACGTGGCGCTGAAGGACACGATCAAGGGCTTCAACATGATCGTCAACGGCGAGTGCGACCAGCTTCCCGAGCAGGCGTTCTACATGGTCGGGTCGATCGATGAGGCGTTCGAAAAGGCGAAGACGTTACAGTAGGCTCACTCCTCGCTCCCCACTCCTCGATCCTGAATCACCATGGCCGCCACCATTCACGTCGACGTAGTCAGCGCCGAAGAGCAGATCTACTCCGGCGAAGCCGAGTTCGTCGTGCTCCCCGGCGAGGTCGGTGAGCTCGGCATCTATCCGCGACACACGCCGCTCTTCACGCAGATCAAGCCCGGCTCGGTGCGCATCAAGCCTGCGGGTTCGGCGCCCGAGGAGCTCGTGTTCGTGCAGGGCGGCTTCCTCGAAGTGCAGCCCGACGTGGTGACGGTGCTCGCCGACACGGCGATCCGCGCGAAGGATCTCGACGAGAAGGCCGCGCTCGAAGCGAAGCGCGCGGCCGAGGAAGCGATGCAGAACAAGACCTCGAAGGAGGAGATCGCCCGCGCCGAGGCCGAGCTCGCGACGGCCCTCGCCCAGCTCGAGGCGATCCGCAAGCTGCGCCACCGCGCATAAGCGCGGCTCCGGTCTGGTACCATGTTGCGATGCAGCATCGCTGCGATCGCAGAGGTATCGTGATGTCCAACCTCGACCAGACCCTCGACCGTTCGCTCACCATTTCGCGCAGCGTGGGCGCGGTCTTCGACCGGCGTGTGCGCGAGGCGTGGGAGGCGTGGGCCGAGCACATCCAGGCGGCGCTCGCTGAATGGTCGCGCCATGCGCCGACGCCCCACACGCTCACGCCGCAGCACGTCGCGCAGCAGAGCTGGGAATTCGGCATCGACGCGATTCAGCGCTCGATCCTGTTCTGGGACACGATCCGCCAGCGAGGCAACAACTTCCTCGCGCACGAGGCGGCCGGCAAGCCGCCGCTGCTCGCGTACGACTACGAGGTGATCGCCGACGGGCGCAGCTTCGAGCACCCGGTCAATCACGCGCTGGTGCGCATCGTCCCGCCGGAAGACGTCGCGGTCGACGAGGCGCTGCGGCCGTTCATCATCATCGACCCGCGCGCGGGACACGGCCCCGGGATCGGAGGCTTCAAGGAGGATTCGGAGGTCGGCGTCGCGCTGAAGGCCGGTCACCCGGTGTACTTCGTCATCTTCTATCCCGAGCCCGAGCCGGGACAGACGCTCGCCGACGTCACCGACGCCGAAGCCGAGTTCGTGCGCATCGTCGCGCAGCGTCACGCGGGGAGCCTGAAGCCCGCGCTGATCGGCAACTGCCAGGGCGGCTGGGCCGTGATGATGCTCGCCGCGGCGCGGCCCGACATGACCGGGCCGCTCGTCATCAACGGCGCGCCGATGTCGTACTGGGCCGGCAACGACGGCGACAATCCGCTGCGCTACGCCGGCGGTCTCGTCGGTGGCGCGTGGGCGGCGCTGATGTCCGCCGACCTCGGCGCCGGCAAGTTCGACGGCGCCAACCTCGTGCAGAGCTTCGAGGATTTGAATCCGGCAAACACGTTCTGGGACAAGTACTACCACCTCTACGACGACGTCGACGACGAAGCTCAGCGCTTCCTCGATTTCGAGCGCTGGTGGAGCGGCTTCTACCTGCTGAACGAGGAGGAGATCCGCTGGATCATGAACAACCTCTTCATCGGCAACAAGCTCGCGCAGGGCGAGGCGCGTCTCGGCCCCGGCCGCTATTTCGACCTGAAGTCGATCAAGCAGCCGATCATCGTGTTCGCGTCGATGGGCGACAACATCACGCCGCCGCAGCAGGCGTTCAACTGGATCTCCGACCTCTATTCGTCGACCGACGAGATCAAGGCGAACGGGCAGACGATCGTCGGCCTCATTCACGAGGACATCGGGCACCTCGGCATCTTCGTTTCGGGCAAGGTCGCGCGCAAGGAACACACGCAGATCTTCGAGGTGCTGAAGTACATCCAGCAGCTTCCGCCCGGTCTCTACGGCATGGAGATCCGCGAGATCGCCGGCCCGAACGGCACCGAGTACGACGTGACGCTGCACGAGCGCACGCTGGAATCTCTGCGCAAGCTGCAGAAATTCGATCGCGTCGACGAGAAGCCTTTCGAGGCGGTTGCCGCGCTCTCCGAGCTGACCGAGCGCGCGTACGAGCTCTTGCTGCGCCCGGCGGTGCGCGAGATGGCGCCCGAATGGGCGGCGAAACTCCTGCGCGACTTCCATCCGCTGCGCGTGCAGCGCTGGGCGCTCTCCGATCGCAATCCGCTGATGGCGATGCTCGCGCCGCTGGCGGCACTGACCCGCGCCAACCGCCATCCGCGGAGCAGGGACAACCTTGCGCGACACGCCGAGCATTTCTTCTCGGCGTCGACGAGTGCGGCGCTCGATCTCTATCGCGACCTGCGCGACGCGTCGCGCGAGGCGGCGTTCTACTACGTCTACGGCAACATGATGTCGCTGCGGATCGCCGACCAGCGCGCGGTGATCAGGCGCCAGACGCGCTTCGATCCTCGTGCGCTCCCCGCGGTACGCCAGGTGCTCGACGAGATCGACCAGGGTGGGCTCGCCGATGCGATCATCCGCGTCGGCATCCTGGTCGTGAAGGCGGGCGGGGGCAAGCGGCGACTCGCGCAGATGGAACACACGCGCGCGCTCCTCGCCCCCACCGGCGTGATGCGGCACATCGACGAGGACGAGTTCCGCCGCCTGCTGCACGAGGAGACGCTCGTCGTCGAGTTCGAGCCGGTGCTGGCGATGCGCTCGCTCCCGAAGCTCGTCAGGAGCACCGGCGATCGTCACAAGCTCAACAACGTGTTCGACTCGCTCGAAGCCGATGGCACGCTCGACGCCAGGCAGAAGAACCTGCTGGCCGAGCTGCGCAAGCTGGTGCCGCGGCCGGGTACGCCCGCGCCGGACAACGATTCCCGCAGTGCGCCGCGCACGCGCGCGCCGTCGAAGGCGCGCCCTGCCCGGGCGGTCGTCAGGCAGCGTGCCAGCGGCGCCGCAGCGTCACGAGGCCGACCACCAGCAACATGAGCGCGAGGGCCGCGAGCATCGCGTCCGACAGCGTCGGGACGGGAGTCGCCGCCGCCGCACCGGCGGTCACGACGCTGACGCCATCGACGCCGAGGGATAAGTTGCTCTCGTTGTCGACCTCGGCGATTCGCACGCGCACAGTTTGCCCGGCGAAAGGCGTCAGGTCGGCAGTGATCGCAGCGTAGCCCGAAACCAGCGGGTCGCCGGCGTTGGTCCGGAAGACGTTGAGCAATACTCCCGCGCCGACGTCGGTGAGTGGTGCCGCCGGGTTGACGATGTCGATGCGCGCCTGCTGGTTGGGCGTCACCGTATCGTCGAGGCTGGCGGGCGTCACGAAGCTGGTCGCCGCGTTGTTGACGTACACCTGTGCCGAGAAAGTCGCGGCCGTCACCCCGGCCGGAATGGCGATGTCCTGGTAGAGGATGTGCGATCCCGGGCCATTCTGCGCGGACATTGCCGCAAAGCTGCCGACTGGAGGCGCCGGTACCGTGATCGGACGATCAGGCGGCGCGGTGGTGCCGGTCTGGACGAAGAAGCTTCCCGCACTGCCGGCCTGATCGCTGACCGTCCAACCGGCGAACGTGCTGGTTCCGGCACCGCCGTTGGTCTCGAAGCTGCCATTGACGACGAGCTCGGCCGCGCCGGCGGCCGAGAGCGACGCGCACAGGCAGGCGAAGACAAGGCCGCGGACGACCCGGGTAATCGAACACTGCATTTCGTGGCTCCCTCGAAGAATCCTGTTATCGATGCCAGGCAGGTGTGGGGCCCGGGACTCGAATGCGAGTGTAGGGAACGCAATCGTGTCGCACAAGGACATAATGGCCTTGGCGGCCGGCAATGACGCACCTGCGGCACGAATGCAACAGCGGTGTCGGTCGTGCGCCCCGGAACCGGAGAAGAGCCGGCCGGAGTAACATTGCCCGCATGACGATCGAATCGACACCGTCTGCGATGCGCATCGAGAAGGACGCACTGGGTGAAGTCCCGGTTCCCGCCGATCACCTGTGGGGTGCGCAGACGCAGCGCTCGGTCGTCAATTTCCCGATCGGCGTCGACCGCTTCACGTGGGGGCGCGAGGTGATCCGCGCGTTTGGCGTGCTGAAGAAGTGCGCGGCGAAGGCCAACGGCGAGCTTGGCGAGCTTGCGCCGGACAAGGTTGCGCTGATCGAGCGCGCGGCGCAGGAAGTGATCGACGGCCGGCTCGACAGTGAATTTCCGCTGGTCGTGTTCCAGACCGGCTCGGGAACGCAGTCGAACATGAACGCGAACGAAGTGATCGCCAATCGCGCGATCCAGCTCGCGGGCGGCGTCGTCGGCTCGAAGAAGCCGATCCACCCGAACGACGACGTCAATCGCGGGCAGTCATCGAACGATACGTTCCCGGCGGTCATGCACATGGCCACGGTCGACGTCCTCGACCATCACCTGCTCCCGGCGCTCGAGCGGCTCCACGCGACGCTCGACGCCAAGGCGAAGGCCTTCGCCGGCGTTGTGATGATCGGCCGCACGCATCTGCAGGACGCGACGCCGCTGACGCTCGGCCAGGCGATCTCGGGCTGGGTCGGTCAGCTCGACGACGCGCGGCGCGCGCTTCGATTTGCGCGCGAGGGATTGCTGCCGCTGGCGCTCGGCGGCACCGCCGTCGGCACCGGCCTCAATTCACACCCGCGCTTCGGCGAGACGGTCGCTGCGGCGATCGCGCGCGAGACCGGTGTGCCGTTCGTCTCGGCACACAACAAGTTCGCAGCACTTTCGGCGCACGACGCGATCGTCAACGTGAGTGCCGCGATGCGCACGCTCGCCGGTGCGCTGATGAAGATCGCGAACGACGTGCGCTGGCACGCGAGCGGGCCGCGCGCGGGCCTCGGTGAGATCACGATCCCCGACAACGAGCCGGGCTCGTCGATCATGCCGGGCAAGATCAATCCGACGCAGTGCGAGGCGCTGACGATGGTCGCGGTGCGCGTCTACGGCAACGACGCCGCCGTCGCGTTCGCCGGGAGCCAGGGCAACTTCCAGCTCAACGTCTACAAGCCGGTGATGCTGCAGGGCGTGCTCGAGTCAGGCAAGCTGATGGCCGATGCGATCGACTCGTTCGACGTGCGCTGCGCCCAGGGGATCGAGCCCGACCTCGAAGGGATCCGCCACAACGTCGAGCGTTCGCTGATGCTCGTCACCGCGCTCAACCCGCACATCGGCTACGAGAACTCGGCGAAGATCGCGCTCTGCGCGCACCGCGAGAACCTGAGCCTGCGCGAGGCCGCGCTGAAGCTCGGGCTGGTCAGCGCCGACGACTTCGACCGCTGGGTCGATCCCGCCGCAATGACGCGACCCGGCTGAATGGGGTCAGGTCTTGCCTTTTGCCTCCACCGCGGTGGAGGCCAAAGGCCAGACCTG
>DASVGI010000011.1:0-26935 GCA_036379595.1 Casimicrobiaceae bacterium | reverse complement strand
TACGTCAAGACCGCGAACCGCTGATCTTCCGAGGGGGTCAGGTCTTGCCTCTTGCCTCGCGAGGCAAGAGGCAAGACCTGACCCCCTCGGAAGATCAGCGGTTCGCGGTCTTGACGTAGCGCGCGCGCTTCGCGCGATGGCCGCGCGACGCCACACGCGCCTTCACCGTGCGCGCGTGCGGAGCGCGTGCGATCGTGAGCGTGTCGCCGGTCTCGAGCCAGTACTTGACGCGCCGCGCGTCGGCGAAGCGCGTGTAGCGGCCCATCGAATCGAGGAGCACGATCACGATCGGCCGGCTTGCGATGTTCACCAGCATCACGACGCAGCGCCCGGCTTCGCGGATGTAGCCGGTCTTCTGCATCAGGATGTCCCACGACTGGCCGCGCACCAGCGCGTTGGTGTTGACGAACCCAACCGTTCGCCCGGTGGGTTCGATGTCGACGGAGAGCTTAGGCGTGGTCGTGAACTCGCGGATCAGCGGATACTCGGCCGCCGCCTGAACCAGCCTCGCTAGATCGTGCGCGGTCGACACGTTCTCCGGCGAAAGCCCGGTCGGGTCGGCGTAGTGCGTGTTAGCGAGACCAAGCAGCGTCGCCTTGGCGTTCATCGCCTCGACCGCGGCGGCCTTGCCGCCGGGGTAGTAGCGCGCGAGCGCCGAGGCGGCGCGATTCTCGGACGCCATCAGCGCAAGGCGCAGCATTTCGCGCCGCGACAGCGTGGCGCCCATCCGCAGGCGCGAGCTGCTGTTCTTCAGCGTGTCGATGTCGTCGGTGTCGATCGTGATCGGATCGTCCATCGACTGCTTCGCATCGAGCACCACCATTGCCGTCATCAGCTTGGTCAGCGACGCGATCGGCGTCACTTCGTTGGCGGCCTTGGCGTAAATCTGACGATCCGTGTCAGCGTCGAGGACGACGACGTTGGCGGATTTGAGCTTCAGGCGAGCCGGATCGGGTGTGCCCGGGCCCGCCCAAACGGGTGCGCTGACTATGGTCGCAAAAACAAGGAGAAGCAGGCGGTTCATCAGCGAAACTCTCAACATTTCCACGCGGCTTATCGCATGGATTCCGCGACCTCGTCAACCTTGCTTATAAATCAAGCACCTACAACGCCCCGCGAGCCCCGGCTGCTGCGGCCGCCGCTGCGGCCGCGCTCGGCTCAGTGGGGTCCGCTCCCCGATCGTTGCCGGCGCCAACCCGCTCCGGCGATGGCGAATTGTCGCCATCCGGCCTCGATCGGTGCTCATCCTGCTGCAATTTCCACATGCGGGCGTAGATGCCCCCGGCAGCAAGCAACGCAACATGCGTGCCGCGCTCGACGATGCGTCCGTGCTCGAGGACGAGAATCAAATCGGAATCGACGATCGTCGACAGCCGGTGTGCGATCGTGAGCGTCGTGCGGTTCCTGGCGATCACCTGCAATTCGGACTGGATCGCCTTCTCCGCGCGCGAATCGAGCGCCGAAGTCGCCTCGTCGAAGATCAGCATCGCCGGGTTCTTGAGAATCGCCCGCGCGATCGCGACGCGTTGCTTTTCACCTCCCGAGAGCTTCAGCCCGCGCTCACCCACCGCGGTGCGGTAGCCGTCGGGAAGCCGCGACACGAAGTCGTGAATCTGCGCAAGGCGCGCGGCCTCGACGATCGCCGCGTGGGATGCGTCCGGGTTGCCGTAGCCGATGTTGTACTCGATCGTGTCGTTGAAGAGGACGGTGTCCTGCGGGACGATCCCGATCGCCGCGCGGAGCGTCGCCTGCTGCACGTCGCGCAGATCCTGCCCGTCGATCGTGATGCGGCCCGCGTCGACGTCGTAGAACCGGTAGAGAAGTCGCGCGAGCGTCGACTTGCCCGATCCCGACGGCCCGACGACGGCAATGTTGTGGCCGGCGGGAATCACGAAGCTGACGTCGTAAAGGATCTGCCGGTTCGCCTCGTAGCTGAAATCGACGTGCTCGAAGCGCACTTCGGCGCCGCGGGTCACGAGCGGCGGAGCGCCCGGACGGTCGACGATCTCGGCGTGCTCGGCGGTGAGGCTAAAGAGGCGCTCCATGTCGGCGAGCGCCTGCCTGATCTCGCGATAGATGACGCCGAGGAAGTTGAGCGGAATGTAGAGCTGGATCATGAACGCGTTCACCAGCACGAGATCGCCGATCGTCAGCCTGCCGGCGACGACACCCTCGGTCGCGCGCCACATGATCAGCGACACGGCGATCGCGATGATCGTGCTCTGGCCGACGTTGAGCGCCGAGAGCGACGTCTGGCTTCTCACCGCCGCGCGCTCCCAGCGCTGCAGGCTCTCGTCGTAGCGGCGTGCCTCCCATTCCTCGTTGCCGAAATACTTGACCGTCTCGTAGTTGATCAGGCTGTCGATCGCGCGCGAATTGGCTTTCGAATCGAGCTCGTTCATCTCGCGGCGAAAGTGCGTGCGCCATTCGGTGACCGAGACGGTGAACCCGATGTAGAGCGCGAGCGCCGCCGCGGTGATCGCGATGAACGTCCAGTCGTAGCGGGCGATCAGGATCGCCGACACGAGCGTGATCTCGACCGCCGTCGGCAGGATCGAGAACAGCGTGTAGCTCACGAGCGACGAGATGCCGCGCTGCCCGCGCTCGACGTCGCGGGTCAATCCGCCCGTCTGCCGCGCGAGGTGAAAGCGCAGCGACAGCGCGTGCAGGTGCCGGAACACCTCGAGCCCGATCCTGCGCACCGCGCGCTGCGTCACCTTGGCGAACAGGAATTCGCGCAGCTCGGTGAAGAGCGTCGTCGACAGGCGCAGCAGGCCGTAGGCGACGAGGAGCGCGAGCGGCACGACGAGCACTGCCTGACGCGGATCGAGCGCATCGACGATGCGCTTCATCACCACCGGGACGCCGACGTTGGCGAGCTTCGCGAGCACGAGGCAGGCGACCGCGGCGAGCACCCGTCCGCGGTATTCCCACAGGTACGGCCACAGCGTGCGAAGCGCGCGCCAGCCGCCCTCACGAGTGCGGGCGACGCCGGTATCGGCCGGCAGCGGCAGCGAGCTCGTGCGACGCATCGTTCAGGCTTCCTCGTCGAGCGGGGCGGGTCCCGCCGGCCCCGGCCTCGTCCCGCGCCACCATTCGTCGCCACCGTAGCGCAGCACGCCGAGCGCGACGCGCACGACGCCGTAGGCGATCCACGACAGCGCCTTCGCCGCGCGCGAGCGTTGCGACCATTCTCCGGCCGCCACCGGGGCCGCGCCCTCGGCGATCATCGTGCGAAGCTCGACTCCGAGCTGCTGCGCGAACACAGCGTCGCGAACGAACACGTTGGCCTCGCGCGCCATCAGCAGCGAATACGGATCGATGTTCGACGAGCCGACGGTCGCCCAGCGCGAATCGACGACCGCGACCTTCGCGTGCAGGAACGAACGGTGGTATTCCTGAATCACTACGCCTGCCGCGAGGAGCTGTCCATAGAGCGCGCGCGAGGCCCAGTGCAGCAATCGGTATTCGACGCGCGCCTGCAGGAGCAGCGTCACCCGCACGCCGCGCGACGCCGCCCGGATCAGCGCCTGCCGGAAGCGTACCCCAGGGAAGAAATACGCGGTCGCGATCGTGATCTCCGCGCGCGCCGTGCGCAGGCCCGCGAGGTAGGCGCGCTCGATGTCGCGACGGTGCCGCAGGTTGTCGCGGATCGTAAACTTCGCGGTCTGCGTGCCCGCGGGAGCGGCCGGCGTCTCGTCGGCAAAGAGCGGCACGTCGGAGCTTCGCAGCTGCGCCATCTCGACGATCGCCCACACGCGCTGCATCGTCTGCACGATCGGGCCGACGATGCGTCCGCGTACGCACACGGCAAAATCGACGCGAGGCGGCGTGTGCCCAGGCGTGTTGCGATCGTCGATGATGTTGATTCCTCCGACGAAAGCGATGCGGCCGTCGACGTGGCAGAGCTTGCGGTGCAGCCGGCGCAGCCGGTGCGAGCGAAACTGCCACGGCGCCACCTCGGGGCGGTACTTGAGAAGCTCGACACCCCCTGCGATCAGGCCGTGCTCGAGCTCCGGAGTCAGATAGTGGCGCGCTCCCCAACCGTCGACGAGCACGCGGACGACGACACCGCGCGCGGCGGCTGCGACCAGCGCCGACGCGATGCGCCGCCCCGCGGTGTCGTCGGCGAAGATATACGTCTCGAGCCAGATCTCGCGCTCCGCCGCGGCGAATGCCTCGACGAGCGCCGGAAAGAACTCAGCGCCATTCCTGAGCAGCGTCACGGCATTGCCGGACGTGTACCGGTTGCCGGCGGAACGCGCCCCTTGCACGCTCAGTGACGGGTCTTCGAAGTGAGCTCGAAAGTCGCGGCGAGCGCCGCGTGGTCGGACATCCGTGGCCCGGCCTTCACGTAATGCACATGTGCGTCGACGACCGCGAGGCCGCGAACGTAAATGCGATCGAGGCGGAACATCGGCAGGAGCGACGGGTAGGTTCGGGCCGGCCGCCCGGTGCGCTCCTCGAAGACCTCGACGAGATTCAGCGCATCGGTGAGCGTACGGTCACCCTTGCTGCGCCAGTCGTTGAAGTCACCGGCGATGATCAGCGGCGCCGTGCGCGGGACGCTGCTCACGATGCGATCGACGAGCGCACGGATCTGCATCTGGCGCCCACGCTCGAAGAGCCCGAGATGGACGTTCATGCAATGGAGCCGCGGCATGCCCTCGCCGAGCGAGATCTCGCAGTGGAGCAACCCGCGGCTCTCGAACACGTGCGCCGAGATGTCGAGGTTCTCCTGCGCGAGCATCGGGAAGCGCGACAGCAGCGCGTTGCCGTGGTGGCCGTGCGGATAGACCGCATTGCGCCCATAGGCGACGTCGTGCCAGTACGCATCGGCGATGTACTCGTGCTGCGGCCGCAGCGGCCACTCCTCGTAGCGGTCGGCGTGACGTTCGTGCGTGTGCAGGACCTCCTGCAGGAACACGATGTCCGGATCGAGCCCCCGCAGGCGCTCGCGCAACTCGTGGACGACGACCCGGCGCTTCAGCCGGGAGATCCCCTTGTGGATGTTGTAGGTCGCAATGCTGAAGCGCACGCGCGGAGCAGGACTCATCCTCGCATCTTAGCGCGCGGCGGGGCGACGGTGCCGAGCCCATGCGACGCACGCTCCGGTCGGCACCGGGTCGCGGCAGAATACGGGGCTACCCGCTCTCCGACAGAAGGGTCACAATCGCCCGCACGCGGCATAGGACGCACAACGCGTCCCACCCCCTCCCCGAGGAACAGCCATGCGTACACGCCCGCCGTTCATCCGCTCGACCGATGAAGTACCCGAGCACACGCACGTGTACCCCCAGAGTACCGAAGAGATGGGGCCAACGCGACCCCTGGGGAGGAAAGCCGGACTGCAGCGGATGGGAATCAACATTCAGCGCCTGCCCCCGGGTTATCGCTCGTCCTGGCCGCACGCGGAAGAGCGTGAGGAAGAATTCGTGTACGTGCTGCAAGGCGAAGTCGATGCCTGGGTGGACGGCAACATCCATCGAATGCGCTCCGGGGACCTCGCAGCCTTTCCGGCCGGCACCGGCATCTCGCACTGCTTCATCAACAACACAGAGACCGAGGTCGTGTTGCTCGTCGGTGGAGAAGCGCGGAAGCCGGCCAATCGAATCTTCTACCCGCTCAATCCGTCCCGCCGCTCGGACATGGACGCGTCAGAGTGGTGGGCGGACGTGCCAAAGCGCGAGCTCGGGCCGCATGACGGGCTGCCAGATGCCGTGCGCCGCGAGCGTCGCCAGTGACGCAGGGACCCGCCCTGTTCGCGGTTCGCATCGAATGATGGCGACCCTGAGCTCGCGTGAAGGAGATCGAGATGTCGGGGAGATCAACCTCTTCCGTGCGCGCCGCGCTTCTCACGGGCGTATGCACTATCATGTCGTTGATCTCCGGCTGCGGCGGTGGCGGCGGAGGTTCTTCCGGTAGCCCGGCGCCGACGGGCCCGCCGGGTGCGCTCGATCCATCGTTCGGAAACCGCGGGGCCGTCATCACGCCGACCGGAAGCAATGCGTATATCGACGCGGTGCTCGTGCAATCGAACGGCATGATCGTGGTTGCCGGAACCAGCACACCACCCGGAGCGGACTTTCAGATGCTCGTCGTCCGCTACACGGCGGACCGTGCGCTCGACACCGGCTTCGGCGCTGGCGGCTTCGTGCGGAAGGCGCCGTTCGGAATGGCGCAGGAGGCGATCGGCGTCGCGGAGCAACCCGATGGCAAGCTCGTGGTCCTCGGTGCCATGACCAATGAAAGCCCTGGCAACGCGCTGATGCGACTCGCCGGCAACGGCGCAGTCGACGGCACGTTCGGATCTGCGGGAGTGGTCTCGAGCTTCTCGGTCGCTGGCGGAGGCGGACAGTGGTCGGGGATCGCGATTCAGCCCGACGGCAGGATCCTGGTCGCGGAAACAGAGGTCTCGGCCGGCGAGATCGGCGTCGTGCGACTCGAACCGGACGGAAGCCTCGACATGTCGTTCGGTGCCGACGGAGAAGCGCTCGCGCCGGCGCCGCCTGCGGAGATACCGGGGCCGCGGACCGTGACGGCACCGGCAATCGCCCTCCAGCCCGACGGAAAGATCGTCGTCGCCGCCCACTTCGACCAGGCGAGAGGGACACTCGGCGATTTCGTCCAGGTGACCGCGCAGATCGCGCGCTTCGCCGCCAACGGTGCTCCCGACCCGGGGTTCGGCCAGGGCGGGCAGACAACGCTGTCCGAAATGGACGAGCCCGGGCGCCGCACACCGATCGCACTCGCGCTGCAAGCCGACGGCAGGATGTTGCTGGAGGTTCCGGGTGGGGTCACGCGACTCCTCCCGAACGGCGCTGTCGACACTGCGTACGGCGTCGGAGGGACCGCACCGGGCATCGGAGGTCACCTCGCGCTTCAACCGAACGGGAAGCTGGTGACGGCGCAGACCGCCGTGATCGGCGATTCGCGGACAACATTCGCCCTCTCGCACTATGTAACCGACGGCGCGGTCGATACGAGCTTCGGCAGCGGTGGAGTCTCGGTGATCGCGCTCGGCACGGACAGCCTGGTGGGCGGTGTCGCGATCCAGCCCGACGGACGAATTGTCGTCGCCGGTTACGAGGGTCCGGATCAGGTCTCGGACTCGGGCGCGGGGAGTGTCGTGGTGGCACGATACTTCGGCGACCCCGCGAGTTCCACGCAGCGATGAAATCGCCGTTTCCGGCGGTAAGCCGCGCGGGCCGATTGCGAGGAAGCTCGCGCGTTAGCCGTGTCGCGTGTCGAACTCGCATCGGAGCTCGTCGACGACTTCGATCGAACCTTCGCGCCTCTCGAAGCGCACGATGTCCAGGCAATACCTGCGCGGATTCAGGAGATCGCTCAGGCCCTTGATGTGCTCGAGACCAATCCGCTGATCGGCCGCCCGGCAACGCGTGGGATGTGCGAACTGGTTATCGGGCGCCGCTCACGCGGTTATGCCGCGCTCTATCGCTACGTGCCCGAAATCGACATGGTCTTCGTCCTCGCGCTGCGAAGCCGGAGCGAAGCGGGGTACAAGCACGACTGATCGTCGACAGTCATCACGCGTCAGGGCTGAGTCCTGGGGATCCGTCGTTCTGGCGGATCAGTGCATCGGGAACTGCCGGGTCTGGTCTAACGTCTGCACGGACGTATCACCGCGACTCCGCTCACCCGGGCGTATCATGGTTTCTGGTCGCGTGTCTGGAAATCGCCCATGAGTACGAAGATCCAGATCGAGCAAATCGAGCGGTTCCGCGCGCTGCACGATCGCCGGCAGCCATTGCTGTTGCCCAACGCCTGGGATGCAGGCAGCGCGCGCGTGTTCGCCGACCTCGGCTTCGCCGCGATCGCGACAACGAGCGGCGGCCTGGCCTGGTCGCTCGGCTACGCCGATGGCGAACGGGTACCGCTTCCCGAAGTCGTCGCGGCGACACGACGCATCGTGCGTGCGACAACGCTGCCGGTGACCGCCGACTTCGAGGCCGGCTTCGGCGATACGCCCGATGCGGTGGCGGCGAGCGTGCGCGCGATCATCGATGCGGGTGTGGCCGGCATCAATCTCGAGGATGGCGTGGATCACGTCGCGTTGCGCGACGTTGCCGACGCTGCACGGCGGATCGCCGCAGCGCGCCAGGCCGCGCACGAAGCGGCGGTGCCGATCGTGATCAACGCGCGCGTCGACGTCTGGATGCGCCACGCGACCACGAATGCTGCCGATCGCTTCGATGACGCGGTGCGCAGGGCGCGTGCCTACCTCACCGCCGGCGCGGACTGCATCTATCCGATCGGCCTCACCGATCGCGACCAGATCGCCGCGCTGGTGGCCGCGATCGACGCACCCATCAACGTCGGCACCTGGCCGGGTCTGCCCGACGTGGCCGAACTCCGCCGCCTTGGTGTCGCGCGCGTCAGCACCGCGACCCGGCTGGCGACGCTCGCGTTATCGGCCGCGCGCGACGCGGCGCGCGCGCTGCGCGAAAGTGGCCGCTACGACGGGCTCGATGCGCCGCTCGGCTACGCCGACATGCAGCGCCTGTTCGCGCAATCCTGAATCCACGATTCCGAGGAGATCTCCATGCAACAAAGACTCGACTACAAAGTCGCCTCCCCCGGTGCGTTCAAAGCACTGCTCGACACCGAAACCGAGGTCCGGCGCAGCGGCCTCGAGCCTTCGCTGCTGGAACTGGTGAAGACGCGCGCCTCACAGCTCAACGGCTGTGCCTGGTGCCTGGACATGCACACCAAGGATGCCCGCGCGCGCGGCGAGTCCGAGCAGCGCCTGTACCTGTTGTCGGCCTGGCGCGAGGCGCCCTTCTACAGCGCGCGCGAGCGCGCTGCGCTCGCGTGGACCGAGGCTGTCACGCAGATTCCCGCGCATGGCATATCGGACGAGTTGTACGCTGATGTGCGGCACCACTTCGACGAAAAGGAGCTCGTCGACCTGACGCTGGCCATCGTCGCGATCAATGGCTGGAACCGAATGAACGTTGCGTTCCGCACCACGGTTGGCGCCTACGTCAGCCCGCATGCGAAGGCGTAGCCGCGTCGTTTCCTACGCGGAAACAGGCGCTCGCAAGGTGATGGGGTGGCGGATGGGAATCGAACCCACAACAGCCGGAATCACAATCCGGGACTCTACCGTTGAGCTACCGCCACCACTGAGACTGTTGCTCGCCACCGCGCCGCGGACTCGCGCAACGTGGCACGCCCGACAGGACTCGAACCTGTAACCGCCGGCTTAGAAGGCCGGTGCTCTATCCGATTGAGCTACGGGCGCGAAGCCATACCTGCGGGAGCCGCTATGGTAGCAGAACGAGGCGCGGCATCCGATCATGGGGTCAGGTCTTGCCTTTTGCGTCGCGAGGCAAAAGGCAAGACCTGACCCCATGTCGTAAAGTTGCAGATTCGGCCGTCGCAGCGGGAGCGCGTGTTGGAGCCGTCGTCAGTCACCACCTTTCTCTTCACCGACATCGAGGGCAGCACGCGCCTCTGGGAAACCGAGCCCGAAGCGATGCGCGCCGCCCTCGCCCGGCACGATGTGATCGCGCGCGCCGCGGTGGAGGCGCACCGCGGCCGGGTGGTGAAGATGACCGGCGACGGCACTCACGCTGCGTTCGACGATCCGCAGGACGCCGTGCGAGCGGCGTTGCAGATGCAGTTGGCGCTCGCCGAGCCGAAGGCGACCGACGGAGTGGCGTTGAAGCTTCGCTGCGGCATCCACGCCGGTCCGAGCGAGCGGCGCGACAACGACTACTTCGGCACGGCGGTGAATCGCGCCGCGCGCATCATGAGCGCGGCGCACGGCGGCCAGGTGCTGGTTTCGGAAGCCGTCGTCGCGCTCGCCGGCGAGCATCCGGCGGACGTGAGTCTGCGCGATCTCGGCCGCGTTCGCCTGCGCGACCTCACGAGCCCCGAGCGCGTCTACCAGGTGCTGCATCCGCGGCTTCGCGGCGACTTTCCGCCGCTGCGCTCGCTCGAATCGACCCCTAACAATCTGCCGCAGCAACTCACGTCGTTCGTCGGCCGCGACGCCGAGCTCGCGCGGGGGCGCGAGCTCCTGACGCGGACGCGACTGCTCACCCTGCTCGGCGTCGGCGGCCTCGGCAAGTCGCGGCTCGCGCTGCAGATTGCGGCCGAGACGCTCGATCGCTACGCCGACGGCGTATGGCTGGTGGAGCTCGCCGCGATCGCCGACGAGGATCGCGTGGCCGAAGCAGTCGCGTCGGTGCTCGGGGTGAAGAGCGACGCCGGCACTCCGGTCGAGAGTGCGCTCGTGCGGCACGTCGCGGACCGCGAGCTCCTCGTCATCCTCGACAACTGCGAGCACCTGATCGATGCCTGCGCACTGCTCGCCAAGCGGCTTCTGCAGGCCGGTGATCGCGTACGGATTCTCGCCACGAGTCGCGAGGCGCTGCGAATCAACGGCGAGACGACGCTGCCGATGCCGACGCTCTCGCTGCCCGGCACCGCGGTGCCGTCGACCCCGGAGGCGCTGCGCGAATTCGACTCGGTCCGGCTGTTCCTCGACCGCGCCGAGGCGGCCGACCCGGCATTCCGCCTCGACGCGCACAACGCGCGTGCGGTCGGCGAGATCTGCGTGCGCCTCGACGGAATCCCGCTCGCGCTCGAGCTCGCCGCAGCGCGGATTCGCGTGCTCGATCCGGCCGCGATCGCGGCGCGTCTCACCGACCGCTTCCGGCTGCTGACGGGTGGCGACCGCACGGCACTGAAGCGCCAGCAGACGCTGCGCGCGCTGATCGACTGGAGCTTCGACCTCCTCACGCCGGAAGAAGCCGCGCTGTTCCTGCGTCTGTCGGTTTGCGCCGGCGGCTGGACCGTCGATGCGGCCGAGGCCATCGGCGCGGGTGACGACGTCGAGGCCGGAAGCATCGTCGACCTTCTCTCGCGGCTCGTCGACAAGTCTCTCGCGATTCGCGACGCAAGCGGTACCCGGTACGGCTACCTCGAAACGATCCGGCAATACGCGGGCGACCGCGCGGCGCGCAGCGGTGAGCAATCCGCCGCGCGCGGACGCCATGTCCGACACTATCTGGCACTCGCGGAAGCGGCGGAGCCACATCTGCGCGAGGCCGGTCGTGAAGTCTGGCTCGTGCGTCTCGATGCCGAGCGCGAAAACCTGCTCGCCGCGCATCGCTACTGCGACGATACCCCCGACGGCGTTGCGCTCGACATGCGCCTGGTGCTCGCAGCGCGCCGCTACTGGTTCGAGCGCGGCCTGCTGCAACTTGGATATCGGCTCACACTCGAAGCGCTCGCACGTGCCGACGCGCAGACACCGACGGCGCGCCGCGCGGCAGTTCTCAACGATGCCGGACAGATTGCCGCCCACATGGGTCGCTACGAGGAGGCGCGCGCGCATCTCGTCGAGAGCCTCGCGATTGCGCGCGCCGAAGGCGATCGGAAACGCATCGCGTTTCTGCTGCAGCCGCTGGCACTCGCCTGCGCGGGGGTCGGCGACCTCGCCGCGGCGCGCGACTATCTGCAGGAAGGACTCGAGCTCGCGCGCGAGTACGGCGACAGTCGCGAGGTGGCCGCCGCACTCAATGCACGCGCGCAGATCGCTCGCATGGAAGGCGATCTCGCGACGGCAGAGCCGCTCTACCAGCAGGTGCTGGAGCTCGCGCACGGCGCGCGCGACATCGAGTCGCTGATGCTGCTCAACCTCGCGATGGTGGCGATCGGTCGCGGCGCGCTCGACCGCGCGCGGACGCTGCTGCTTGAAACCATGGCGATCTGCGACGAGATCGACTTCAAGGCCGCCGGGCAAAGCATCATCGAGGTCAGCGCGGGTCTCGCCGCGGCACTGGGTGAACCCGGGCCGGCGCTGCGCTTCTACGGCGCCGCCGAGCGCAACTCGGCGATCACCGGCATCCATCGCGATCCGACCGACGAGGCATTCCTCGCGCCATTGATTGCGCGAGCGCGAGCGTCACTCGCGACGCTCGGCCCTGCCGATACCGAATCGGCGGGGCGCGATCTCGACTACGCTGCCGCGATGGCCGAGGTGCGCACCTGGCTCGCCGGCGGCGCGCCAGCGGGCTCGTACTGATACGAGCGCGAAACGCGCGCCGCGCAGGTGCTCAGTTATTGAAGATCCACGGATCGAGCGAGCAGACCTTGTCGCCGCTCTTTACGTGAACGTCGTACTTGTACGGCCGTGTGAACGAGTTCTTGTCGTTCAGCACGTACTTGCTGCCCTGCTCGGCGATGTGACCGTTCGCGAATTCGCCGCGATCGTCATGCTCGATCGTAATTCCACTGCCATCGAACACGTAGCCCCTGGAAACAATGTCCCAGTGAAGCTCGACACCCGTCTCCTTGACTTCGAGAGTCTCCGGATTCGCCGTGATATGACAGGCGTCATCGACCGAGATTGTGATGTGGCAGACGTGCTCGTTGCACACACCATATTGCTGAGGCGGCCGGCCGTGACGCGGAGCCGCCGCGCAACCGGAAAGAATCACCAGCACTGCGAGCGAAGCAATGAGCGTTCCTGGCTTCATCGTCTACTCTCCCTTGGAAGTGCGGCGCCGAGCATTGTCCGGCATACATCGTAACTTGAAAAGACCGATTCCTTCGGCCGCGCAAAGGGGAATAATCGCGCTTTGACTCACCCGTGCCGCCCCGGCGGGCGCGCGGTCGCGCACCGCCGGAGCGCTGCAGGACTGACCGACCACACGAGTCACAAATGACCCGACGCAACCCCGCAAGCCTTCGCAGCGCGCGCTGGATCGCCGGCGACACGCTGCGCTCGTTCGGCCACCGCTCGCGACTGATGCAGATGGGTTACGCGCCTTCGGACTGGGAATCGCGTCCGCTGATCGCGATCGTCAACACGTGGTCGGGGATCAACCCGTGCCACGCACACTTCCGCAGTCGCGTCGAGGACGTGAAGCGCGGCGTGCTGCAGGCCGGCGGCTTTCCGGTGGAGCTGCCGGCGCTGTCGCTCTCTGAAACGTTCGTCAAGCCGACGACGATGCTCTACCGCAACCTGCTCGCGATCGAGACCGAGGAGCTTCTGCGCAGCCACCCGGTCGACGGCGCGGTGCTGATGGGAGGCTGCGACAAGACGACGCCGGCGCTCATCATGGGAGCGACGAGTGCCGGTTACCCCGCGATTTACCTGCCGGCGGGACCGATGCTGCGCGGCAACTGGAAGGGTCGCGTGCTGGGCTCGGGTTCCGACGCGTGGAAGTACTGGGACGAGCGACGCGCCGGAAATCTCGCGGAAAGTGATTGGAACGACATCGAGTGTGGCATCGCGCGCAGCCACGGCACGTGCATGACGATGGGGACCGCGAGCACGATGACGGCGATCGCGGAAGCGATCGGCCTCACGCTGCCCGGCGCCTCGTCGATCCCTGCCGCCGACGCCGGCCACGAGCGCATGAGCGCCGACTGCGGCAGGCGCATCGTCGAGATGGTGTGGGAGGACCTGACGCCGCAGCGCATCCTGACGCGCGATGCGTTCGAGAACGCAATCGTCGTCGCGATGGCGCTCGGCTGCTCGACCAACGCGATCATCCACGTGCTCGCGATGGCGCACCGCGCCCGTATCGAAATCGGGCTCGCCGATTTCGAGGCGGCGAGCCGCCGGGTGCCGGTGCTCGCCAATATTCGTCCGAGCGGCGAGCGCTACCTGATGGAGGACTTCTTCTACGCCGGCGGCATTCGCGGTCTGATGGCGCGCATCCGCCCGCTGCTCCACACCGACGCGCTGACCGTCAACGGCCGAACGCTCGGCGACAACGTCGCCGGCGCCGAAGTATGGAACGACGACGTCATCCGCACCCTCGCGAACCCGGTCTACCGCGACGGCGCGCTCGCCGTACTGACCGGCAATCTCGCTCCCGATGGCTGCGTGATCAAGCCGAGCGCCTGCGAGCCGCGTCTCTTGCGCCATACCGGTTCCGCAATCGTGTTCGACGATTACCCGTCGCTCAAGACGGCGGTCGACGACGAGAACCTCGACGTCACCGCCGACCACGTGCTGGTGCTGCGCAACGCCGGTCCGCAGGGAGGGCCGGGAATGCCCGAATGGGGAATGCTGCCGCTGCCGAAGAAGCTTGTGAAGGCGGGAATGCGCGACATGCTGCGGATCTCCGATGCGCGGATGAGCGGCACGAGCTACGGCGCCTGCGTGCTGCACGTCGCGCCGGAATCGTATGTCGGCGGCCCGCTCGCGCTCTTGCGCACCGGCGATCGCATCAGCATCGATGTGCCGGCGCGAAGCCTGCGCATGGAGGTGCCCGACGACGAGCTCGCACGGCGCCGCGCCGAGTGGGCGCCCCCGCCGCGCCGCTACGAGCGCGGCTACGGCTGGATGTACGCGCAGCACATCGAGCAGGCGAACCGCGGCTGCGATTTCGATTTCCTCGAAAGCCGATTCGGCGCGCCGGTGCGCGAGCCGGATATCTACTGATCGACGGGGCGGCGCGTCAGCGCCAGTCGTCGATCGTCGGCACCTTGAGTGTCTCCACCTCCGGCAGGTCGAACCCGAAGTGCTCGGCGAGGAGCGTGCGCAGCGCCCTGCGATCGGCGAGCTGGAAGCTGCGTGCCTCGCCTCGGCTCCTGATCGTCACGTCGCGGTTCATCACGCTGACGCGTCCGTCGTCGGTGAAAGCGCGCAGCATCAGCCGGTTGACGAACGCCGATTCGGGGTACGTCGACGTGTAGTGGTTGCCGACCTCGAAATCGACGAGGTTATCGGCGCCGACCTCGGAGACCCAGCAGTCGACGATCCGGTCGGGTGCCTGCGTGCGCAGCACCCAGAGATCGCCGTCGCGCGCCATCCAGTGCGTCTCGCCGCCGATGCTCGCCCGCGCTCCATCCACGAGGGGGAGCGGCACGCGCGGGGCGAGCGATCCGAAGCCGGGATCGACGACGAAGCGCCCTTCCGGAAGCGCAACGGTGAGGAACATGTGCGTGCGCGGCGCCTCGGTGCGCGCGGCGACCACGACGACGCGCGCCGTATGTCGCTGCGGTGCGAAGCCGATCCGCTCGAGCACGGCGGCGAACAGCGTTCCGTGCTCGAAGCAGTAGCCGCCGCGTCTCTGCGTGACGAGCTTGTCGGCGACCGCATCGACGTCGAGCCGCACGCCGCGGCCGAGCAGCACGTCGATGTTCTCGAACGGAATGTGGCGCATGTGCGCACCGAGAAGATCGGCCAGCGTCGCGTGGTCGGCGCGCAGATCACCGTGCCATCCGACACGGTCGAGATAGGCATCGAGCTCGAAAGCCATGACGACGCGCTCCTTCGCGCGAAACCGCTAAGATGCGCCGATCATAGCCCGTTCCGGAGTCTTCGATGGCTGCTGCCAAACGCCCTTCGTCACGCAAGCCGGCCCGCGCTCGCAGCACGGAACGCACGCCGGAGTTGCACGCGGGACATACGCTACGGCACCAGGCG
Organism: Casimicrobiaceae bacterium; assembly: GCA_036379595.1. Lineage (GTDB taxonomy): Bacteria > Pseudomonadota > Gammaproteobacteria > Burkholderiales > Casimicrobiaceae > VBCG01. The sequence continues at coordinate 11,517 of DASVGI010000011.1, read as the reverse complement.
AATGGCACCGCGACAACGCGAGGCGGCACCGGAGTCGTTGCGCTCACGCATCAGGTACGCACCTGGGCCGACGAGGTACTCGGCGCGGCCGGCGCGGCGGCCGATCTCTCGCTCGGCGCCGCACGCGCGATCGCGATCGGGGCTGGTCAGCGCAAAGCGCTTGCCAGCGCCGGAATGGTGCTGCGCAAGGCGCGCGAGGCGGCGGGTCTCAGCCTCGCCGAGGTCGCGACCGCCGTCGACCTGCGCGATCCCGCGCTGCTCGCGCTGGTCGAGAAGGGCCGCGTCGCGCTGCCGTTCGAAGTCGTGCTGCGGCTCGCGTCGGTGCTGGCGCGCAACGATCCGATCTCGTTCGTGCTGCGCTTCACGCGTTCGTGGAATCCCGGGCTCTGGCGCGTGCTCGAAGACCTCGGCGTCGGCCGCCTCGCGATCCAGGCCGGGCGCGAGCGCGAGTTCGCGAATCTGTACCGGGCGAGCGATCGCGCACGCACGCTCTCCGACGACGAGTTCGCCGCGGTGCTCGCGTTCACGCGCGCGGCGTTCGAAGCAGCGATGGCGTTGCGCGATGGCGGCGTCCGAACAAAGTGCCGCCGCGCGCCGCATCGGCAGCGCACCGGCCGAGCGTAGGAACGCTCTGCAAACCCGGGTTTCGCTAGACGGCGCCGGCGCGCCTGCCGATCCGCGCAGCAAAGCCCCAGGCGAGAACCGGCAGCGCGACAGCAGCGGCGGCGAACACCGCGCGCGCCGACAGGTGATCGACGACCCACGACGCCGCGACGACGCCGACCGACTGGCCGAAGAAGAGCGCGCACGAGAACAGCGACACGGCCGTGCCGCGCACGCTCGGTGCCATCTGCGTCGCGTGGGTTTGCAGCGTGTTGTGCACCATGTAGAAGCCGAGCCCGCCCGCGAAGCACGCCGGGAGTGCCCAGCCCCAGTGCGGCATTCCGGCGAGGACCGCGAAGATCACGCCGAGCACGACGCCGCCGCGGCGCGCAAGACCCGATTCGCCCCAGCGCGACAGCATGTGCGGCGCGATCCGGCTGTAGCAGAAGCCACCCACTCCGTATAGCGCGAGAACACCTCCCGCCCACGCCATCGATAGGCCGAAGCGCTGGTGCAGGTACGACGGCACGAACGCAAACGCGCTGTAAGCGACGGCGCCCTCGACGACGCTGATCGCGAGCACCTCGCGCGCCCACGGCTCGGCGACGACCTCGCGCAGTCGCGCGACGAATCCGCTCTGCGTCTGAACCGGACGAGCGGCGCGCGCCGGGCTGCCACGCGTACGCCTCGTCTCGATTTGCATCATGACGCCCGCAATGGTGAACAGCAGCGCAAGCGCAAAGAAGACGCTTCGCCAGCCGAGCGTATCGGCGAAGATGCCGCCTGCCCACTGGCCGATGATCATGCCGACGACGGTCGCAGAGAGAAGCCTCGCGAGCACCTCCTGCCTGCGGTCGTAGCCGACCGAGTCACCGATCCATGCCATCGTGAGCGGGATGATTGCGGCCGCCGTGCCACCGGTCGCGGCGCGAAACGCGACCAGCCAGCCGAGCGTCGGCGCGAGGCCGGCGGCGAGGTTGCTCGCGGCGCAGCCGAGCACCGCCACCGACACGACGCGAAACTTGCCGTAGCGATCGGCAACCGGTCCGTAGACGAGCTGCAGGAGCCCGTAGGCGATCGCGAAGGCCGAGATCACCTGTGCGGCGACCCCGGTCGTGACGTCGAACTCGCGCGCGAGCGCCGGCAGCAGCGGATCGCACACGCGCATCGTCGTCATGCTCGCGAACGCCGCGAGCGAAAGGAGTGCAAGCTGCCGGTCGGACGCGGTCACCGGCACGATGCCGCGCGACACGGTCACGCCGTTGCGGGAAGGAGCGTTCCGCGCACCTCGCCGAAACCGATGCGCGCGGCGTTGGGTCGCTCGCACCAGCCGCGCATGATCACCGTATCGCCATCTTCGAGAAACGCGCGCGATTCACCGTCGGGAAGCGCGACCGGCTTCGTTCCACCCTGCGTCAGCTCGATCAGCGCGCCTGCCTCGTCGGGTGCGGGACCCGACAGCGTGCCGGTTCCGAGGAGATCGCCAGGCCGCAGGTTACAGCCGTTGACCGTGTGGTGGGCGACGATCTGCGCGATCGTCCACCAGGCGTGGCGGTAGCTCGTCGACGAAAGCCGCGCGAGAGGCGCGTGCTCGGCGTGCATCCGCGATGTCTCGATCAGCACTTCGAGACGAATGTCGAATGCGCCCTCGGCAGAAACCGCCGCCGAGTCGAGATAGGCGAGCGGCCTCGGCTCGTCCGCTGGCCGGCTCAACGCGACGCGGTAGGGCGCGAGCGCTTCGAGCGTGACGATCCACGGCGAGATCGTCGTCGCAAAGCTCTTGGCGAGAAACGGCCCGAGCGGCTGATATTCCCACGCCTGGATGTCGCGCGCCGACCAGTCGTTCAAGAGGCACACGCCGAACACGTGCGCGTCGGCGTCGTCGATCGCGATCGGCGTGCCGAGCGCATTGCCTACGCCGATGTAGACGCCGAGCTCGAGCTCGTAATCGATGCGCCGGCTCGGCACGAGCGCCGGCACCGCGGCGCCTTTCGCGAGCACCTGGCCGCGCGGGCGCGCGAACTGCTGGCCCGAGATGCCGATCGACGACGCACGACCGTGGTAGCCGATCGGCACCCAGCGATAATTCGGCATCAGCGGCTGATCCGGGCGGAACAGCCTGCCAACGTTGGTCGCGTGGTGGATCGACGTGTAGAAGTCGGTGTAGTCGCCGATCTCGGCCGGGACTGCGTACTCGGCGCGCGCCTGCGGCACGAGACATCCGCGCAGCCGCTCCTCGCGCGGCGACCCGCTGCGCAATGCGCGCGACAGCTCGAGACGGAGTGCCGACCACGCCGCCGGACCCATTGCCATCAGCGGATTGAGCTGCGGGCCGGTCGCCGCCTGCGCTGCGCGCGCAGCGACCCCGTCGAACACTCCGGCGGCCTGGGCCGCCGCGAGATCGACGATCTCGGCGCCGATCGCCACCCCGCCCCGAAACGCTTCGCCCGACCCCGCGCGCCTGAATATCGAGAACGGCAGGTTCTGCAGCGGGAAATCGCCGTCGGGCGCCCGCGCCGATTCGACCCAGCACTCGAGCGCGCGGTCGTGCGTTTCGTTCAACGTCGTCATCGTCGCTGCGGATCGAAGTGCCTGCGCAAGTCCTGCCAGCAGCGATAGTACCCGGCCTGCAACTGCGGCGTTTCGAGCGCAAAGCGCGTCGGCCGGATCACGCAGCGCGTCTCGAACATGATCGCCATCGTGTCGCGGATGTAGTCGGGACGGCTCACGTCGGCGGTGGTCGCCTTTTCGAACGTCTGCGCGTCGGGGCCGTGCGCGGTCATGCAGTTGTGCAGGCTCGCGCCACCCGGCACGAACCCTTCGGCTTTCGCGTCGTAGACGCCGCGCACGAGACCCATGAATTCGCTCGCGACGTTGCGATGGAACCACGGCGGGCGGAACGTGTGCTCCATCGCGAGGATTCGCGGTGGGAAGATCGCGAAGTCGATCGTATCGACGCCCGGCGTATCCGACTGCGACTGCAGGACGAGGAAGATCGACGGATCAGGATGATCGTAGCTCACCGAGCCGATCGCGTTGAAGCGACGCAGGTCGTACTTGTACGGTGCGTCGTTGCCGTGCCACGCGACCACGTCGAGCGGCGAGTGATCCATCTCGGCCGACCAGAGATTGCCCATGAAGCGCGCGACGAGCTCGGACTTCGCATCGCGGTCCTCGTACCATGCAACCGGGATCAGGAAATCGCGCGGATGGGCGAGACCGTTGGAGCCGATCGGCCCCATCTCGGGAAGACGAAACGGCGCGCCGAAATTCTCGCAGATGTAGCCGCGCGCGATTGCGTCGACGAGCTCGACGCGAAAGCGCACGCCGCGCGGAATGACGACGATCTCCTGCGGCTCGGCTTCGATGACGCCGAGCTCGGTGACGAAGCGCTGCCGCCCTTCGTGGGGAACGATCAGCATCTCGCCGTCGGCGCTGTAGAAATAGCGATCGGTCATCGACCGGTTCGCCGCATAGACGTGGATCGCGCAGCCGGTCTGCGTCGTCGGATCGCCGTTGCCGGCCATCGTCACGATGCCGGCAATGAAATCGGTGGCCGCAGTCGGGACGGGCAGCGGATCCCAGCGCAACTGATTGGGCGGCGTCGCGACGGCGGCGAAATCGCCGTCATAGCGGCCGTTGTCGATGCGACGAAACGGCAGGTGAACCGCTGCCGGGCGAATCCGGTACAGCCACGAGCGACGATTCGCGCCGCGCGGCGCGGTGAACGCGGTTCCGGAGAGCTGCTCGGCGTAGAGGCCATACGGACACCTTTGCGGCGAGTTCTGTCCGATCGGCAATGCGCCGGGCAACGCCTCGGTCGCGACTTCGTTGCCGAATCCGGACTGATAGCGAAGCGCTGCGGCTCCGCCTGTCTCGGCCGTCTGCCGGCCGGGCGTCGTGTCGGTTGTCATCGTCATCATCGACTCCGTTCAATGGTCCGCCGGTGCGGTGCCGACGCCGTCGCGCGCGCGCGCCATCGCGTCGCGCAGCACCGCGCCGTCACCGATGTGGTTGGCGAGGAGCAGGATCAGCTTCGCGTTGACGAGGCGACTCTCCTCGAGTGTGAGGTCGCGGTGCATGTCGATCAGCGCTTCGTAGAAATCGTCGGCGTCGACGATGTTGGGCTGGATGTTGAGCATCGTGGGGGTCTCCGCTCGTTACGCGTTGCAGGTCGCGCGCGCGACCGCCGCACGGATCGCCGCGGGTTCGAAGCGGCGCCAGCGCGCGCAGACATGCTGATCGGGACGGATCAGGTACGTGGTGCCGTCCTGCGCATCGAAGCGATCGGCGAGGAGCGCCTCGGCGTCCTCGAGCACGGTGACTCCGGCCGGCGCCGCCGGAGCCGTGCCGTCCTGCACGACGACGACGGGAACGACGGGGATCGGCGCGTCGGCGAGTGCTGCGAGCTCTGCGAGGAGCCCGGATGCAGACACGAGCCCGGTTGCCGGCGCTTCGGCGGCGCTGAAATAGACGACGGTGAAGCGGTTGCCGGTGTGCGGCAGGAACCAGTCGTCGCGCCCTTCGAAGCGCACCGGAGCATCCGCGACCGCGGCCCCCGGGACCATCAGCCGCGTAAAGGCATCGCAGTCCGGCGTGTTGAGCGGCGACGTGGTGAGTGTTGTCGGCAGCGACAGCCTGCCGCTGTTGACGAGCCGTCGCGCGAACGGGTGGTCCTTCGCGAGCTTCAGCACCGCGTCGCGGAAAGAGCGGCTCATCTCGCTCTTCGGCGTGATGAAGTCGGTCGAGCGGGTGGAATGCCGGATGTTCTCGTCGGCGGCGTACTCGCGCTCGGCGGCGTAGCTGTCGAGGAGCGCCGTGGGCGCCTTGCCGGCGAGCACGAGCGCCAGCTTCCACGCGAGATTGTCGGCATCCTGCACGCCCGAATTGGCGCCGCGCGCGCCGAACGGAGACACACCGTGCGCGGAATCTCCGGCGAAGATCACGCGCCCGTGTACGAACTGATCCATCCGCTGGCACGCGAACGTGTAGACGCTGATCCACTCGAACTCGAACTGTGCGCTCTCACCGAGCAGCGCCTTCACGCGCGGAATCACGCGCTCGGGCTTGCGCTCCTCGTCGGGGTTCGCGTCCCAGCCGAGCTGGAAATCGATCCGCCAGACGTTGTCGGGCTGCATGTGCAGCAGCACCGACTGGTTGCGATGAAACGGGGGATCGAACCAGAACCAGCGCTCGGCGGGGAAATCGGCCTTCATCTTGACGTCGGCGATCAGGAAGCGATCGTGAAACACGCGCCCCTTGCTCTCCTGCCCCAGCAGCGCGCGCACCGGCGAGCGCGAGCCGTCGCACGCGACGACCCAGGCAGCCTCGACGCGGTACGGTCCGTCGGGCGTCTCGACGGTGAGCGCGACGTGATCGCCCCGCGGCTCGACTCCGACGACGCGGTTCTTCCATCGCACGTCGACTTCGGGCATCGCCGCCGCGCGCTCGTACAGGTAGCCCTCGAAGTAATACTGCTGGAGATTGATGAATGCGGGCCGGCGATGGCCGCTGTCGGGAAGGAGATCGAACGCGTAGACGAGCTCGTCCTGGAAATAGACCTTGCCGACGTTCCACGAGACGCCTTTCGCGACGAGCCGGTCGCCGACGCCCAGCCGGTCGCAGATCTCCAGCGTACGCTTGGCGAAGCAGATCGCGCGCGAGCCCGTCGACAGCTTGTCGTCGTCGTCAAGCACGACGGTGCGCACGCCCTTCTGCGCGAGATCGATCGCCAGCGCGAGCCCGACCGGACCCGCACCGACGACGATCACCGGATGGCGTGCGGGCGTTCGCGCGTCCTGGTCGGCCGAACGCGCGTAGGTGAGCGTCAGCTCCTGGAAGTCGACGTCGGCCACGGCCGCGTCACCCGCGCGCCCCGGTCGACGCGGACGCCCCGGTCGACGCGGGCGCTGCCTCGCCCTCGAGCGCCTGCCACATCTCCTGGTCGCGTTGCGCGGTCCAGATGCGCGGGTCCGGATACTTCGTCGCGAGATCGTACGCGCGTGTGACGTCGAACGGCATGCAGTGATCGAAGATCACCCACTGCCCGTACTTCGGCTTCAGCGCGTCGTAGGTCTCGCGATAGACGCTGCGCAGGTCCCTGCCGGCCTGCGCGCCGCGCTTCACCAGCGCGTAGAGCTCGTTCACGAACGTGCGCGTCTGCGCGAGCCCTGCCTGCACTTGCTGGGGTGTCTTCAGCGCGGCGCCGCGACCCGGGACGAGTCTTTCCGGCGCGAGCGCGGCGATCGCGTCGAGCGTCACCGGCCAGTCCTCGTAATACGCGTCTCCGGCGTACGGAGTGGTGTCGTACTCGACGAGATCGCCGGAAAAGAGCACGCGGTCCTGCGGCAGCCAGACCACGGTGTCGCCTTTCGTGTGACCGCGACCGAGCTGCATGATCCGCACTTCGAGCGCGCCCAGCCACAGCGTCATCTCGCCCTTGAACACGAGGTTCGGCCAGGTGAGGCCCGGCACCGATTCAACGGCGCGGAAGAGCCGCGGGAAGCGCTCGATCTCGCTCTTCATGTCCTGCGCGCCGCGCTCGACGATGAGATCGCGCGTGTCCTGGCTCGCGATCACGTGCGAAGCGCCGTAGGCCGAAGCGCCGAGGACGCGCACCGCGTGATAGTGCGACAGCACCACGTAGCGGATCGGCTTGTCGGTGACCTCGCGGATGCGGCGGATCACGTCCTGCGCCATCACCGGCGTCGCCTGGGTGTCGATGACCATCACCGCGTCGTCGCCGACGACGATGCCGGTATTGGGGTCGCCCTCGGCCGTGTAGGCCCAGGCGTGCGGCGAGAGCTGGTCGAACGTAACTTTCTTCTCGGTGAGATCGGCGTGCGAGGCGAACTGCTTGCTCATGGATGGCTCCTGCTCGTGTGCTGCCGCGACGCGCTGCCGCGCGGCGCGCTTATCGGGTGTGCTTCTGCTCGATGCGAAATTCCATCGTGATTAGTGATTAACTAACTAGTTAATCCTATAGCAACTCCTCGTTAATTGACAAGCCGATTCGTGTATGTAGAATCAAAAGTCCAAATTACTCCCATGGAACAGCCTCGTTCGATCCTCTGCGCTCCGATCCACCCTGGCCGGGCATCCGCGAAGCCGCAGCGCGGCATCCAATCGGTGGAGACAGGTGGCGCGCTGTTGCGCGCGCTCGTGCGCCGCGGACAGCCGATGACGCTGAAGGATCTCGCGCGCGACGCCGGCATGCCCGCCGCGAAGGCCCACCCGTATCTGGTGAGCTTCGCGAAGCTCGGGCTCGTCGAGCGCGACGTGCCGACCGGACGCTACGAGCTCGGGTCGTTCGCGCTCGAGCTCGGGCTCGTCAGGATGCACCGGCTCGAGCCGGTGCGGGTGGCGTCGAGCGTAACGGCCGAACTCGCGCAACGGACCGACCAATCGGTCGCGCTCGCCGTGTGGGGTACGCACGGCCCGACCGTCATCCGCGTCGACGAGTCGTCCTATCCGTTCCATGTGAACCTTCGGCCGGGTACCGTGATGTCGCTCGTTCAGACCGCCACCGGGCGCGTGTTCGCCGCATACCTGCCGCCGAAGCTGACCGAAGGTCTGATACGAGCCGAGCATGAGCGGTCGACGACGCAGCCGCACGGACAGCGCGCGACATCGAAGGAATTCGACGCGACGCTCGCCGCGATCCGCGAGCGCGGTCTCGCGCGCGCCACCGGGAATCCGATTCCGGGTATCAACGCGTTCAGCGCCCCGGTTTTCGATCATACGCGCAATCTCGTCGCCGTGATTACGCTGCTCGGCCCGGCCGGTGCCTTCGATGCAAGCTGGAAGAGTTCGCTCGCGCGGGAACTCGTCGCCGCGTGCAACCTCGTGTCGTTGCAGCTCGGCTTTATCGCATGAGCTCCACCCCTGCGCTCGCGACGACGATCCGCAACTTGCTGCTGCCCGCCGCGAAGCGATGACGATCCGCAATTTCCTCTTCGTGATGTGCGACCAGCTTCGCGCCGACCATCTCGGCTGCTACGGTCACCCGCATCTCGCAACGCGCAACGTGGACGCACTGGCCGCACGCGGCATGCGCTTCGAGCGTGCGTTCGTGACCTCGGGCGTCTGCGGTCCGTCGCGGATGTCGTTCTACACCGGGCGCACGATGACGTCACACGGCGCGAGCTGGAATCGCGTCCCGCTATCGATCGGCGAGGTGACACTCGGCGAATACCTGCGCTGGAACGGCCGCAGCCTGGCGCTCATCGGCAAGTCGCACATGACGCCCGACCGTGCCGGCATGCAGCGCCTGGGCATCGACGCCACGAGCGAGCTCGGCCGCCGCCTCGCGGCGGGATCGTTCGTCGAGATCGATCGCTACGACGGCCACCAGGAGCCCGGTAACGAGAGCGGCTATCCGGCGTTCCTGCGCGAGCACGGCTATGCGAGCGACCGGCCGTGGCACGACTACGTGATCAGCGTGACCGACGACGCCGGGCACGTGCGCTCGGGTTGGAAGATGCGCAACGTTCGCTGGCCGTCGCGCGTCGCCGAGCCGCACTCGGAGACTGCGTGGACAACCGACGTCGCGATCCGCTGGATCGAGGCCCAGGGCGACGCGCCGTGGGCGCTGCACCTTTCCTACGTGAAGCCGCACTGGCCGTACGTCGCGCCGCGCCCGTACCACGCGATGTATCCGCTCGATCGCTGCCTGCCGCTCACGCGAAGCGACGCCGAGCTCGACGATCCCCACCCGGTGCTCGCTGCGTATCGCACGCAGGACGAGTGCATGAGCTTCATGCGTCGCGAAGTCTCCGACACCGTGCGTCCCATCTACCAGGGCCTCGTGCAGCAGGTCGACGACCACCTCGGCCGCGTGTGGGAGACGCTCGATCGGCTGGGCCGCTGGCAGGACACGCTCGTCGTGTTCGCCTCCGATCACGGCGATTATCTCGGCGATCACTGGCTGGGCGAGAAGGAGCAGTTCCACGATGCCGTGCAGCGCGTGCCGCTGATCGTCTACGACCCATCCACAGAGGCCGATGCGACGCGCGGCGCCGCCGATGCGCATTTCGTCTCGTGCATCGACGTCGTGCCGACGGCGCTCGAGGCGCTCGGGCTTCCTCCCTACGGTCACCGCGTCGAGGGAGCATCGCTGCTGCCGCTCACGCGCGGAGCACCAACTCCGGCGTGGCGCGACTGCGTCGTCTCCGAGCTCGATTACAGCTACCGCGCGGCGCGCCGCGTGCTCGGGCGCAAGCCGGGCGAATGCCGCGCGTGGATGCTGCGCGAAGCGCGCTGGAAATACGTGCACTGGCAGGGCTTCCGGCCGCAGCTCTTCGATCTCGAAGCCGATCCCGACGAGCTCGTCGACCTCGGCGCCGATCCGGCATACGCGGCAGTGCGCGAGGCGCTGCACGGCAGGCTCGCCGACTGGCACGGCTCGCTCAGGCAGCGCGTCACCGCGTCCGACGACGACGTCGAGCACGGAACCGATCGGCACCGCGAGGCGGGAATCTACTTCGGAGTCTGGTGATGAAGATCGGCATCGTCGGCGCCGGCGCGATCGGCGGCCTGTTCGGCTACCGGCTTGCGCAGGCGGGCGTCGAAGTGTCGGTCCTCGCCCGCGGTGCGACGCTCGCAGCTCTTGCCCGCGACAGACTCCGGCTGCGCGACGGCAACGAGCTTCGCACAGCCGCGGTCCGCGCATCGGATTCGCCCGCGACGCTCGGCGTACAGGACCTCATCGTCATCGCGGTCAAGGCGCCGGCACTGCCTGCGGTAGCACCCACGCTCGCGCCGATGATCGGCTCCGACACGCTCGTGCTCTCCGCGATGAACGGCATTCCGTGGTGGTTCTTCGATGGACTGCCCCTGCCGAACGAAGCGCTCCGCGACGCCATGCTCCGGCTTCGTTCGGTCGACCCCGATGGCGTCCTGCGCCGATCGTTGCCCGCGGAACGCACGCTCGGCTGCGTCGTGCACTTGAGCGTCGCCGCTCCCGAGCCGGGAGTCGTCGAGCCGCGCATGGGCAACTCGCTCATCGTCGGCGAGCCCGACGGGAGCCCCTCGCGCCGCCTCGCAACGCTCACCGCGCTCCTGCGCCGCGCGGGCTTCGACGTCGAGACGAGCGCGCGCATCCAGCGCGACGTCTGGTTCAAGCTCTGGGGCAACATGACGATGAACCCGTTGTCGGCGATCACCAACGCGACCGCCGACCGGATCCTCGACGACGAACTCGTACGCGCGTTCGCGAGCCGCTGCATGCGCGAAGCGGCGCAGGTCGGGGCCGCGATCGGGCTTCCGATCGACGCCGATCCCGAGGAGCGCCATGCGGTGACGCGCGGGCTCGGACGGCTGCGCACGTCGATGCAGAACGACGTCGAGGCGCGTCGCCCGGTCGAGCTCGACGCGCTGGTCGGCGCGGTGCGCGACATCGCACGCATTGCCGGCGTCGCGACACCCGAGATCGACACGCTGTTCGGCCTCGCGCGGCTGCATGCGCGCGTGCTCGGCCTTTACCCCGATGCTGCCGCAACGCATTGACGGACGCTGGTGTCGAAAGATCGGAAGTGCCGCCCATTGACGAGTGACCAGACCATGCCAGACCTCTTCGACAACCCGATGGGACTCGCAGGCTTCGAGTTCGTCGAGTTCGCCTCGCCGATACCCGATCTCCTCGAGCCGCTGTTCACGCAGATGGGCTTCACCCATGTCGCGAACCACCGCTCGAAGGACGTCTCGCTCTACCGCCAGGGCGACATCAACTTCGTCGTCAACCGCGAGCCGCGGAGTCCCGCCGCGTATTTCGCCGCCGAGCACGGTCCGGCCGCGTGCGCGATGGCGTTCCGCGTCCGCGACTCGCATCAGGCGTTCGAGCGCGCGCTCGCGCTCGGCGCGCAGCCGGTCGAGATGGCGACCGGCCCGATGGAGCTGCGCTTGCCCGCGATCAGG
>DASVGI010000010.1:0-49859 GCA_036379595.1 Casimicrobiaceae bacterium | reverse complement strand
CGGCTTGAAGAACATGTGGGCGAACTTCGACCACGGCACGCCGCCGAAGAGCACGATCGTCGCGATGATGTAGAGCCAGAAGATGACGCCGGTGCCGCCGCCGGTGGCGGCCCAGATGACCGCGAGCGTGACACTCGCAAGGAGCGACACGACGAAGAGATCGGCCTTCACGAGGCGCAAGGACGAGTGACCTTCCGCGGCGACGTCGACGCGGATGAAGAACCAGAACCAGTAGCAGCCCACCAGCACCATCAGCGCGCCGATCCACCACAGGAGCGGCCAGATCGCCGGTGTCGCCGTGGCGTCGGTCGGGTACCCGAACACCATGACGGCCGTCGCGACGAGGTAGAGGACGAAGCCGTACATGCCGAGCAGGTGCGCGACGCGGCGCTTCGGATTGCAGAATTCGCCCGACGTGAGCACGTCGACGACCGCGGTCTGCACCGCGATCGACACGAGCTCGCCGCCGCCCACGGGGCGGCCCCTGCCCTTCGCCTTGCGCATATTGGCGAAGAAATACTTCGCGCTGCCCTTGTGGGCCATGTCGAAGAGCGTCCCGACGATCACGGCGAGGACCATCACGATGAGGAACCATTGCAGGAAGCCGACAGGCAGCGACGCGGCCGCGACGGCGAATGGATTGACGCTCAGCATGGAATCTTTTTCCTCCTGCGTTCTGTTCCGGGAACGAAGCGGATCGGCGGTTCCGACGCGGCGAATCTCCCATGGACGCACGCCGCGCGCCAATTCAATTCCTTTATCCCGCAATAAGCCCGCCGTCATGTTGCGGAGCACAATACGAGCGCCCGGTCAGCGCCGCCTGCGGGCGTATCATGCGCGTGCTGGGTTGCAACGCAGGAGTGCAGCGCATCATGCCGGATCGTCGATTCCAGGCCTTTCTAGCGGTGGCCAAGCACCGGTCGTTCACCAGGGCTGCCGATGCCCTGTGCATGACGCAGCCGGCGGTGACGTTCCAGATCCGCCAGCTCGAGGAGCACTTCAACACCCGCCTCTTCGACCGGATCAACGGGCGCATCGCGCTCACTCCGGCCGGCGGCATCGCGCTCGAGTACGTCGAGCGGATCCTCGAGCTCTCGTCGGACCTCGACGCGCGGGTGAAGGAATTGAACGGGCAGGAGGCGGGCCCCCTCGCGATCGGCGCGAGCACGACGATTGCGGAATTCCTGCTGCCGCGCATCATCGGCGAGTTCACGTCGCAGCATCCGGGAATCATTCCGCAGCTCATCGTCGCGAACTCGGAATCCGTCCAGGCGCGGGTGGCGGAGCGCGCGCTCGACCTCGGCTTCATCGAAGGCGATTCGCACCTGCGCACGCTCGTCACCGACGTGTGCTGCGACGACGAGCTGCAGGTCATCTGCGTCCCGAGCCATCCGCTCGCCACGCGCGGCAAGGCGACCCCCGAAGCGCTCGCGCGCTACCCGTACATCGGCCGGGAGCCGGGGTCGGGCACGCGCGAGGTGATCGACCGCTATCTGCAGGCGGCGGGGCTCACGCTCGATTCGCTGCAGCTCGTGATGGAGGCGAGCAGTCCCGAGGCGTTGAAGGGCCTCGTCGCGACCGGGCTCGGCATCGCGATCATTTCACGCGCGACGGCCGAGAAGGAGGTCCGCCTCGGCGACCTCGTGCAGATTCCGCTCGAGCCGCCGCTGATCCGCCATCTGTCGGTCGTCTATCCGCGCGAACGGATCCTGTCGCGCGTCGTCGTCGAGTTCGTCCGCTTCGCGAAGGAGCGCCTTGCTGCCGCTGAAAAACCGGGACGTACCACGTTTTCCGATGCAAGGGCAAGCAAGCCGTACGACGTCACACCGGAAAACGTGGTACGTCCCGGTTTTTCGCAGCATCAGCGCGCCGAGTGACCGGTGGCGCGGACCGCAACCTTGTCGCGCGGGTCGAGTGACGCGTAATACGCACGCAGGATTTCGAGCACCTCGGGGCGGCTGAACTCGGGCGGCACCGCGCTGCCCTCGGACAGCCACATCCTGAGCTTCGACCCCGAGACGAGCAGCCGGTCGGCATCCCCGTGCGGGCAGGTGCGGGCCGAGGCCATGCCTCCGCAGCGGTAGCACCAGAACGTCCAGTCGATCCTGAGCGGCTCTATCGCAAGCGCGTCGCGCGGAATCGTGTCGAAGATCCGGTGCGAGTCGAACGGGCCGTAATAGCTGCCGACGCCTGCGTGATCGCGGCCCACGATCAGGTACGCGCAGCCGTAGTTCTGCCGGAAGAGCGCGTGCAGCAGCGCCTCGCGCGGCCCCGCGTAGCGCATGTCGAGCGGGTAGCCCGCCTGCATCACGGTTCCGGGCCTGAAGTACTTGTCGATCAGCGTAGCGATCGCGCGCGTGCGCACCTCGGCCGGAATGTCGCCGGGCTTCAGATTGCCGAGCAGCGAGTGCACGAGCACACCGTCGCAGACCTCGATCGCGACCTTGACGAGGTATTCGTGCGAACGGTGCATCGGATTGCGCGTCTGGAACGCCGCGACGCGCGACCACCCGAGGCGCTCGAACTCGGCGCGGGTCTCGGCCGGCGTCTTGAACAGCGCGCCGTAACGCTCGCCGAATCCCCCGTCGCCGAGCACCCGGACCGGCCCGGCGAGGTTGACCTCGCCCTGCTCCATCACCATCCGCACGCCCGGATGCGCCGCATCGGTGGTCCTGAACACCGACTGGCATTCGTGCGCCTTGTCGATCCGGCATTTCTCGGCGACGGTCATCGTCGCGAGAATCGTGCCTTCGTCGGGATCGACCAGCGCGACGTCGTCGCCGTCGGCGATCGAGGCGGCCGTCGCGGCGTCGGTCGAAAGCGTGATCGGAATCGGCCAGAACACGCCGTCGGCCGTGCGCATGTCGTCGCAGACGCCTTGCCAGTCGGCGTGCGACATGAAACCGGCGAGGGGGGTGAAGCCGCCGATGCCGAGCATCACGAGATCGCCCTTCTCGCGCGACGTGACGCGAAGCTTGCGCAGTTTTTCGGCACGCGCGAGCTCGTCGGCGTGACGGGCTCCATCGAGGCGCAGCGGTCGCAATTCGCCGCTCCCGTGCGGCGGGACGAGATGGGTCATGGCAGTCGCCTGCTTCGGTCGATCGGTGCGACCACGCTAACGCAACGAGCGCATTCCGTGCCGCGAAAATGCTGATGGCCCCATAAAGAGCGTGCGTGACGCATGCCGTGCAGCGTAGGCTATGATCGGCGACGATGAAGATCTGCATCGTCTCGGACAGCCACGATCGTGCCGACCCGCTTGCGCGCGCGGTGCGCGAGGCCGCCGCCGAAGGGGCCGAAGCGGTCATCCACTGCGGCGACATCATCGGCACGCAGACCCTCGGCGCCGCACTCGCGGTCGGCCTGCCGATGCACGTGATCCACGGCAATAACCTCGGCGACCCGGTTTCGCTCTGCCGCTGGATGCGCGAGCGCGGCGGTCAGCTCACCTACCACGGCGCCGACGCTCGGATCGAGCTCGGCGGGCGGCGCATCTTCGTCGTGCACTACCCGGAGTACGGCTACGCGATGGCGTGCACCGGCGACTGGGACCTCGTCTGCTGCGGCCACTCGCACGTCGCGGCCGTCGAAGAGGTCGCGACGGTCAAGGGCAGCCGTACCTGGCTCGTCAATCCCGGCACCGTCGCCGGCCTCGCCGCCCCGGCGACGTGGATGCTCGGCGATCTCGCGACGATGCGCTTCGATCGGCGCGACTTCGGCGCCTGAGGCCATGGCGACGACCGGGGCGGGTTACGGTCGCCTCCCCCTGTCGGCCTATGCCCGCACGCGCATTGCGCACACCGCCGCCTACACCGGTCCGCGCCGCGTCGGCTGCCTGATTGCCGGAACGCAGAAGGGCGGCACCACGGCGCTCGCATCGTACTTCTACGAGCATCCGGAGATCTCGATTCCGGAGACCAAGGAAGTTCACTTCTTCGACTCGGAGTGGGTCTTCGAGGCCTCCGCCGTCGATTACGACGGCTACCATGCGCAGTTCCCGGTCGGTGCGGACACGCGCGTACTCTGCGACGCGACGCCGATCTACATGTACTGGAATCCGGCGCCCGAGCGCATCCGGCGCTACAACCCCGCGATGAAATGGATCTTCGTCCTGCGCGACCCGATCGAGCGCGCGTATTCGCATTGGAACATGCAGCGTGCCAAGGGCCGCGATACGCTCGGCTTCCTCGAAGCGATCACGACCGAGAGCGACCGCTGCCGCGCCGCGCTCCCGCTGCAGCACCCGTGGTGGTCCTACACCGACCGCGGCTTCTATGCGCAGCAGCTTCGTCGAATCCTGCAGCTCTTCCCCGCCGAGCAACTGCTGGTGCTGAAGTCGGAGGACCTTCGCAGCGATCCCGCGGCGGTGCTCGAACGCGTTCGGGCCTTCCTCGGCATCGCAGCCTTCGGGCCGACGGCATCGCGGGACGTCTATCCGGGCCAGTACCTCACGGGTCCCGAAACCGAAGCGCGCCGGCGGCTCGCCGAGCGCTTCGAACACGACGTGCGCGACCTCGAGCGAATGTTCGGACTCGACTGCAGCGGCTGGCTGCGGGAGAGCCGCGGATAGCTGCGTCACCGCGCGTCTCCAGGGATTATCATCCGACCTGAGGCGGCGCTGCCGCGCAGCCGGAGGAGCCCTGTCCAGGAGGCCATGATGGGTCACGCCGACTACACGCTGCACAACGAAACCCCGGGCACGACGCTTTCGCTCGACGAGCTGTGGATGCCCTTCACGTCGAACCGCGAGTTCAAGGCCGATCCGCGCATCGTCGTGCGCGCCGAAGGCATGCACTACTGGGACGATCGCGGGCGGCGGATCATCGACGCTTCGTCGGGCCTGTTCTGCTGTGCGGCCGGACACGCGCGCAAGGAGATCGCCGAAGCGGTCCACCAACAGCTTCTCGAGCTCGACTTCGTTTCGCCGTTCCTGCGCGCGCACCCGAAGAGCTTCGAGCTCGCGCGCCGCGTCGCCGAGCTCACCCCGGGCGATCTCAACCGGATCTTCTTCGTGAACTCGGGCTCCGAGTCGATCGACACCGCGATGAAGATCGCGCTCGCCTATCACCAGGCGCGCGGCGAGGCGGGGCGCACGATGTTCGTCTCGCGCGAGCGCGCCTATCACGGCGTCAATTTCGGCGGTGTCGCACTGTCGGGGATCGTCAACAACCGCCGCCGCTACGGCCTCGGCGTGCCGGGCGTCGTGCACATGCGCCATACGCATCTCCCCGAGAACCGCTTCACCCCCGGCCAGGGTGCGCACGGCGCCGAGCTCGCCGACGACCTCACGCGCTTCGTCAACCTGTACGGCGCCGAGAACATCGCGGCGTGCTTCGTCGAGCCGATCGCCGGGTCGTCGGGCTGCCTCGTTCCGCCGCAGGGCTATCTCGAACGCCTGCGCCGGATCTGCGATGCCCACGGGATCCTGCTCGTGTTCGACGAGGTGATCACCGGCTTCGGGCGCACCGGCCAGGCGTTCGCCGCGCAGAGCTTCGGCGTCACGCCGGACCTGATGACGATGGCGAAGGCGCTCACCAACGCCGCGCAGCCGATGGGCGCGGTCGCCGTCTCGGAGCGCGTCCACGACGCGATCATGAACGCGGCCCAGGCAGGCTCGATCGAGCTCTTCCACGGCTACACCTATTCGGGCCACCCGGCCGCCTGCGCCGCCGGGCTCGCGACGCTCGACATCTATCGGCGTGACGGGCTGTTCGAGCGCGCGCGCGCGCTGTCGCCGCGCTTCCTCGACGCGATGTTCTCGCTGAAAGGGCTGCCTCACGTCACCGACATCCGCGGCTACGGCCTCTTTGCGGCCTTCGACCTCGAGTCGAACGGCGCACCCGGCCATCGCGGCTTCGTATTGCAGAAGCGGCTCTTCGACAACGGCCTCAACCTCAAGACGACCGGTGACACCTGCCTCGTCGCGCCGCCGTTCGTCGCGACCGACGGCGACATCGACGAGATCGCATCGATCCTGCGCAGCACGCTGGCAGACGGCTGATGCAGGGGAGGTCGAGCGCCGCGAGCGCGGCATCGCGCCGCCTCGCGATCGCGGCGCCGCGCCGGTTCGCGGGTGCGGTCATCCCGATCGTGGCGCTCGCGGCGCTCTTCTTCGTCGCGCTGCAGTTGGGCGCGCTGCGGGCGTCGGCGCAGACGGCGAAGGCGCACCGGCCGTCCGCGACGTCGCCGAAGCACGCGGCGTCGCCGAAGCACGCAGCGAAGCGGCCGGCCGAAGCGCCCGCGACGAGCGTCACGATCGCGAGCCTCGGCACCGTCGATCCCTGGCGCTGGGTCGAAGAGAGCGGCGCACTCGCGAAGGCGACGGGCTACCGCGTCGAGTTTCGCCGTTTCGGCGACAGCGGGGAAGCCGTGCGCGCGCTGGCGGCGGGAGGCATCCAGATCGCCGAGCTCGGCTCGGCGGGCATTGCGACCGCAGTGAGCGAAGGGATGGACTTCGAGCTCTTCTGGATCCTCGAGGACATCGTCTCGGCGGAGGCGCTGGTCGCGCGCGACGGCACTGGCATCACAACGATTGCTTCGCTCGCGGGGCACAAGGTCGCCACGCCGTTCGTGTCGACGTCGCATTACCAGCTTCTCTTTGCGCTCGACCGTGCCGGCATCGCGCCATCGCAACTGACGCTCGTCAACCTCCATCCGGACGAGATCGCAAAGGCCTGGTCGAAGGGAACGATCGATGCCGCGTTCGTCTGGGACCCGGTGCTCGCGACGCTGAAGCAGACAGGCCGCGTGCTGGTCGATTCGGGCGAGCTGTGCGCGCAGGGAGCGTGCACGTTCGACGGGCTGGTCGTCGATCCCGCGTTCGCGAAGGCGAACCCGGCGTTCATGGTGGCACTCGTGAAGACGATCGCCGCGGCCGACGCCGATTACCGCGCGCACCCGGACGCGTGGGGCGACGGCACGGACCGCGCGCGCGCGATCGCGACGTGGACGGGCGAAGCGTCCGACAAGGTGTCCGTATCGCTCGCGCGGTACAACTACCCCGACCTCGCGCAGCAGGCGTCGGCGACCTGGCTCGGCGGCGGTGTGACCGGCGGCGCGGCGACCGCGATCAGCCGGCAGGCGCAGTTCCTGCGCGCCCAGGGCCGTCTGCAGGAGACCCTTCCTGATTACGCGAAGTTCGTCACGCCGCAATGGGTCGGGCGCGCGCTGACCGACACAAGAACCGGGACGGACCACGGTTTCCAGCAATAACCGGGACGGACCTGATTTCAGGGATTCGGCGCGCCGGGTCGAGCGGTGGGGATGCCTCGTCGCGCTCTACACCGACCGCGGAGGCAGGGAGTGGGGTACCGTGACGCGCGAGTTCGGCTGCGGAATGCAGCCGGTGTTTGAGCCCGTCACGGTACCGCGCTCCCTCGGCCTCCACGGTCGAACTCGCGCGACGCAGCATCCCCGCCGCTACCCGGCGCGGCGAATCGTCGAATCGCGTCCGTCCCGGTTATTGCTGGAAACCGTGGTCCGTCCCGGTTTTGTGCTGGTCAGCCCGTTAGCGTGTAGTACAGGTTCTGCGGATGATTCGCCTGCGCGAAGAAGAACCAGCGCTCGGCGAGGAGTCCCAGATACTGGACCACGAATGCGAGCGCGATGGCGGCGGGGATCGCGAGCACGCTTCCCGTCCACAGCAACGCGAGCGGCACCGGGAACGCGAGCAGCAGGAACACCCACTTGATCGCGCGCAGGAACTCGCGCGTGCGGTGATGGAAGAATTCGCGGGTGTTGAACGACCCACCGGTGAATCCCGGTGAAATCTGGCGGATCGACGGATGCTTGATGCCGATCGCCGTCTGCACCGTCGACTTCGGCCGCAATCGCGCGTTGCGGACGAGCGACAGCGTGCGCGCCGCGAGCGCAAGCAGCGTGACGACGGCCGCCGCCGCGGCATAGCCTGAAACGAGGCCCGGCTCGGCGTACGCGGCGAGCGCCGCGGCGAGCATGGTTCCCGATGCGCAGCCGAGCAGCGTGTAGTTGACGACGGTGAGCGGCGTCGCCCATTCCTGCAGGAAGCGGATGCACGCGTAGATCATCCCGGTGCAGACGAAGAGCGCGACGCACAGTGCCGCCGCGATCGCCCCGATCCACGTCGCGGCAAGCCCGGCGCCCTGCCAGTGCGCGACGCCGAAGGCGAACACCGAGGCGGCAAAGACGGGAAGCACGATGCACTCGCGCGACAGCCACGACGTGCGCCAGCGTGCAATCGCGCGCCACGCGCGTTCGGGGCGCCCGAGGTGGAAGAACGACGCGACGAGTCCCAGCCCGAGCAGGGCGACCGAGACCGCACTCGCGGCGACGGCGAACCCGGACGAGACCCGACCGGGTGCGACGAGCGTCGCCGCGTAGAGCGCGAGGAACAGCCCCTGTCCGGCGCCGATCAGCGTCGTCAGCAGGATGACGGAAAGCGCGGGATTCATCGCGGCGGCTCCGCGCTTACCACGACATCACGTCGTCGAGCGTCGAGCCCTTCGGGGGCGTTTTCGGCTCGCGGCCTTCGATGTGCAGCGGGTTGTCCGCGCGAACGAGCTGGTCGTCGTGGTGATGCGCATCGGTCCGTCGGCGCGGCAGGTAGTGGTTGGACGGATGCGTGCCCCATTCGGGCATCAGCGCATAGCCGGCGTTGTCGCGGATCGCACGCGAGACTTCCGACTCCGGATCGTGGATGTCGCCGAAGAGACGCGCGCTCGTCGGGCACGCCATCACGCACGCCGGCCTGCGCTCGGACGGCGGCAGGTTCTGATCATAGATGCGGTCGACGCAAAGCGTGCACTTGGTCATCACCTTGCGCTCGTTCTCGACCTCGCGCACGCCGTAAGGACACGCCCACGAACAGTACTTGCAGCCGATGCACTTGTCGTAGTCGACCAGCACGATGCCGTCCTCGGGGCGCTTGTAGCTCGCACCGGTCGGGCACACCGGCACGCAGGGGGGATCCTCGCAGTGCAGGCACGATTTCGGAAAATGCACGGTCTGCGTGTTCGGAAACTCGCCGACTTCGAAGGTCTGCACGCGGTTGAAGAAGGTTCCGGTCGGATCCGCGCCGTACGGATTGAGGTCGGCGAGCCCGCCGGCCTGCCCGGACGTATTCCATTCCTTGCAGCTCGTCACGCAGGCCTGGCAGCCGACGCAGACGTTGAGGTCGATCACCAGCGCGAGCTGCGTCATGCGTCCACCTTGCCGACTGCGTCGCCGCCGGCGGCGCTGCGTCGCTGCCGGCGCGACGCGCCCGCTCCCGCGACGTAGCTCACGAGCTTCGGAACGGCAGCGGCAGTGCCCGGCATCGGCGGCACCGCCGCGAACTGCGGCCAGGTTGCGGCGGGCTCGCCGGCCTCCGCCGGACGGATGCGTACGCGCACGTCGTACCACCCCGCCTGCCCGGTCACCGGATCCGAATTCGAGATCCGCGTGCCCCGCCAGGGGAGCTCGTCGGTGATCAGGTGGTTGAGCAGGAAGCCGCGCCGCGACTCGTTGGCGTCGGGATCGAGGCGCCACGCGCCGGCCGCCTTGCCGATCGCGTTCCACGTCCACACGGTTCCGGGCTCGACCGCCTCGCTGTAGCGCGCCATGCAGCGGACCTTGCCCCACGGCGACTCGACCCACATCCACGCGCCGTCGACGATGCCCTGCGCGCGCGCGGTGGCGGGACTCACGTAGAGGTGGTTGTGCGCGTGGATCTGCCTGAGCCACGCGTTCTGCGAATCCCACGAGTGGTACATCGCCATCGGCCGCTGCGTGATCGCCGCGAGCGGGAAGCGCTCGGAGTCGGTCGCCTGCGCCTCCAGCGGCGCGTAATAGAAAGGCAGCGGGTCGAAGTAGGTCGCGATACGATCCTTCAGGTGCTCGGGCGGCACGCGGCCCGGGCGCACGCCGCGCGCGGCGAGCCGGAACTTCTGCAGCACCTCCGAATAGAGCTGGATCAGGATCGGCGCGGTGTGGCGGCGCATCCGCACCTGCTGCGTCCACTCGAGATAACCCCGGTTCCAGTTGCGCATGTAGCAGTACGATGGCGGCAGCTTCTGGTGAAACACGCAGTTGTTGGCCGCGTACATCTCCCATTGGCGCGGATTGGGCTCGCCGTGCATGAACTTCTCGCCGCCCTTGCCGCGCCAGCCGGCGAGGAAGCCGATGCCCGAGCCGGGCTCGGTCTCGTAGTTGACGATGAAATCGGGGTAGTCGCGGTACTTGCGCGTGCCGTCGGCATGCACGAATTTCGGCAGGCCGAGCCGGCCCGCGAGCTCGATCAGCACCTCCTGGAACGGGCGGCACTCGCCCTTGCGCGGCAGCACCGGCAGGCGGACCGAATCGACCGGACCGTCGAACTCGGAGATCGGCCGGTCGAGCATCGACATCACGTCATGGCGCTCGAGGTAGGTCGTGTCGGGCAGCACGAGGTCGGCGTAACCCGCCATCTCCGACTGGAACGTATCCGACACCACGATGAACGGAATGCGGTACTCACCCTTCTCGTCGCGATCGTTCAGCATGCGGCGGACCTCGACGGTGTTCATCGTCGAGTTCCAGGCCATGTTCGCCATGAAGATCAGCAGCGTGTCGATCGGGTACGGATCGCCGCGCCAGGCGTTGGTGATGACGTTGTGCATCAGCCCGTGCACCGACAGCGGGTATTCCCACGAGAAGCCCTTGTCGATTCGCACCGGGTTGCCGTCACCGTCGACGAAGAGATCGTCCGGAGACGCCGGCCACCCCAGCGCGTGCGAGCCGAGCGGAGTGTCGGGCTTGACCGCCTCGGGTCCCTTGGGCGGCTTCGCCGCGGGAGGAATCGCGCGCGGGAACGGCGCGCGATGGCGGAAGCCTCCGGGCCGGTCGATGGTGCCGAGCAGCGACATCAGGATCGCCAGCGCGCGGATCGTATGGAAGCCGTTCGAATGAGCGGCAAGTCCTCGCATCGCATGGAACGCGACCGGATTGCCGGTGACCGTCGCGTGCTCGACGCCCCAACTGTCGGTCCATGCGATCGGCAATTCGATCTTCTGGTCGCGCGCCGTGATCCCCATCTCGTGCGCGAGCCTCCGGATCGTCGCCGCGGAAATGCCGGTGATCGCGGACGCCCACTCGGGCGTATACGGCCGCACGCGCTCTTCGAGGAGCTGGAAGGCCGGCTTCACCGCCGCGCCGTCGGCAAGCGCGAATTCGCCGAGGAGATGAGGATCTGCGCCGGGGCTGTGCGTCGGCACGGCGCGTCCGGTGAGGCGGTCCCACCACAGCTTGTTCTGCGGGTACTCCGGATCGACCTCGGGACTCGTGGCGTCGACCGCGAACATCCCGGCCTCGGGTCCGCCGTCGTCGGCGCGCACGAGTTGGCCGGCGTTCGTGTAGCGCACGAGGAACTCGCGATCGTAGAGCCCGGTTGCGATGATCTCGTGGATGAACGCAAGGAGCAGCGCACCGTCGGTGCCGGGCCGGATCGGCACCCATTCGTCGGCGATCGCCGAGTAGCCGGTGCGCACCGGGTTGATCGAGACGAAGCGGCCGCCGTTGCGCTTGAACTTCGCGATCTCGATCTTCAGCGGGTTCGAATGATGATCCTCCGCCGTGCCGATCATCACGAACAGCCGGCTGCGCTCGAGGTCGGGGCCGCCGAACTCCCAGAACGAGCCGCCGATCGTATAGATCATGCCGGCCGCCATGTTTACCGAGCAGAACCCGCCGTGCGCCGCGTAGTTGGGCGTGCCGAACTGGCGCGCGAAGAGGCCGGTCAATGCCTGCATCTGGTCGCGCCCGGTGAAGAGCGCGAAGCGCTTCGGGTCGGTCTTGCGGATCGACCGCAGGCGCTCCTCGAGAAGGCCGAGGGCCTCGTCCCACGAGATCGGCTCGTACTGGCCGTCACCGCGCGCCGAGCCCGCCTTGCGTTTCAGCGGCCGCGTGAGGCGCGCCGGCGAATACTGCTTCATGATTCCCGACGAGCCCTTGGCGCAGATCACGCCGTGGTTCAGCGGATGATCCGGATTGCCGTCGATGTAGCGGACCTCGCCGTCGCGCAGGTGCACGCGAATGCCGCAGCGGCACGCGCACATGTAGCAGGTGGTCTTCCTGATCTCGGTCGCCGCCGATGTCCCGGCCGCCGTTTCCGTTCCCGTCGGCCCGGTCGCCATCGCGTCAGGCCGCACTCGCGATCGCGCCCGGCGCGGTGCTGCCACCGGCGCGGGCATGCAGCGCCGCCAGCGCGCACGACGCAACGCGCGAGTCGCGCGAGTCGGCGCGGCTCGTCAGCACGATCGGAACACGCGTGCCGAGGACGATGCCCGCGCAGTCGGCGCCGCCGAGGCGGACGAGCGCCTTGTAGAGGATGTTGCCCGCGTCGAGCGTCGGAACGACGAGGACATCGGGCGACCCCGCCACCGGCGAGACGATGCCCTTGATCCGTGCCGCGTCCGCCGAGACCGCGTTGTCGAACCCGAGGGGGCCGTCGACGATCGCGCCGTGGATCTGGCCGCGCTCGGCCATCTTGCAGAGCGCCGCGGCATCGACGGTCGCCGCAATCGCCGGGTTGACGTCCTCGACCGCCGACAGCAGCGCCACCCGCGGCACGCCGATGCCGAGCGCCTGCGCGAGTTCGATCGCGTTCTGCACGATGTCCCGCTTGGCCGCGAGGTCCGGCGCGATGTTGACGACACAGTCGGAGACGAGGAGCGGCCGCCCGAGACCCGGCACGTCGAGAACGAAAGCGTGGCTCACCCGGCGCGCGGTGCGCAGCCCGGCGTCGCGGGTCAGCGCCGCGCCGAGGAATTCGTCGGTATGGAGGCTCCCCTTCATCAGCGCGCCGACGGCGCCGCGCTTCGCGAGGTCCACCGCGAGCGCCGCCGCGGCGCGCGGCTCGTCGTCGCTGTCCTCGATGCGCAACCGCGCTTCGGCGACCCCTGCCGCCCGCGCCGTCGCAATGATCCGCGCCCGCGGGCCGACCAGCAAGGCGTCGATCAGGCCGTCGTCCTCGGCGATGATCGCAGCCTCGAGCGCGTCGGCCGAGCACGGCCAGACGACCGCCATCGGCATGCGCCCGTGTCCGCGCGCCCGGGCGCGCAGGTCGTCGAGCTGCGGTCGCGCAACCGCAGCAGTCACCATCGCGCTCACGACCGCGCATCCTCGAGAATCATGTCGGAGGCCTTCTCGGCGATCATCACCACCGGCGCATTGGTGTTGCCCGACACGAGCGTCGGCATGATCGAGCAATCGACGACGCGAAGGCCGGCGACTCCGCGCACGCGCAGCCGGTCGTCGACGACCGCCATCGCGTCGTCGCCCATCTTGCATGTTCCAGAGGGGTGGAAGATCGTCGCGCCGTACTCGCGCGCGAACTCGAGCCACTCGTCGTCCGTCGTCACGGCCGGGCCGGGCCGGTACTCCGACTTGACGTAGGGGGCCATACCCGGTGTCTGCGCAATGCGACGCGCGAGCTTCATGCCGGCGACGGCCGTACGGCGGTCGACGTCGGCCGACAGATAGTTCGGATGCATCGCGGGAGGCTCCTTCGCGTTGCGCGACTTGATCTCGACCGTCCCGCGACTCTCCGGCCGCAACTGGCAAACCGACATCGTGAAGCCCGGGAAGTCGTGCGGCGCAGCGCCCGCGAGATCCGCGGAAAGCGTGCCGAAGTGGAACTGCACGTCGGGGGTCTTCGACTCGGGCAGTGCGCGCGTGAACAGTGCACCCTGGTTGATGCCGATGGCAAGCGGGCCCTGCTTGAACAGGAGCCACTGCAGGCCGATCTTCATTTTTCGGTACAGGCTGTGCAGGTCGTCGTTCGTGGTGATCGGCTTCGTGCACTCGTACATCAGCCGCAGCTGCAGGTGGTCCTGCAGGTTCGCGCCGACGCCGGGCAGATCGGCCTTCACCGCGATCCCGTGCTTCGCGAGCAACGCGCCCGGACCGATTCCCGAAAGCTGAAGGAGCTGCGGCGACTGCAACGCTCCGGCACTCAGCAGCACCTCGCGGGTCGCCTGCACCTCGATGGTCGCGCCGTTGCGCTCGCAGATCACACCGGTCGCGCGCGTGCCGTCGAGCCGGACGCCTGTCACCTGCGCGCCGGTCTCGACCGTGAGGTTGCTGCGTCCGCGCGCGGGCTTCAGGTAAGCGACCGCCGTGCTGCAGCGCCAGCCGTGCCGCGTCGTGAGCTGGTAGTAGCCGACACCCTCCTGCGCTCCGGCGTTGAAGTCGTCGCGGCGCGGAATGCCGAGGTCGTTGGCGCCGCGGATGAACGCCTCGACGAGCTCGTGCTTCGCGCCGATCGACGATGCCGACAGCGGCCCGTTGGCGCCGTGGTACGCACCTGCGCCGAGATCGTTGCTCTCCAGGCGGATGAAGTACGGCAGCACGTCCTTCCAGGCCCAGCCGTGGTTGCCGAGCGCGGCCCAGTGGTCGTAATCCTCGGCCTGACCGCGGACGTAGATGAGGCCGTTGATCGAGCTCGAGCCGCCGAGTCCGCGTCCGCGCGGCCAGTAGATCTTGCGATCGTGCATCCCCGGATCGGGCTCGGTGTAGAAGCCCCAGTTGTAGACCGGGTGGAACATCGTCTTCGCGTAGCCGATCGGAATGTGGATCCAGATGTAGTTGTCGCGCGGGCCGGCTTCGAGAAGCAGCACCGAATGGCGCCCGCTCTCCGACAGGCGGTTGGCGAGCACGCACCCGGCCGAGCCCGCTCCGACGACGACGTAGTCGAAGCTGCGGTTCTGCATCGCCGTCCCCTTCCCCTCAGGAGCGGGAACCGGCGGGCCGCGATCCGCGCCGGACCGCGACCCCGCCGGATCACCTTACACGTAATCCCTGTATTTCGCGAGATGACGCACCGGCTTCGACAGCGCGTCGCGCCGGAACGGATCGCCGAGCTCGCGCGTCACCATCATTTCGAGCACCGTCGTCTTGCCGTCCTTCTGCGCGGCGCAGGCGTCGCGCAGCGCCGGTCCGACGTCGGACAGCTGCTCGACGACGCGCCCCTCGGCGCCCATCGCGCGCGCGATGGCGGAGAAGCTCGGATTCTCGAGATCGGTGCCGACGAAGCGGCGGCTGTAGAAGTCGACCTGGTTCTTCTTCTCGGCACCCCATTGCCGGTTGTTGAACACCACCGCAGTGACCGGAATCTTCTCGCGCACGCAGGTCAGGATCTCGCCCATGCTCATCGCCCAGGCGCCGTCGCCGACATAGGCGATCGCCGGACGGTGCGGTGCGGCGAGCTTGGCCCCGATGATGCACGGGAACGCATAACCGCAGTTGCCGAAGCTCATCGCCGCGAACATGCTGCGCGGCTCGTCGAAGCGCAGATAGCTGTTCGACACCGAGCAGATGTTGCCGATGTCGGTCGACACCATCGCGTGCGCCGGCATCGCCTTCTCGAGCTCGCGAAGCATCTGCCGCGGATGCATCAGCTTGGTGTTCTTCGTGACGTCGACGCTGTAAGGATCCTTTTCCTGCGCCCAGGTCGCGAGCTCCTTCTCCCACTCGTCCTTCTGCTTCCTGATCTCGGCATCGCGCTTGTCGCGATTGGCGTGACAGGCCAGCTTGCCTCCGGTGAGCTTCGCGGTCAGCGCCTCGGCCACCGACTTCGCGTCGCCACAGAGGCCGACCGAGATCTTCTTGACGAGACCGAGCATCTTCGGATCGGCATCGACCTGGATGATCTTCGCGTTCTTCGGCCAATAGTCGAGCCCGTGCTGCGGCAGCGTGCCGAACGGCCCGAGGCGAGTGCCGAGCGCCAGCACGACGTCGGCCTGCTCGATCAGCTTCATGCCCGCCTTCGAGCCCTGGTAACCGAGCGGGCCGCACCACAGCGGATGCCGCGCCGGGAACGAATCGTTGTGCAGGTAGCTGGTCACGACCGGCGCGTGCAGGAGCTCGGCGAGCTTGACGCAGGCGTCGACACCATCGGCCATGACGACGCCGCCGCCGGAGACGATCACCGGGAACTGCGCCTTGGCGAGCAGGTCGACCGCTTCGGCGAGGCTCTTCTCGCCGCCGGCACCGCGCTCGATCGCGATCGGCGCGGGAACGTCGAACGGGTAATCACCGTAGAAGTAGTCGCGCGGGATGTTGAGCTGCGTCGGGCCCATTTCGAGCATCGCACGATCGAAGCAGCGCGCGGTGATCTCGGCCATCCGGCGCGGATTGTTGACGTGACCCTGAAACTTCGTGATTTTCGAGAAGATCGGGAGCTGGTCGGTCTCCTGGAAGCCGCCGAGGCCCATCCCCATGCTGCCGGACTCCGGCGTGATGACGACGACCGGCGAATGCGCCCAGTATGCGGCCGCCACCGCGGTGACGAAATTCGTGATGCCGGGTCCGTTCTGCGCCATGCAGACCCCATGGCGCCCCGACACCCGAGCGTAACCGTCGGCCATGTGGCCGCCGCCCTGCTCGTGGACGACCGGGACGTAGCGGATCCCCGCCGCAGGAAAGATGTCGAGTGCGTCCATGCACGCCGAGCCGACGATGCCGAAGACGTCCCTGACGCCGTTGGCGACGAGCGTTTCGACGAACGCCTCGGACGGCGTCATCAGCGTCGGTCCAGCCGCCGGGCTCGGGGCGGGGGAACGGACTTCCTTCATGCGTGGTTGCGTAGCCATGATCGTTTCCTCAGAGGGTCAAAGGACTTCGTCGTTCAGGTAATACCAGCCATAGAGCGCGCGCTGTCCGATGCGGCGAAACGGCGCGAACACGTTGGATTCGAAGCGGTCGAGCACCATCGGCAGCGGCAGCGCCGAGGCGAAGATCGGAAGATCGGCATCGTCGCGCTTGCCGGCGATCCGCTGCGCCATGCGCTGACCGGCGCGTGCGGAATACGACACCCCGTTGCCGCCGTAGCCCAACGCATAATAGAGCGTTTGCGAGGGATCCGGTTGCGTAATCCGCGGCATCATGTCGTGGCTCACGTCAACCCAGCCCCACCACGAGTATTCGAACCCGAGATCGCGAAGCGGAGGGAATTTCCGATGCAGGCCGCCGGTCAGGACCTCGAGGTGCTCCGGATTCGGCGCATCCGCACCGGTGATCGAGCTGCGGCTTCCCATCTGGAGCCGATTGTCGGGGAGGAACCGGTAGTAGAAGCGCAGCGTACGCGTGTCGGTCAGCGCCTGGTGCGTGACGAAATTGCACGCCGCGATCTCGTCCTTCGTGAGCACCCGCGTCACCGCATTGTTGGAGAGGATCGGCATCAGGCGGTTCTTGAGCTGCGGGTGAAGCGTCTGGGACGTGTAGCCCCCGGTCGCCACGCCGACCGCGCGCGCGCGCACGGTACCACCGGGGGTCTTCAGGTGATGGACCCCGTTGCGCGTCTCCCAGCCCACCACCGGGCTCGCCGGGCGAACCTTCGCGCCGAGCTCGCGGGCGAGCTTCGCATAGCCGTACACCAGCTTCATCGGATGCACGCTGATGCACTGCGGCTCGTGCAGCGCGCCGTGGGCTTCGGCGTCGCCGACGTACTTCGCGCGCAATGTTGCGGCGTCGACGAGCTCGGTATCGTAGTTGAAGTACTTGCGCTCGAACGCCTGCCGGGCCGCGAGACCCTTCATGATCTTCGCGCGGTGCGCGATCAGGAAGTGGCCCCCGGGCTGCGCGTCACAATCGACGTCCTTCACGAGATCGCTGAACGTATGGAACCCGGCGGCGATCTCGCCGTGCATCCGCTTCGCGGTGTCGAGCCCCCAGCGCGCGACCCATTGCGCTCGCGTGAGCCGGCCCGACGCGTACTGGCCCTGGCCGCCGTTGCGGCCGCTGCAACCCCAGCCGACGCGATGCGATTCGAGGACGGTGGCGCGAATGCCATGCTCACGCGCGAGGAAGATCGCGGTAGCGAGCCCGGTGTAGCCGGCACCGATGATCGCGACGTCGACGTCGAGATCGCCGGAGACCGGCTCGTCCACCGGCGGGGGCGCGCCTGCGCTCGCCGCCCAGTAGCTCGGCGGATAATCCTGGTTGCAGCCCGGGTCCCGGGCAACCAGCGGGTCGTAGCGTGGGTCGTAGCGTGCCGCAGGGATGTCCATCTTCATGTGCCGCTCCGTCAGCGCCTCACCGCCGGAAGCGGCGGGCGCGCCTTGCGAAACGCGTTCTTGACCGCGATCTTCCCGTCACGAAACGTGAAGACATCGCAGCCGTTGGCGACGACACGGGTGCCGTCGGCCGCCGTACCGCTGAACGTCCACTCCGACACGCCGCGGTCGCCGGCGACGAAGTGGCGGCCGTTGCCCCAGTGCGCGTCGGGGAAACTCGCCCATGCCTGGGCGAACGCCTTGCGGACCGCGTCGCGGCCCGCGTGACGCGTCCCGCAGGCTTCGGGGCCACCCACCGCCTCGAAGATGCAGTCGTCGGTCATGAACGACATCAGCCCTTCGATGTCGTGCCGGTTCCACGCGTCGGTGAACGCCTGAAGGAGTTCGGTGGTAACCCCGGCGTCCGCTCGCTGCGACATGTTGTGCACCTCCTCGGTGATCGTGTTCGCCCGCAGGCGCGTCCGCGCACCTGCCTTGTCACCCTCAACGCTATTCCTCCGGCGATGCCGGAGGTAGCGCCAGTGCGGCGCTTTCGCTTGGGCCAGCGGCGTTCAGTCGGCGTCGCGATCGAGCTCGTGCATCAGCTCGCCGAGGGAGGCTCTGCAAAGCCGCGGCACGCTGAAAACCGGGACGCACCCCGTTTCGGGAATCCGCCGCACCGGGTAGCGGTGGGGATGCTACGCCGCGCCCTACACCGACCGTGGAGGCAGGGAGTGGAGTACCGTGACGCGCGAGTTCGGCCGTGCAACGCGGCCGGTGTTTGAGCCCGTCACGGTACCCCACTCCCTCGGCCTCTGCGGTCGAACTCGCGCGTCGCAGCATCCCCACCGCTTCCCGGCGCGGCGCATTCCTGACGTAGCTTCCGTTCCGGCTTTTCCGAAAAACGTGGTACGTCCCGGGTTTCGGCCGCCCCCGGTTTTCCGCGTCAGCGCTTCTTCGGCTCGAAGTCGAGCGACGCCGAGTTCATGCAATAGCGCAGGCCGGTCTCGGTCGGGCCGTCTTCGAACACGTGGCCGAGATGCGCCTCGCACTTCGCGCAGACGACCTCGATGCGGCGCATGCCGTGCGACAGGTCGGCGTGCTCGGCGACGCGATTCTCGGTGATCGGACGGTCGAACGACGGCCAGCCGCAGCCGGCGTCGAACTTCGTCGCCGACTCGAACAGCGGCTCGCCGCAGCACACGCAGCGATACGTTCCCTCGGCGGTATGGTTCCAGTACGCGCCGGTGAACGCGCGCTCGGTGCCTTTCTGCCGCGTCACGTGGTACTGCTCGGGTGTGAGCTTCGCGCGCCACTCGGCGTCGGAATGCGGGAGCGGCGGCGCGGCCTTCGCGCCGTCGTCGCCTTGATTGCGGTCGTCGTTCGTCATTGGAGACTCCATCGATCGGGTCATACAGGCACGCATCGCGGTCCGTGCAGGCAAGCATCATCACCGGCGTGCATCGGAGCCTGCGCTATAGTCGCGACTGCAGCCTGTCATCTTGCGCGCAGTCGATTTCTTGGATACCGCTTCAGTCACGCCGTTCCGCCGCGATGCGCGGGTGATCGGCATCGTCAGCCTCGGACACGCGGTATCGCATTTCCTTCAGCTCGCGCTGCCGCCGCTGTTTCCGCTGCTGAAGGCGCAGTTCGACGTGCCGTGGACGCTCCTCGGCGCCGTCATGGCGTCATTCTACGTCGCGAGCGCCACCGTGCAGTTCGTCGCCGGGTTCGCGGTCGATCGCCTCGGCGCGCGTCCCGTTCTCTTCGGCGGTGTGGCGCTGCTCGCCGGCGGCACGATCGCGGCGGCCGCGGCACCTTCGGCGCTGTGGCTGTTCCCC
The DNA here is from genome assembly GCA_036379595.1 of Casimicrobiaceae bacterium. Classification (GTDB taxonomy): domain Bacteria; phylum Pseudomonadota; class Gammaproteobacteria; order Burkholderiales; family Casimicrobiaceae; genus VBCG01. The sequence continues at coordinate 30,034 of DASVGI010000010.1, read as the reverse complement.
TGCGCGGTCGCGATGGGCGCCGGCAACGGTGTCTTCCACCCGTCCGATTTCGCGATCCTCAACGCCACGGTGACGCCTGCACGGCTCGGTTACGCGTATTCATCGCACGGCGTCGGCGGCAATCTCGGCTTCGCGCTGGCGCCGCTCGTGAGCTTCGGCATCGGCAGCGCGTTCGGCTGGCGCGTGTCGCTCGTCACGATGGGTGTGACCGGACTTGTCGTGCTCGCGGTGCTCGTGAGCCAGCGCGAGCACCTCGTGTCGCACCGTGTCGCCGACGCCGCGTCGCACACGCTGCGCGGCAGCGTCGCGATCTTCACGCAAAGCGCGATCGTGCTGTGCTTCCTCTATTTCGTCTTCCAGACGATGGCGACGATCGGAATCCAGACGTTTCTACCGGCGACGCTCAACGCGGCGTTCGCGATCCCGCTCATCGTCGCCACGTCGGCAGTGACGGCGTACCTGCTCGGCGGCACCGCGGGCATCGTCGCGGGCGGCTTCCTCGCCGTGCGCACGACGCGCCACGATCGCGTGGCGGCGACAGGCCTCCTCTGCGGCGCGATCCTCGTCGCGCTGGTCGCCGCGGGGGCGATCAGCAGTGCGGCCGCGGTCTCCGCGTTCGCGCTCGCCGGGTTCAGCATCGGCGTCACCAGCCCGTCGCGCGACCTCATCGTGCGCAACGCGACGCCGAAAGGCGCGTCGGGGCGCGTCTACGGCTTCGTCTACTCGGGCCTCGACACGGGCTCGATGCTGGGACCGCTGTGGTTCGGGCTGATGCTCGACCACCACCTCGCGCGGCAGGTGCTCTACACGATTGCAGCGCTCTTTCTGATCGCGATCGCGACAGTGATCCGCGTGCGCCACGTCGTGGCGCCGCAGCCGGCATAGCGCAACCGGCATCTCGCCACCGGAGACTCGTTACGATGGATCTTGGCATCGCAGGTCGCAAGGCGCTCGTCTGCGCGTCGAGCCGCGGCCTCGGGCGCGGTTGCGCGGCGGCGCTCGCGCGCGAAGGCGTCGACGTCACGCTGTGCGCGCGCACCGAGGCCGATGTCGCCGAGGCCGCCGCCGCGATCGCGCGCGAATCGGGGCGCGAAACGTCGTGGGTCGCCTGCGACATCACGACACCCGAAGGGCGCGCGCAGGCGCTCGCCGCGTGTCCGCAGCCCGACATCCTGATCAACAACGCGGGCGGGCCGCCTCCCGGCGATTTCCGCGACTGGGACCGCGCCGCGTGGATCGCCGCGCTCGACGCGAACATGCTGACACCGATCGAGCTGATTCGCGCCACCGTCGACGGCATGATCGCGCGCAAGTTCGGGCGCATCGTCAACGTCACGTCGAGCGCCGTCAAGGCGCCGATCGCGATCCTCGGGCTCTCCAACGGCGCACGCTCGGGGCTTACCGGCTTCGTCGCCGGTCTCGCGCGCAAGGTCGTCGCGAGCAACGTGACGATCAACAACCTGCTGCCTGGCGCGTTCGACACCGACCGGCTGCGCGCAACGATCGAAGTCGAGGCCTCGCGCACCGGGCGGCCATACGACGAGGCGCGTCGCCGGCGCATGGGCTCGATTCCGGCCGGGCGCTTCGGCGAACCTGACGAGTTCGGCGCGGTCTGTACTTTTTTGTGCAGCGTTCACGCGGGATACATCGCCGGCCAGAACATCCTCGTCGACGGCGGCAACTACCCCGGCACCTTCTGAAGATGATCGATCTCTATTACTGGACGACTCCGAACGGCCACAAGCTCACGATGTACTTCGAGGAGACCGGGCTCCCCTACACGCTGAAGCCGGTCGACATCTCGCGCGGCGAGCAGTTCGATCCGGCGTTTCTCGCCATCGCTCCCAACAACCGCATTCCCGCGATCGTCGACCACGCGCCGGCCGACGGTGGCGCGCCGCTGTCGATGTTCGAGTCGGGTGCGATCCTGCTCTATCTCGCTGAGAAGACCGGCAAGCTGATCCCCGCCGGGCCGCGGCGACGGTGGGAGTGCATCCAGTGGCTGTTCTGGCAGATGGCCGGGCTCGGGCCGATGGCGGGGCAGAACCACCATTTCGGCAGTTACGCGCGCGAGCCGATCCCGTATGCGATCGACCGCTACGTGCGCGAGACCGGAAGGCTCTACGCGGTGCTCGATCATCACCTGCGCGGGCGCGAGTTCATCGCCGGCGAATATTCGATCGCCGACATCGCGTGCTATCCGTGGATACAGCCCGAGCGGCAGCGCCTCGATCTCGACGACTTTCCCGACCTCGGGCGCTGGAAGCGGTCGATCGCCGAACGGCCGGCGACGAAGCGCGCCTATGCGCTCGCGAAGACCGTCAACGTGAAGCCGGCGGTCAGCGACGACGAATCACGCCGGATCCTCTTCGGCCAGGACCGGATGACGGTACGCTGATTCGAGCACCGGATCGGGGTCGAACGCGAGATCACCCTCGACCGCTTCGTCTGCACTGGGAGCGTCGTCAACGCTGCGATCATCGCCTGCACTGGAGTCGTCGTCCGGCATCGCGCGCGCTCGCGCGCGAACGCCCGCGAAGTCGTTGAGGCGGCGGTCGAGGAGGTGCGTCGGAATCACGTCGCCCATCGCGTTGAAGATCGATTCGATGCGTCCGGGATGGTGCTTCTCCCAGTCGCGGAGCATCGCGGCAACCTGCTTGCGCTGCAGGTTCTCCTGCGACCCGCACAGCGTGCAAGGGATGATCGGAAACGCGCACGCGTCGGCGTAGCGCGCGAGATCGCGCTCGCGCACGTAGGCGAGCGGGCGGATCACCACGTGCCGGCGATCGTCGGAGACGAGCTTCGGCGGCATCGTCTTGAGGCGCCCGCCGTGAAAGAGGTTGAGAAAGAACGTCGCCATCAGGTCGTCGCGGTGATGGCCGAGGGCGATCTTCGTCGCGCCGAGCTCGGTCGCCATCCGATACAGCACGCCGCGCCGCAGCCGCGAGCACAGCGAGCACATCGTCGCGCCGTCGGGAATCAGCCGCTTGACGACGCTGTAGGTGTCCTGCTCGGCAATGCGGAACTCGACGCCGCGGCCCGCGAGGTAGCGCGGCAGGACGTCGGCCGGAAAGCCGGGCTGCTTCTGGTCGAGATTGACCGCGACGAGGCTGAACGGAACCGGTGCGCGCGACTCGAGCGAGAGGAGGATGTCGAGGAGGCCGTAGCTGTCCTTGCCTCCCGACACGCAGACCATCACGCGATCGCCGGGCTCGATCATCGCGAAATCGGCGATCGCCTGGCCGACCTGCCGGCGCAGCCGCTTCTTCAGCTTGCCGAGCTCGAATTCGGCTTTGCGCGGGTCACGTGGCGCGTGCATCGCGCGATTTTACAGCGCGCTTCGCGCCGGGCTGCGATTCAGTCGCGATGGAAGTCGACGTCGACGAGCGCCTTGCGGCCGGCGGTACCGGTCGGGAAGCGCCACCTGGAAAGCGCAGCGCTCACCGCGTCGTCGAACACGCCGCGCGGCGATGCGCTGACGATCGCGACCGCGGTCACGTGACCCGTCGCGTCGACGGTGACTCGCGCGCGCACGCGCCCCGAATCGATGCGGCGCCGGATCGCCTCGGCGGGAAAGTCGGGTGCGACGCGCGCGATCGGAACGAGTGCGTCGGACGACGCGTCGGGTGAGGTCACCGGCGTCGTGGCAGGCGCAGCTGCGGCGTGCGATGGCGCGGCGGTGGCGTGCGACGGCGCAACGGATGAAGGTGCGGCCTGCGACGGCGCAGCGGATGAAGCTGCGGCGTGCGACGGCACGGCGGTCGCAGCGGCCGGCGGCGGCGCGACGCTGACCGCGCTGACCGCGGTGGCCGCGGTGGCCGCGGGTGCCGGGACCGGCGCTGCGGGAGCCTCGTGCGGCGGGCCAGCGACGATCGTCGCGGCTGCCGAGGGCGCCGGCGAAGCGGTGGCCGTGGGCGGACGCGCGACCGTCGCGTCTGTGGGTGTTTCCGTGGACGAGTGTGCGGTCTCGCGCGGTGCCTCGGATGGCTTGGCCTCGTGTGGCGTTGCCTGGGGCGTGCGCGAAACCTTATCGGCCACCGGCCCGAGCGAGCGCGCCTCGCTTCGCCGCAATGCGCTGATCGCCGCCGCGGTCGCGGCGCGGTCGGCCGGGGTCGTCTCGACCCGTGGCGGAGGTGCGGTGGCAGTCGACGCCTGCTTTGCCGTCGCGATCACGCGCGCCGGTGACGCGGCCGGTGACGCGGCCGGTGACGCGGCACGTGACGCAGCCGGAGCCACGGGGGTCTGCCGCGGTGCGGCTGCCTCCCTGACGCCCGGCTCGGCAGCGAAATGGAGCCAGGCGAACGCGGCTGCGGCCGCCGCGGCGGCAACGCCGGCGACGGCTGCCGCCACGATGCCCCGGCGCTTGCGGCCTGACGGCTTTGCGCCGCGGTCGGCCATCGAAGGCGCATTGGCCGCGGGCCGGATGGTGACGGCCGGCGGCGCCGTCATGGCAGAGCGCGTCACCGTGTCGGGCGCGGTTTCGCCAGGGGCGAGATCGTCCGGAAGCGCACCTTCCACCAGACGGAAACGGGCCAGCCGGCCGAGGTCGCGGATGAACTTCTCGGGCGGCAGGCCGGACCGTTCGGCAAGGCTCGCCGCGGGGATCGGGCGGTCGAGGAGCGTCAACAGGCGACGCTGAGTGAGCGACAGCCCGAGGCTCGGGACGGCAATCTCATGGTCGCCGGCGGCGGTACGGCTGACCGCCGTCGGCTTGGCGGCAGATGGCATGCCCCTGTCGTCAGCAAGGTGGATGCCAGCTTCGTCCGGCTGTCGTAGACTTCGGGGCGTTGGGCTATCGGAGGCTCGCCGGGCGTGTCCCCACAAATCCTCATCCGCCACGCGCCGCAGGACCAGGCGACGGCGCGGCGCCTGCGCGACGCGCTCGAGCACCAGGGCTTCGACGTCGCCGACGATCTCGACCTCGACGCCGAGGAAGCGGTCGGCGGGCATCCGCGACGAGGTATCGGCGATGCGCTCAATGCCGCGCGCTGCGTCGTCGTCCTTTGGTCGAATGCGGCGCGCGGCTCGAAGGCGGTGCGCCTCGGTGCGCGCGTCGCGCGCCTCGCCGGCAAACTGATTCCGGTGCGTCTCGATGGCGCCGAGCTTCCGCCCGACCTCGGCGACGCGCGGCCCACCGATCTTTCGGGCTGGCACGGCGACGTCGTGCACCCGGAATTCCGTCGGTTGACCGAGGCGCTCGATCGCGCAGTGAGCGGGCGCCGCCGCCGCGCTGGATCGCCGCGCGCGCCCAAGTGGTTGCTGCGCATCGTCATCGGCGCGCTGCTCGTCGGCGCCGGCATCGTCGTGGGCGTCGGACTCGCGCGCTTCGAAGGCGGGCTGCGCCCGGTGACGCGCGATACCCTCGAGTCGGGACTCGCGCGGTTCTTCAACGGGCAGTACGTCGAGGCCGAAGCGCAGCTGCGGCGCGCGGCCGAGGCGGGCAACGGCGCGGCGGCGTACTACCTCGCGCGCATGTACCGCGACGGGCTCGGCGTGCGCAGCGATCCCGAGCGCGCGCTCGTCTGGGCCGAAAAGGGCGCCGCGCTCGGCAACGCGCTCGCGCAGAACATGGTGGGGCTGCTGCGCGCTGCGCGCGGCGGAGGCGCAGCGGACGACAAGGCGGCGCTCGCCGCCTGGCTCGATGCGGCGGGGCAGGGTCTCGCGTGGGGCGCGTTCAACGCGGGGTACTTCCTCGAATCGGGGCGCGGCGTCGCGCATCCGGATCCGGTGCGCGCGTTCGAGTACTACCGGCGCGCCGCAGACGACGGCAATGCTGCTGCGGGCAACGCGATCGGCGATCTCTATCGCTCGGGGCGCGGTGTGCCGCAGGACCTGAAGCGCGCGATCGCGTGGTACGGCTGGGCTGCCGACCGCGGCAGTGCCGCCGCGCAGTTGACCCTCGGCTACCTTTACGCGAACGGGCAGGGCGTCACCGCGGACGATGCGCGCGCGGTCGAGCTCTACGAACGCGCCGCGCGGCAGAACCTTCCCGGCGCGCTCAACAACCTCGGCTACATGTACGAGCACGGTCGCGGCGTCGCGCGCAACCTGGCCGAGGCGGCTTCGCTCTACCGCCGCGCGGCGGAGCTCGGCGACAAGGACGCCGAGAGCAACCTCGCGCGTGCGCTCGAAGCGATCCGCGCGCACGGCAGCAAGCCGGCTCCAGGAAATCCGGCTCGATAGCGCACGCTTCGCCGCTCATCCGGATAGCGCGCGCTTCGCCGCTCACCCGCGGCGCCGGGGAACCGCAATGAAAACGGCCGTCACCAGGACGGCCGCTTTCGTTCGTGCTCGACTCGCGGATTACTTCTTCGCGGCGTCCTTCGCAGCATCGGCCGCCTTCGCCGCGGCGTCCGACGTCGCGTTCGCAGCGCCCGAAGCCGCGTCCTTGGTGGCATCGGCAGCGCCCGTAGCGGCGCTCTTCGCGGCGTCGACGGCATTCGAGGCCGCATCCTTCGCAGCGTCGGCAGCGTTCGACGCCGCACCCTTCGCGGCGTCGGCGGCGTTGGAAGCGGCATCCTTCGCCGCCTCGGTCGCGCCGGTGGCCGCGCTCTTCGCCGCGTCAGCAGCGTTCGAGGCCGCGTCCTTCGCGGCATCCGCAGCCTTCGCCGCCGAATCCTTCGCGGTGTCCGCTGCTTGTTGAGCCGATTGGCCGCACGCCGCAAGCGTCGTGGCCAGCGCCATCGCCGCCAGTGTGGCGAGCGTTCGCATCTTCATGGTCTATCTCCCGGGTTTCGCGATTCGAGGTGAGTGAGGTTGTGGCGGGACGATCGATCGCAGCTCGGTCCCGTCAACCGGAAATTATAGCGCAACAGCGATCAATAGGCACGACGGCGCAGATGCTCCCATCCTGCGAGCAGCACGCCGCTCGCGATCACGATGCCCATGCCGACCGCCGAGATGCCGTCGGGATGCTGTCCGAAGAACGCGAAGCCGAATGCGGTCGCCCACAGAATTTGTAAATAGGTGAACGGCGACAGCAACGACGCCGGCGCCTCGAGGTAGGCGTGCGTCATCAGCCAGTGGCCGAGCCCGGCGAAGACGCCGAGCAGGAGCAGCGCGACGACGGCGCCCAGGCCGGCGCTCTCGCCGCCGATCGCCCACGGCAGCGCGAGCGTGAGCACGACCGTTCCGACGCTGGCGCTGTAGAAGAGCGTCGTGTGCAGGCTCTCGCCCAGGAGCCGCCGCGTCAGCAGCTGGTAGAGCGCGTTCGAGAACGCGGCCGCGAGGAGCAGCGCGACGGCAGGGTGCATGACCGCGGATCCCGGTCGCAGCAGCACGAGGATGCCGATGAAGCCCACGATCGACGCGACGCGGCGGGGTCGCGTCGCGCGCTCGCCGAGAAGCGGCCACGACAGCGCCACCACGATGATCGGTGCGAGGAAAGTTATCGACGACGCCTCGGCGAGCGGCAGATAACGCAGGCCGCCCCAGAAGCCGAGCGTCGCGCAGAGCAGGAACAGCGAGCGCAGAAGCTGCAGGCCGAGCCGCCGCGTCCGCCAGAAGCCGCTGCCGGCGCGGTGCCACGCGAACGGCGTCACCACCGCCATCTGCCCCGCGTAGCGCGCCCATACGATCACCAGCAGCGAATGGTCGCGCACCAGATATTTCGCCGTCGCGTCGAGCGACGACAGGCACAGCCCTGCCAGCACGTACATCGGCACCGCGTGCCGGAGCGCATGCGCGGCCCGGTCGTGCGCGTCGCCCACGGCGGTGGCTGTCAGGCTGCCTTCTGCATCAGCTCGCGCAGCACATACGGAAGGATGCCGCCGTGCCGGTAGTACTCGACCTCGATCGGCGTATCGATCCGGCACTGCAGCGTGATGTCGCGGCGGCTGCCGTCGGCGCGCGTCATCACGAGGGTCAGGTCCTGCTGCGGCCGGATCCCGGTCGGGATCGCGAGATCGAACGTCTCGTCGCCGCGGATGCCGAGCGTCTGCGCATCCTCGCCCGGCTTGAACTGCAGCGGCAGCACGCCCATGCCGACGAGATTCGAGCGGTGGATGCGCTCGAAGCTCTTCGCGATCACCGCGCGCACGCCGAGCAGCAGCGTGCCCTTCGCGGCCCAGTCGCGCGAGCTCCCGGTGCCGTACTCGTCGCCGCCGAAGATCACCGTCGGCACGCCGCGCTTCATGTACTCCATCGCGGCGTCGTAGATCGCCATCCGCTCGGGCGCCTTGCCGCCGCCCGCGTGGTAGAGCGTGACGCCGCCTTCGACGCGGGTGCCGTCTTCCTTCGGCGGAATCATCAGGTTCTTGATGCGCACGTTGGCGAACGTGCCGCGCATCATCACCTCGTGATTGCCGCGCCGCGAACCATAGCTGTTGAAGTTGGCGATCGAGACGTCGCGCTCCTGCAGGTAGAGGCCGGCAGGTGACGTCGGCTTGATCGAGCCCGCCGGCGAGATGTGATCAGTAGTGAGCGAATCGCCGAAGATGCCGAGCACGCGCGCGCCGCGCACGTCGCTGACACCCGGCGGCGTCATCGAGAAGCCGTCGAAGAACGGCGGTTCCGCGATGTACGTCGACGACGGCCAGTCGTAGACGGTGCCGGTCGATCCCTCGATCGTCTTCCACATCGGATTCGCGTCGGCGAGATCGCTGTAGAGCCGGCGGAACGTCGCCGGATCGCGCGCCGAGTCGAGCAGCGCCGCGACCTCCTTCGATGTCGGCCAGACGTCGCGCAGGTACACCGGGCCGTCGCGCCCCTGGCCGAGCGGCTCGGTGGTGAGATTCTTCAGCACGCTGCCGGCGATCGCATAGGCGACGACGAGCGGTGGCGACATCAGGAAGTTCGCCTTGAGATTCGGGTGGATGCGCGCCTCGAAATTGCGGTTGCCCGACAGCACCGCGGCGCAGAAGAGATCGTTGCCGCTGATCGCTTCGTTGATCTCGGGAGCGAGATCGCCCGAGTTGCCGATGCACGTCGTGCATCCGTACGCGGCGAGGTTGAAGCCCAGCTTTTCGAGGTAGGGCAGAAGGCCGGTGCGGGTCAGGTAATCGGTGACGACGCGCGAGCCCGGCGCGAGCGAGGTCTTGACGTGCTGGCGCACCGACAGCCCCTTCTCGACCGCCTTCTTCGCGAGGAGGCCGGCGGCGAGCAGCACGCTCGGGTTCGACGTGTTGGTGCACGAAGTGATCGCAGCGATCAGTACGTCGCCGTTGCCGATCTCGACCGGCCGCGGCGCAGGCGGCGTCACGTGGCTCGGCGTCGGCCGGTTCGACGCCATCTCGACCGCGTCGCGCGGCAACCCGTTGCGCCCGAGGTCGAGCGACGCGTCGTCGACCTCGCCGCGACCCGCACGCGTCGGCGCCGTGGTGACGCGCGCGGAGAGTTTCGCCGCCGGCTGGCCGAAGCCGTTCTGGCTCACCGGCGCGCTGTAGAGCTCGGCGAAGCGCTTGCCGAGTGCGGGAAGGTCGATGCGGTCCTGCGGGCGCTTCGGCCCGGCGACCGACGGCGTGACGGTCGCGAGGTCGAGTGTGAGGGTTCGCGTGTAGTCGATCTCGCCCGCGCGCGGCATGCCGAACATCTTCTGCGCTTTGTAGTAGGCCTCGAACGCCTCGATCTCGGCCGCGGTGCGGCCGGTCGAATGCAGGTAGTCGATCGTTGCCTCATCGACCGGGAAGAAGCCCATCGTCGCGCCGTATTCGGGCGACATGTTGCCGAGCGTCGCGCGATCGGGCACCGAGAGGGTCGCCGCACCTTCGCCGAAGTACTCGACGAACTTGCCGACAACCTTCTCGCGTCGCAGCATCTCGGTCACCGTCAGCACGAGATCGGTCGCCGTCGCGCCTTCGGGGAGGCGCCCCTTCATCTCGACGCCGATGACGTCGGGCGTGAGGATGTAGACCGGCTGTCCCAGCATCGCCGCCTCGGCCTCGATGCCGCCGACGCCCCAGCCGACGACGCCGATGCCGTTGATCATCGTCGTGTGGCTGTCGGTGCCGACGAGCGAATCCGGGAACCAGACGCCGTCGCGCTGGTGGACGCCGCGCGCCAGGTACTCGAGGTTCACCTGATGGACGATGCCGATGCCGGGCGGCACGACGCGGAACGTGTCGAACGCCTGCATGCCCCATTTCATGAACTGGTAGCGCTCGGCGTTGCGCTTGAATTCGAGGCGCATGTTGAGATCGAGCGCCTCGGGCGAGCCGTAGTAATCGACCATCACCGAGTGATCGACGACGAGATCGACCGGCACCAGCGGCTCGATCAATCCGGCATCGCGCTTCAGCGCGGCGGCGGCGCTGCGCATCGCGGCGAGATCGGCAAGGAGCGGCACGCCGGTGAAGTCCTGCAGCACGACGCGCGCGACGATGAACGGGATCTCGTCGACGCGCTCGCCGGTCGGCGCCCAGTTCGCCACCTGGCGCACGTGCTGCTCGGTGACCTTGATCCCGTCGCAGTTCCTGAGCACGCTCTCCAGCACGACGCGCATCGACATCGGCAGCCGCGAGACTTTGCCGATGCCCGCCTCTTCGAGTGCCGGCAGCGAGTGGTAGCGACCCTGCGTTCCCGACGGGAGCCGCAGCTCTTTCAGCGTTGCGAAACGATCCTGTGCCATGTCAATGTCCTTGGGGCGTTAGCGAGCCCTGGTGCCCTGCGCCGCGCTGGCCTTCGAGCGCGTCGCGGATGTTGAACCTCGTTCCCTGGGCGGTCGTCACGTCGCCGGGCCGCTCCCCCGGAGGGCACGCGCCGACGCGGTGCGCCGTCAACACGGTGTCGCTCTTCGCCCGGTCCATGAACGGTGGATCCCACGTCGTGTGGATCTCCGTGCGGTAGGCCGTATCGCCGTCGAGCACCATCGTCGACGTCGAGTGCATGCGGCTGCCACCCATCTCGCAGACGAAATCGCCGGTGCCGCGCCTGCCAGACAGATGGAACTCGTGCCGGCTGCACATGCCCTTCATCGCGCCGACGCCCATCTCGAACATCTCCTTCGACAGCGACCGATCGAGGCAGAGCGTCATCCGGTTTGCGTTCGCATTCGCCTGCGCGGGTGCGGCGTCACTCACGCGATTCATCTCCCACAGCCCGGGAGCGAGCTGCGGAAAGTCCTGCGCTGCCGCCGGCGCGGCCGCAACGAGTGCGGCTACCGCCGCGCAGAGCGCAGCTGTCGCTGCGCAGAGTGCGGCTGCCGCTGCGAAACGTGGCACAACGCGTGGTGCGATGCGCGACTCGATCACGCGGCGCTCAGACGAAGAGATCGACGAACTCGTGCACCGGCATCGCCGCGAGCCGCTTCGGGTCGTCGACCGCGTCGAGGATCGCCTGCTGCTGCTTCGCAGCGAAGCGGCGGGCGAGGTTGGTGCGGAACTTGTCGAGCAGGACCGGGATGCCTTCCTTGCGCCGGCGGCGGTGGCCGATCGGATACTCGACGACGACCTCGCGCATCTTCGATCCGTCGGTGAATTCGATCGTGATGCCGTTGGCGATCGAGCGATGCTCGGGGTCGAGGTAGTCCTTCGAGAAGCGCGCGTCCTCGACGCAGACCATCTTGTCGCGCAACGCGTCGATGCGCGGATCGGCCGCGACGGCGTCCTCGTAGTCGGCGGCGGTCAGGCGGCCGAAGAGGAGCGGCACCGCGACCATGTACTGGATGCAGTGGTCGCGGTCAGCCGGATTGTCGAGCGGCCCCTTCTTGTCGATGATGCGGATCGCCGATTCGTGCGTGCGGATCGTGATCTTCGCGATGTCGGCGATGCGATCTTTGACGAGCGGATGGAGCTGCATCGCGCATTCGACCGCGGTCTGCGCGTGGAATTCCGCCGGGAAGCTGATCTTGAACAGCACGTTCTCCATCACGTAGCTGCCGTACGGGCGGTCGAACCTGAACGGCTGCCCCTTGAACAGCACGTCGTAGAAGCCCCAGGTCTTCGCCGTCAGCACCGACGGATAGCCCATCTCGCCGGTCTTCGCGATCAGCGCGAGGCGCACGCCGCGCGAGGTCGCGTCGCCGGCCGCCCAGCTCTTGCGCGAGCCGGTGTTCGGCGCGTGTCGATAGGTGCGCAGGCTCTGCCCGTCGACGAGCGCGAGCGATACCGCGTTGACGATCTCGTCGCGCGAGAGCCCGAGAAGGTTCGCGACGACCGCGGTCGTCGCCACCTTGACCAGCACGACGTGATCGAGGCCGACGCGGTTGAAGCTGTTGGCGAGCGCGATCACCCCCTGGATCTCGTGCGCCTTGATCATCGCCGTCAGCACGTCGTGCATCGCGAGCGGCTTGCGGCCGGCGGCGACCGCGGTCCGCGACAGCCAGTCAGCCGCCATCAGGATGCCGCCGAGGTTGTCCGATGGATGACCCCATTCGGCGGCGAGCCAGGTGTCGTTGAAGTCGAGCCAGCGGATCATCGCGCCGAGGTTGAACGCCGCCTGCACCGGGTCGAGCTGCCACGCGGTGCCAGGCACCTTCGCGCCGTGCGGGACGGTCGTACCCGGCACGATCGGTCCGAGGAGCTTCGTGCACGCGGGGTACGCGAGCGCCTCGAAGCCGCAGCCCAGCGTGTCGAGCAGGCAGTAGTGCGCGGTCTGGTACGCCTCGCTGCTGGTGATGTTGAAGCTCGCCGCGTAATCGGCGATGTCGACCAGCACCTGGTCGGGCTTCGGGCGGACGTTCGAGATGGGGGCTGACATGGATAAGAGCGAGGATCGAGGAGTGGGGATCGAGGATCGAGGATCAGGCGCGCTCGCCGATCGGGACGAAGCGCAGGTTATCGGGGCCGATGTAGTTCGCCGACGGGCGGATGATCTTGCCGTCCTCGCGCTGCTCGATCACGTGCGCGGCCCACCCCGAGCTACGCGAGATCACGAACAGCGGCGTGAACATCGCCGTCGGGACGCCGAGCATGTGGTAGCTGACCGCCGAGAACCAGTCGAGATTCGCGAACATCTTCTTCGCGTCCTTCATCACCGTTTCGATGCGCTCGGCGATGTTAAAGAGGCGCAGGTCACCCGCCTCGATCGAGAGCCCGCGCGCGACCTCCTTGATCACCTTGTTGCGCGGATCGGCGATCGTGTACACCGGATGTCCGAAGCCGATCACCACCTCGCGCGCCTCGATCCGGCGCCGGATGTCGGCTTCGGCCTCGTCGGGATTGCCGTAACGCTGCTGGATCTCGAGCGACACCTCGTTGGCGCCGCCGTGCTTCGGCCCGCGCAATGCGCCGATCGCGGCGGTCAGCGCTGAATACATGTCGGAGCCCGTCCCCGCGACGACGCGCGCGGTGAACGTCGACGCATTGAACTCGTGCTCGGCGTACAGGTTGAGCGACGTGTGCATCGCGCGCACCCACGACGGCGACGGCGAATGCCCATGGAGAAGGTGGAGGAAATGCCCGCCGATCGACGCATCGTCGGTCTCGACGTCGATGCGCCGGCCGTTGCGCGAGTAGTGGTACCAGTAGAGGAGCATCGATCCCAGCGATGCCATCAGCCGGTCGGCGATGTCGCGCGCCTCGGGAGCGAGGTGCGCGTCGCGCTCCGGCAGCACGCTGCCGAGCGCCGAGACTGCCGTGCGCATGACGTCCATCGGATGCGTCGCGGGCGGCAGCGCTTCGAGCACCGTCCGCACGGTCGCGGGAATCCCGCGCAGCGCCTTCAGCTTGCGGCGATAGGCTTCGAGCTCGACGCGCGACGGCAGGTGTCCGTGGACGAGGAGGTGCGCGATCTCCTCGAATTCGCATTCACCGGCCATGTCGAGGATGTCGTAGCCGCGGTAGTGCAGGTCGTTGCCGGTCCGTCCGACCGTGCAAAGAGCGGTGTTGCCGGCGGTGACGCCGGAGAGCGCAACCGATTTCTTCGGCCGCGGTGCTGCAGTGGGGGTGGCGTGGTCTGCGGTCATGATCTCGCGTCAGTGATGGCGCTGGCTGAACCTTGCGTCAGTGATGGCGCTGCCTGAACAGCGCGTCGAGTCTGTCTTCGTAAGCGTGGTAACCGAGAAAGTCGTACAGCTCGTCGCGCGTCTGCATCGCCGGCAGCGCGGCCTGCTGCGTGCCGTCGCGGCGCAACGTGCGGTAAACATTGAGCGCCGCCTGGTTCATCGCGCGAAACGCCGACAGCGGGTACAGCGCGAGCGCGACCCTCGCGCCGGCGATCTCGTCCAGCGTGTAGAGCGGCGTCTGGCCGAATTCGGTCAGGTTGGCGAGGATCGGCACGCCGACCGCATCGGCGAAGCGCCGGTACATCGCGAGGTCGGTGACCGCCTCCGGAAAGATCATGTCGGCGCCGGCCTCGACGCAGGCGCGCGCGCGCTCGATCGCGGCGTCGAGCCCCTCGACCGCCAGCGCGTCGGTGCGCGCCATCACGACGAACGCGGGATCGGTGCGCGCGTCGACCGCGGCCCTGATGCGGTCGACCATCTCGGCGGCGGGAACGAGCTCCTTCCCCGGGCGGTGCCCGCAGCGCTTGGCGCCGACCTGATCCTCGATGTGCATCGCCGCGGCGCCCGCCTTGATCAGCGATTTCACCGTGCGCGCGATGTTGAACGCCGATGCCCCGAACCCGGTGTCGGCATCGACGAGAAGCGGCAGCGAGCAGGCGTCGGTGATCCGGCGCACGTCGGTCAGCACGTCGTCGAGCGTGGAGATGCCGAGGTCGGGAATCCCGAGCGATCCCGCCGCGACGCCGCCGCCGGAAAGGTAGATCGCGCGATAGCCGGTGCGCTCGGCGAGGAGCGCGTGGTAGGCGCAGATCGTTCCCGGCACCTGCAGCGGCCGCTCGGCCGCGAGAGCCGCGCGGAAGCGCTCGCCGGGGCTCGCCGCAGCCATCGCGGCGCTCATGCGACGAGCGACGCAACGGCTGCGCGCTCCTCCGTGAGCTCTTTCAGCGTCGCATCCATTCTCTGGCGCGAGAAATCGTCGATCGGCAGGCCGGTAACGCGCGTGTACTCGCCGGCCTTCGTCGTCACCGGCACGCCGTAGAGGATCCCCTCGGGAATGCCGTAGCTGCCGTCCGACGGCACGCCCATCGTGACCCAGCGGCCGTTGCTGCCGAGCATCCAGTCGCGCACGTGGTCGATCGCGGCGTTGGCGGCCGACGCCGCCGACGACAGGCCGCGCGCCTCGATGATCGCCGCGCCGCGCTTGCCGACCGTGGGCAGGAACACGTTGCGGTTCCACTCTTCGTCGTGGATCAGCTCACGCACCGACTGCCCGTTCGACGTGGCGAAGCGGTAATCGGCATACATCGTCGGCGAATGGTTGCCCCAGACGACCATCTTCTCGATCGAATCGACCGGCCGTCCCGACTTCGCCGCGACCTGCGACAGCGCACGATTGTGGTCGAGGCGCATCATCGACGTGAAGTTCTTCGCCGGCAGGCCGGGCGCCGATTTCATCGCGATCCAGGCATTCGTGTTGGCGGGGTTGCCGACGACCAGCACGTGAACGTCGCGCGAGGCGACCGCGTCGAGCGCCTTGCCTTGCGCGGTGAAGATCTTCGCGTTCTCGAGCAGGAGATCGCTCCTCTCCATGCCGGCGCTCCGCGGCCGCGCGCCGACGAGGAGTGCCACGTCGGCGTCCTTGAAGGCGATGTTCGGATCGCCGCTTCCGTGCATCCCGGCGAGGAGCGGAAACGCGCAGTCCTCGAGCTCCATCATCACGCCCTTCAGCGCGGCCTGCACCTTGTCGATCGGCAGCTCGAGGAGCTGCAGAATCACCGGCTGATCGGGCCCCAGCAACTGGCCGGACGCGATGCGGAAGAGAAGGCTATAGCCGATCTGGCCGGCCGCGCCGGTGACGGCGACGCGCAGGGGTGCTTTCATGGACGACTCCCGTGGCAGGATGGGCGCGGCGGACCGCGCGCGGGCCGGGGCGCCAGGCCGTCATTCGGCCGCGCCTCCGCCGAGCATGGCGCGATGGTAGGCGTGACGCCCATGCCCTGTCAATGGTATCTTGTAACTGATATAAACTATAGAAGACATGGTCGATCGAGATCCTCCGGCGGAATCTCCTCAGAGCCGCCAATCCGCAGAGCCACCGCGCGCACCGGCCGGCGGGCGCGGCGGCGCGCCCGCGTGGACGCCTCTTTACGCGCAGGTGCAGGCGCTGCTCGAGCAGGGTCTCGAACGCGCCGAGTGGAAGCCCGGCGAGGCGATTCCGTCGGAGCTCGAGCTCGCCGCGCGCTTCGGCGTGTCGCAGGGCACGGTGCGCAAGGCGATCGATGCGCTCGCCGCCGCCAACCGCGTCGTGCGGCGACAGGGGAAGGGGACCTTCGTCGCCACGCACACCGAGGAGCGATCGTCGAATTTCCGCTTCCTGCGCATCCGGCGCGACGATGGCGAGTACGAATATCCGGCGAGCCGGCTCGTCGATCTCAAGCGCGCGCGCGCCGGCGCCGAGACCGCGCGCGCGCTCGGGCTGCGGACCGGCGAAGGGATCTACGTGCTGCATCGCCTGCTCGAATACGGCGGACGCCCGGTGGTGCTCGACGAGATCACGCTGCCGGCAGCGCGCTTTCGCGGCCTCACGCGCGAGCGCTACGACGCGTTCCACGGCTCGATGTACGGCTTCTTCGAAACCGAATTCGGCGTGCACATGCTGCGCGCGGTCGAGCGCCTGCACGCGGTCAGCGCCGATCGTGCGACCGCTGCGCTGCTGCGCGTTCCGGTTGGATCGCCGCTGCTCGCTGTCGATCGCGTCACCTACACGTGGGGCGAACGCCCGGTCGAGCTGAGACGCGGCCTCGCGACGACTGCTCTGCATCATTACTGGAACGAGCTCGTCTGATCCGGAACGAGCTCGTCCGATCGCAAGCGCGCCCGTCCGATTGCGGCGCGCTATAATCAACCACCCGCTGATTGACGACGCGACGTTCATCGCGCCACGCCTGACCTATGACCGCAGTGCCCCGGGGTTGACCGCATGGCCGCCGCAGACCGTCCGCTCCCCAAGCCGCGTCCGATCTATCTCAACCTGTTGGCGATCCGGCAGCCAGTGCCGGCCGTCATCTCCATCCTCCACCGAATCAGCGGCGTTTTGCTGATCGTGGTCGGCATTCCCGTTCTGCTGTGGTTCGTCGAGGCGAGCCTTGCTTCACCCGAGCGCTACGCCGCCGTCTACGCGGCGCTGACGTCGTGGTTCGGCAAGCTCGTGCTGCTCATGCTCGCGTGGTCCGTGTTTCATCACATCCTCGCGGGCATCCGGCATCTGCTGCTCGACATCCACCTCGGGCTCGACCTCGCACCGGCACGCAGGAGCGCTGCCGTCGTGCTCGTCGTGGCGCTGCTGCTGACCCTCGCCTGCGCGGTGCGGCTGTGGTAGGCCCGGTGCACAAGCTCGCGGTCGGTGCGCATTACGGCGGCTGGGACTGGCTCGTCCAGCGCGCGACCGCGCTCGTCATGCTGGCCTGGACCGTGCTGTTCCTCGGCATCGTGCTGTGGAACGGCGGCCTCGAGTACGCGGTGTGGAAGGGTCTGCTGGCGAACGGCGCGTTTCGCGTCGTCACCTTCGTGTTCATGGTCGCGCTCCTCTACCACGCGTGGGTCGGCGGGCGCAACGTGCTGATGGATTACGCGAAGCCGACCGGGCTTCGTCTCGCGCTGATGATCGTCTTTGTGGCGCTGCTCGCTGCCTACGCGGGCTGGACGGCCGAGCTCTTGTGGGGTGCGTCATGACACGGCTCGCGCGACGGCGCTTCGACGCGGTGATCGTCGGCGCGGGCGGCTCGGGCATGCGCGCGTCGCTGCAGCTCGCCGAGGCCGGGCTGTCGGTCGCCGTGCTGTCGAAAGTGTTCCCGACGCGCTCGCACACCGTTGCTGCGCAGGGCGGCATCGGCGCGTCGCTCGGCAACATGTCGGAAGACCATTGGCTGTGGCACATGTACGACACGGTCAAGGGCTCGGACTGGCTCGGCGACCAGGATGCGATCGAGTACATGTGCCGGATGGCGCCGCGCGTCGTCTACGAGCTCGAGCACTTCGGCATGCCGTTCGACCGCAACGCCGACGGGACGATCTACCAGCGCCCGTTCGGCGGTCACTCGGCCAACTTCGGCGAGAAGCCGGTGCAGCGCGCCTGCGCCGCGGCCGACCGCACCGGCCACGCGATGCTGCACACGCTCTATCAGCGCAACGTGCGTGCGCGCACGCAGTTCTTCGTCGAGTGGATGGCCCTCGATCTCGTCCGCGACGCCGAAGGTGTCGTCGTCGGCGTCACCGCGCTCGAGATGGAGACCGGCGAGGTGATGATGCTCGAAGGCAAGGTCACGCTGTTCGCGACCGGCGGCGCCGGCCGCATCTTCGCCGCGTCGACCAATGCCTTCATCAACACCGGCGACGGCCTCGGCATGGCCGCGCGCGCCGGCCTGCCGCTGCAGGACATGGAGTTCTGGCAGTTCCACCCGACCGGAGTGGCGGGTGCCGGCGTGCTGATCACCGAAGGTGTGCGCGGCGAGGGCGGCATCCTGCTCAACTCGGCCGGCGAGCGCTTCATGGAGCGCTACGCACCGAACCTGAACGACCTTGCGTCGCGCGACGTCGTGAGCCGCTCGATGGACCAGGAGATCAAGGAGGGACGTGGCTGCGGCCCGCACAAGGACTACGTGCTGCTGAAGCTCGATCATCTGGGCCCGGAGGTGATCAACAAGCGGCTGCCGTCGATCCGCGAGATCTCGATCAAGTTCGCGAACGCCGATCCGATCAAGGAGCCGATCCCGGTGGTGCCGACGCTCCACTACATGATGGGCGGCATTCCGACCAATATCCACGGCCAGGTGATGATGCTCGCATCGTCGTCGTCCGGCGATGCCCGGGGGGTGCCGGTGCCGGGCCTCTACGCGGTCGGCGAGTGCGCGTGCGTGTCGGTGCACGGCGGGAACCGCCTCGGCACCAACTCGCTGCTCGATCTGCTCGTCTTCGGCCACTCGGCGGGTGAGCACATCGTCGCGCAGAACCTGCCCGCGCAGTCGCACCGGCCGCTGCCGCAGGACGCCGGCGAGCAATCGCTCGCGCGCCTCGCGCGCCTCGATGGTGCGACGAACGGCGAGCGCGTGGCCGACGTGGCCGCCGACCTGCGCCGCACGATGCAGTCGCACTGCGGCGTGTTCCGCAACCAGCAGATCCTCACCGAAGGCGTGCGCAAGGTGCAGGAGCTCGACGCGCGTGTCGCGCGCACCGCGATCGGCGACAAGAGCCGCACGTTCAACACCGCGCGCGTCGAGGCGCTCGAGCTCGACAACATGATCGAGGTCGCCAAGGCAACCGTCGTCTCGGCCGAGGCCAGGCGCGAGTCGCGCGGCGCGCAGGCGCGCAGCGACTATCCCGAGCGCGACGACGTTCACTGGCTGAAGCACACGCTGTGGCATCGCGACGGCAACCGCCTCGACTACAGGCCGGTCATCCTGAAGCCGCTCACCGTGGAGTCGTTCCCGCCGAAGGCGCGCACGTACTGAACATGCGATTTTCCATCTACCGCTACGATCCCGAGAAGGATGCCGCGCCGCGAATGCAGGACTACGACATCGAGCTCGATCCGCACGACCGGATGCTGCTCGACGCGCTGATCCGCCTCAAGACCGTCGACGACTCGCTCGCGTTCCGCCGGAGCTGCCGCGAGGGCGTCTGCGGGTCGGATGCGATGAACATCAACGGCAAGAACGGCCTCGCGTGCATCACCAACCTGAAGACGCTGAAGGAGCCCGTCGTGCTGCGCCCGTTGCCGGGCCAGCCGGTGGTGCGCGACCTGATCGTCGACATGACGCAGTTCTTCGCGCAGTACCACTCGATCAAGCCGTACGTCGTCGACGACGAGCCGATGCCCGAGCGCGAGCGGCTGCAGTCGCCGGAAGAGCGCGAGGTGCTGAACGGTCTCTACGAGTGCATCCTCTGCGCCTGCTGCTCGACGGCGTGCCCGTCGTTCTGGTGGAATCCCGACAAGTTCGTCGGCCCGGCGGGGCTCCTCAACGCGTACCGCTTCATCGCCGATTCGCGTGACCACGACCTCAACTGGCGGCTCGACAACATGCAGGATCCCTACCGGCTGTTCCGCTGCCACTCGATCATGAATTGCGTCGACGTCTGCCCCAAGGGGTTGAACCCGACGCGCGCCATCGGCAACATCAAGTCGATGGTCGTGAAGCGCGCGGTGTGACGGGCGCGGGCGTGGCAAGCGTCGTCGAACACGACAGCGAGCGCGCCCGCGGCGACCGTCTGCGCTGGCGCTGCCGGCGCGGCATGCTCGAAAATGACCTGATCCTCGAGCGCTTTCTCGCTACCCAGGGCCCGCGGCTTTCCGACGACGACGAGCGCGACCTCGATCTCCTGCTCGACCGGTCGGACCAGGCGCTGTGGGACCTGATCACCGGCAGGAGCGAGCCCGAGGCGCGCCTGCGTTCGCTGGTCGAGCGTCTGCGCGCACTCTGAAGGCGCCGGTCGAGCGCCGCGGGGAGGAACACCCGGGTATTGCACCCGGCCGCAAACCGCAAGCGAAGGAACCACGATGAAAGATCGCACTGCTACCCTGACGTTCTCCGACGGAGCATCGCCGGTCACCTTCCAGGTGCTTTCCGGAACCGTCGGCCCCGACGTCGTCGACATCCGGCCGCTGTACGCGAAGACGGGGCACTTCACCTACGATCCGGGGTTCCTCTCCACCGCGTCGTGCAGCTCGGCGATCACCTTCATCGACGGCGACAAGGGCGAGCTTCTCTACCGCGGTTACCCGATCGACGAGCTCGCGCTCGGTTGCGACTTTCTCGAAGTCTGCCACCTGCTCCTCTACGGTGAGCTGCCGAACGCGGCGCAGCGCGCGGATTTCGACGGCCGGGTGACCAGGCACACGATGGTCAACGAGCAGATGCAGTTCTTCCTGCGCGGCTTCCGGCGCGACGCGCACCCGATGGCGGTGCTGACAGGGCTCGTCGCGGCGATGAGCGCGTTCTATCCGGATTCGATCAACCTGCACGACGCGCACCAGCGCGACATCTCGGCGATCCGCCTGATCGCCAAGATGCCGACGCTGGTCGCGATGGCCTACAAGTACTCGGTCGGGCAGCCGTACATGTATCCGCGCAACGAGCTCTCGTATGCGGCGAACTTCATGCGGATGATGTTCGCGACGCCGTGCGAGGACTACGTCGTCAACCCGGTGCTCGTGCACGCGCTCGACCGCTTCTTCATCCTGCACGCCGACCACGAGCAGAACGCGTCGACGTCGACGGTGCGGCTGTGCGCGTCGTCGGGCACCAACCCGTTCGCGGCGATCGCCGCGGGGGTCGCCTGCCTGTGGGGCCCCGCGCACGGCGGCGCGAACGAGGCGGCGCTCAACATGCTCTACGAGATCCAGGCGCAGGGCGGGCTCGCGAAGATCGGCGAGTTCATCGCGAAGGTCAAGGACAAGAACTCGAGCGTGCGCCTGATGGGCTTCGGCCATCGCGTCTACAAGAACTACGACCCGCGCGCGAAGCTGATGCGCGAGACCTGTTACGAGGTCCTCGACGCGACCGGGCTCCACGGCGACCCGCTGTTCAAGCTCGCGATGGGCCTCGAGAAGATCGCGCTCGAGGACGACTACTTCGTGTCGCGCAAGCTCTATCCGAACGTCGACTTCTACTCGGGGATCGTGCAGAAGGCGATCGGCATCCCGGTGTCGCTGTTCACGGCGATCTTCGCGCTCGCCCGCACCGTCGGCTGGATCGCGCAGTTGAACGAGATGATCACCGATCCCGAGTACAAGATCGGCCGCCCGCGCCAGCTCTACACCGGCGCGGCGCGGCGCAGCGTCAAGCCGATCGCGGAGCGCTGACCATGGGCACGATGCGGGAACTCGAGTCGACGAGCACGCTGTTCGGCGGCAACGCGCCGTTCGTCGAGGAGCTCTACGAGAGCTACCTCGCCGACCCCTCGCGCGTCGATGCCGACTGGCGCGCGTACTTCGACGAGCTGCGCGGTGGCGCAGCCGACGTCGCGCACGGGCCGGTCGTCGAGTCGTTCCGCGAGCTCGCGAAGAGCCGCCGCATCGCCGGCGCGATGGTCGACGCGACGACGATGCACAAGCAGGTGCTGGTGCTGCAGCTGATCGGGAAATACCGGACACTCGGCATGCTGCACGCCGACCTCGACCCGCTGAAGCGGCACGAGCCGCCGCCGATCGCCGACCTCGACCTGCGCACCTACGGCTTCTCCGACGCCGATCTCGACACCGAGTTCGACGTCGGGTCGTTCAAGGCGGGACCGCCGCGCATGCGGCTGCGCGACATCGTGCAGGCGCTGCGCGACACCTATACGCGCACGCTCGGCGCCGAGTACATGTACATCTCGGACACGCCGACCAAGCGTTACCTGCAGGAGCGCCTGGAGCCGATCCGCTCGCGCCCGGCGTATTCGCCTGAGCAGCGGCGGCACATTCTCGAGCGGCTGACTGCCGCCGAGACGCTCGAGCGCTACCTGCACACCAAATACGTCGGCCAGAAGCGCTTCTCGGGAGAAGGCGGCGACACGATGATCCCGATGCTCGATCACCTGATCGAGCGCGCCGGCGCCTCGGGTGTGGGCGAGATCGTGCTCGGCATGGCGCACCGTGCGCGCCTCAACGTGCTCGTCAACACGCTCGGCAAGATGCCGACCGACCTCTTCTCGGAGTTCGAGGGGAAGGTCGCGCAGGACCTCCCCGCGGGCGACGTCAAGTATCACCAGGGCTTCTCGTCGGACGTGTCGACTCCGGGCGGCCCGGTGCACGTGACGCTTGCGTTCAATCCGTCGCACCTCGAAATCGTCGACCCGGTGGTCGAGGGAAGCGTCCGCGCGCGGCAGCACCGGCGCAAGGACGCGCGCGGCGACCAGGTGCTGCCGGTGCTGATCCATGGCGACGCGTCGATCGCCGGGCAGGGCGTCGTGCAGGAATGCCTGAACATGTCGCAGACGCGCGGCTACTACACCGGCGGCACCGTTCACATCGTCATCAACAACCAGATCGGCTTCACCACGTCCGACCCGCGCGACACCCGCGGCACGCTCTACTGCACCGACGTCGCGAAGATGATCGAGGCGCCGATTCTGCACGTCAACGCCGACGATCCCGAGGTGTGCCTGCTCGCGGTCGAGATCGCGCTCGGCTACCGGCAGCAGTTTCACAAGGACGTGTTCGTCGACCTCGTCTGCTTCCGCCGCCTCGGCCACAACGAGGCCGACGAGCCGATGATCACGCAGCCGCTGATGTACAAGAAGATCGCGCAGCACCCGGGCACGCGCAAGCTCTACGCCGACCGCCTGATCGCCGACGGCGTCGTCAGCGCCGACGACGCGGACGGGATGATCGCCACCTACCGGACGGCGATGGACAAGGGCTACCACACCAACACGACGATCCTCTCCAACTACAAGCCGCCGTTCATCGTCGACTGGTCGCCGTACCGCAACCGGCACTGGAACGATCCTGTCGATACCACGGTGCCGATGGCGCGGCTGAAGGAGCTCGGGACCGCCGTGACCACCGTGCCGGCGGACTTCAAGCTGCATCCGCGCGTCGAGAAGATGATCGCCGACCGGCGCGCGATGGTCGCCGGCACACACCCGATCGACTGGGGGATGGGCGAGATCCTCGCCTACGCGACGCTGCTCGACCAGAACTACGGCGTACGCATTTCGGGCGAGGATTCGGGGCGCGGCACGTTCTCGCACCGCCACGCGGTGCTGCACGACCAGAACCGCGAGAAGTGGGACTCGGGGATCTGGGTGCCGCTGCAGCACCTGCGCGACGGGCAGCCCGATTGCGAGATCATCGACTCGGTGCTGACCGAGAACGCGGTGCTCGGCTTCGAGTACGGCTACACGACGTCGGAGCCGAACCAGCTCGTGATCTGGGAGGCGCAGTTCGGCGACTTCGCCAACGGCGCGCAGGTGGTGATCGATCAGTTCATCGCCGCGGGCGAGGTGAAGTGGGGGCGCATCTGCGATCTCGTGCTGTATCTGCCGCACGGCTACGAAGGACAGGGCCCCGAGCATTCGTCGGCGCGGCCCGAGCGCTACCTGCAGCAATGCGCGCAGCACAACATGCAGGTCTGCGTGCCGACCACACCCGCGCAGATCTACCACCTGCTGCGCCGGCAGATGATCCGCTACTTCCGGAAGCCACTGATCGTGATGACGCCGAAGAGCCTGCTGCGCCATCGCGAGGCGGTGTCGACGCTGGACGAGCTCGCGAACGGGCGCTTCCACAACGTCATCGGCGAGGTCGAGCGCATCGACGCGAAGAAGGTGAGGCGCGTCATCCTGTGCTCGGGCAAGGTGTACTACGAGCTCGCGGCGTATCGCCGCGCGCAGAAGATCGACGACGTCGCGATCCTGCGCCTCGAGCAGCAGTACCCGTTCCCGCACGACGACTACAAGCGCGAGATCGCGAAGTACGCGGCGGCGAAGGAAGTCGTGTGGTGCCAGGAGGAGCCGCAGAATCAGGGCGCGTGGTATCGGCTGAACGCGTATCTGCGCGCCGACATCGACAAGCGCAGGGTGCTTGCCTACGCGGGGCGCCCGGTGTCGGCGTCGACCGCGGTCGGCTACGCGGCGCTGCACGCGGCCGAGCAGAAGAAACTGGTCGAGGATGCATTCGCCGGCGAGCTCGCGTCGGGCGCAATGGTCCTCGCCCGATAACGAATGATCCTCGCCCGATAACGAGAAGCGCCCATGAAAATCGAAGTCAAGGTGCCGCAGCTGCCCGAGTCGATCACCGAGGCGACGCTCGTCGCCTGGCACAGGAAGCCGGGTGAGGCGGTCAAGCGCGACGAGAACCTGATCGACATCGAGACCGACAAGGTCGTCCTCGAGCTCCCGGCGCCGGCGGACGGCGTGCTGACCGAGATCGTGCAGCCCGACGGCGCGACGGTTGCGTCGAATCAGGTGATCGCCACGATCGATACCGAGGCGAAGGCAGCTGCGACCGCCGCGCCGGTGGCGCCGCGAGCAGGTGCCGCGGCCCCCGCAGCTCCGGCAGCCGCGACGGCGCCCGGCGCCGCGACCGCGCTCCCCGCCGCACGGAAAGTGATCGCCGAGACGGGCGTCGATGCGACATCGATCGCCGGCACCGGTCGCGGCGGGCGCATCACGAAGGGCGATGCACTCGCCGCGGCGGCAACCGCCGCAGCGCCACCGTCCGCTGCGCCGGCGCCCGCGAGTGCAGTACCCGAAGCGCGCGCGGCCACGCCCGCAGCACGCGCGGCGACGCCGGCCGCGCTGAGTGCACCGGCGCCGGCAGTCCATCTGCCGGCCGCGCTCGGTGCGCGCCCCGAGCAGCGCGTGCCGATGTCGCGGCTGCGCGCGCGCGTCGCCGAGCGCCTCGTGCAGTCGCAGTCGACGGCGGCGATCCTCACGACCTTCAACGAAGTCGACATGCAGGCGGTGATCGAGCTTCGCAATCGCCACAAGGAGCGCTTCGAGAAGGAGCACGGCGTGAAGCTCGGCTTCATGGGCTTCTTCGTCAAGGCGGTTGTGCACGCGCTGCGCAAGTACCCGCTCGTCAACGCGTCGATCGACGGCAACGACATCGTCTATCACGGCTACTACGACGTTGGCATCGCCGTCGGCAGCCCGCGCGGCCTCGTCGTGCCGATCCTGCGCGACGTCGACCAGATGTCGATCGCCGACATCGAGCGGCAGATCGCCGACTACGGCAAGCGCGCGCAGGACGGCAAGCTCACCGTCGAGGAGCTTACCGGCGGCACCTACACGATCAGCAACGGCGGCGTATTCGGGTCGATGCTGTCGACGCCGATCATCAATCCGCCGCAGTCGGCGATCCTCGGCGTGCACGCGACGCGCGAGCGCGCGGTGGTCGTGAACGGGCAGGTCGTGGTGCGGCCGATGAACTACCTCGCGCAATCGTACGATCACCGGATCATCGACGGCCGCGAGGCGGTGCTGTCGCTGGTGGCGATCAAGGAGGCGCTCGAGGATCCTGCGCGGCTGTTGCTGGAGATATAGGAGCGAGGAGCGAGGATCGGGGATCGAGGAGTGAGAAGCGAGGGACGAGGGGCGAGGGACGAGGGGCGAGGGCGCGTCGCGCAGATTTCCCGCATCTCTCGTTCTTATCATTGAAGAACTGATCAGAGTCGATCGGCCACGCCGCTCGCTGATTCCTCGCTCCTCGATTCTCTATCCTCTATCCTCTATCCTCTATCCTCGTCCCTCGCCCTTCGTCCCTCGCCCCTCGTCCCTCGTCCCTCGTCCCTCATGGAACCCTTCGACATCATCGTCATCGGCGCCGGACCGGGCGGCTACATCGCCGCGATCCGCGCCGCGCAACTCGGCTTCAAGGTCGCGTGCATCGACGACTGGACGCGCGGCGACGGCAAGCCCGCGCCCGGCGGCACCTGCACCAACGTCGGCTGCATCCCGTCGAAGGCGCTGCTGCAATCGTCCGAGAACTTCGAGCGCGCGGGTCACGGCTTCGCCGAGCACGGCATCGCCATCGAAGGGCTCGCGATCGACGTCGCGAAGATGCAGGCGCGCAAGGAGCGCGTGGTCGCGCAGAACAACGACGGCATCCTGTTCCTGTTCCGCAAGAACAAGGTGACGCTCTATCAGGGCCGCGGCCGCTTCGCCGGGCGCGACGGCGACCGCTGGGCGATTGCCGTCGACGGTCCCGCTGCGGCGAGCCTCGCCGCGACGCACGTGATCGTCGCGACCGGCTCGCTGCCGCGCGCGCTTCCCGGGGTAGCGTTCGACAACGTGCGCGTGCTCGACAACGCCGGTGCGCTCGCGATCGCCGAAGTCCCCAGGCGTCTCGGCGTCATCGGAGCCGGGGTCGTCGGGCTCGAGCTCGGTAGCGTCTGGCGCCGGCTCGGCGCCGAGGTGACGATTCTCGAAGCGCTTCCGGGCCTCCTCCCTGCCGCCGACGACGCCGTCGCGAAGGAGGCGCTGAGAGCATTCACGCGCCAGGGGCTCGCGATGCGCTTCGGCGTCACCGTCGGCAGTGTCGAGGCGCGCCGCGACGGGGTGGCGGTCGCATGGCGCGAAGCCGACGGGAGCGAGAAGAAGGCCGACTTCGATCGCCTCATCGTGTCGATCGGGCGTGTGCCGACAACCGCGGGCCTCGGGGCGCAGGACGTCGGCCTCGCGCTCGACGCGCGCGGCTTCGTCGAGGTCGACGCCGAGTGCCGCACGAAGCTTCCGAACGTGTGGGCGATCGGCGACGTCGTGCGCGGCCCGATGCTCGCGCACAAGGCCGAGGAGGAGGGCGTCGCGGTGGCCGAGCGGATCGCCGGCCAGCACCCCGAGGTCGACTTCGACACGGTGCCGTGGGTGATCTACACGACCCCCGAGATCGCGTGGGTCGGCAGGACCGAGCGTGACCTGAAGGCCGCCGGCGTCGACGTGCGCGCGGGCAGCTTCCCGTTCACCGCCAACGGCCGCGCGCGTGCGATGGGCGAGACCACCGGCTTCGTGAAGATCGTCGCCGACGCCGCAACCGATCGCGTGCTCGGCATGCACGTCGTCGGCCCGATGGCGGGCGAGCTCGTCGAAGAGGGAGTCGTCGCGATGGAGTTCGGCGCCGCGAGCGAGGACATCGCGCGCATCTGTCATGCGCATCCGACGCTCTGCGAGGCGACGCGCGAGGCGGCGCTCGCGGTCAGCCGCCGTACGCTCAACGCATGACCATTGCCGGATGCTGGTCGGATGATCGGTGAGCGCATGACCGCTGCCGGGCGCTGACCCGATGATCGGCGAGGATCCGGGGCAGATCACCCGCCGTCACGGCGGTCTCATCGATTACCTCGAGCCGCTCCTCGATCATCGCCAGTCGACGCTCGATCCCGCCCAGGTGGCGGCGATGGAGCGGCTGCAGGAGCTCTCGGACGAGCTCGAGGCGTTTCGCGCCGCGCGCGAGTCGCGCCTGAAGCGGATCTTCGCGGCGCCGACGGTCCCGCGCGGCATCTACCTGTGGGGTGGCGTCGGTCGCGGCAAAAGCCTCCTGATGGACAGCTTCTACGCGACGGTCGGCATCCGCCGCAAGACGCGCATCCACTTCCATGCATTCATGCGCGAGACGCAGGATGCGCTCGCCGCGATTCGCGAAGAGGCCGATCCGCTGGCGACCGTCGCACTGCAGGTCGCGCGCCGCTACCGGCTCATCTGCTTCGACGAATTCCACGTCTCCGACATCGCCGACGCGATGATTCTCGGCCGCCTCTTCGAGGGCTTGTTCGGCGCGGGCGTCGTGATGGTGCTCACGTCGAACTACGCGCCCGATGGGCTGTGGCCCGACGGCCTGCTGCGCGAGCGCTTCCTGCCGGCGATCGCAACGATCAAGCAGTGGCTCGACGTGATCGAAGTCGAGGCCGGCGTCGACTATCGGCTGCAGGCGCTGGGACGCCTCGAGACCTGGCACGTCCCGGCCGGAGCCGCGGCCGAGCAGGCGCTCGAGCGCGCGTTCGAAGCGATGCGCGCCGGTCCCGACGAGGAGACGCGCCTCGTCGTCGACGGCCGCACGCTGCCGGCGCGCCGGCGTGCCGGGAGCGTGGTCTGGTTCGACTTTGCGGCGCTCTGCGACGGACCGCGCTCGCAGCGCGACTACCTCGAGCTCGCGCGGCGCTTTGCCGTCGTGCTGATCTCGGGCATTCCGCAGCTCGGCCCCGAGACCGCAGACCAGGCGCGGCGCTTCACCTGGCTCGTCGACATCCTGTACGATCATCGGGTGAAGCTGGTCGCGTCGGCCGTCGTGCCTCCCCAGTCCCTCTATCCCGATGGCCCCAATGCGCGCGAGTTCCCGCGCACGGTGAGCCGGCTCGTCGAGATGCGCACGCGCGACTACATGGCACTCCCTCACGTATCCGACGGCGGTCCCGGCGAAGAGCCCGGATGAGATCGACATTGCGTCCACACTGCGCCTGACGGCGCGAGGAGACTCCCGTGCAGAAGTTCACCGCGTACCGCACTTTCGAGGAGAACGGCGTCGTCGCGAGCCGTTTCGTGTCGATGACGCCGGACGAGCTCGACCCGGGCGAAGTGGTGATCCGAACGAAGTATTCGACGATCAACTACAAGGATGCGCTGTCGCACAACGGCACCGGCAAGATCATGCGCAAGTTTCCGACGGTGGCCGGGATCGACATGGCCGGCACCGTCGAATCGTCGACCGATCCGCGCTTCCGGCGCGGCGACAAGGTGATCGTCACCGGCTACGAGCTCGGCGTGTCGCACGACGGCGGTTATGCCGAGATGGTGCGCGTGCCCGCCGACTGGGTCGTGCGCCGGCCCGAGAGCATGACCGCTTTCGACGCGATGACGATCGGCACCGCCGGCTTCACGGCGGCGCTGGCGATCCACCTGATGGTGCACAACGGGCTCGCCCCCGGCAACGGACCGGTCGCGGTGACCGGCGCAACGGGCGGCGTCGGCTCGGTGGCGACCGAGATTCTCGCCAAGGAAGGCTACGAAGTCGTCGCGATCACTGGTAAGGGCGAGGAAGCGCCCTACCTGCGCGGCATCGGTGCGTCCGACGTGATGCTGCGCTCGGCGATCGACCTCACGCGCACGCGCCCGCTCGAGAAGGCGACGTGGGCGGGCGCCGTCGACAATCTCGGCGGCGACATGCTCGCCTGGCTCCTCGCGTCGGCGAAGATCGCCGGAACGGTTGCCGCGGTCGGCCTCGCGATGGGGATGAAGCTCTCGACGACCGTCGCACCGTTCATCCTGCGCGGCGTGCACCTGCTCGGCACCGACAGCGCCAATACGCCGATGCCGCTGCGCCAGCGCATCTGGAACAAGCTCGCCGCCGAGTGGCGTCCCGACCGCGTCCACGACCAGGTGCGGACGATCGATTTCGACGAACTGCCGACCCATTTCGATGCCTACCTCAAGGGCATGGTGCGCGGGCGCACGGTCGTGCGCATCGCGACGGACAGCCACCCGTAGCGAAGACGCCACACCGCGATCGGGCAACGAGGATCGAGGATCGAGGATCGAGGATCGAGGATCGAGGATCGAGGATCGAGGATCGAGGATCGAGGGACGAGGGACGAGGGACGAGGAGGTTGCCATGGGCATGAACGAAACTGCGCCGGCCGGTGCCGCATACGCTGCGTACGCGGCGTTCCACCGCCGTTCGAT
>DASVGI010000009.1:0-7760 GCA_036379595.1 Casimicrobiaceae bacterium | reverse complement strand
CTTTCGCGATCTCCGGATTGTCGAGGTTGGGGTCCATGCCGATCGCGTGCACCACCAGGTCCATCGGGATCACGATCGGGCGCTTGACCAGGGTGTCCTCGCCTTTGACCAGCAGCCGCTTGTCCGGGCCCTGCGTCACCTCGGCGATGCGCGCCTTCACGAACTTGGTGCGGAATTCCTCCTGCGCCCGCCAGTAGAACTTGTCCTCGTACAGCCCGAAAGTGCGGATGTCCATGTAATAAATGAACACGTCGGTCCTGGGCGAGAGTTCCTTGATTTCCATCGCCAGATTGGTCGACACCGTGCAGCAGATCTTCGAGCACCACTCGCGCCCGATCTGGCGGTCGCGCGAGCCGACGCAGAGGAGGATCGCGACGCGCTCGGGCTTACGCCCGTCGGAGGGGCAGGCGATGCCGCGTCCCGACGAGATCATCTGCTCGACCTGCGTCGTGGTGACGACGTCGGGAAACGCGCCGAAGCCCCACTCGGGCTTGTTGATCGAGTCGAAATGGGTGAAGCCGGTGCACAGGATCGCCGCGCTCGCGTCGACCGCGCTGCCGTCGGAGAGGCGCGCGCGAAACGCTCCGGGCTCGCCGTCGAACGCGGTCACCGTGCAGCCGAGCCGGCGCGCGACCTTCGGCTCGCGCTCGACTCCGCTCACCATGCCGCCGATCGCATCCTTCGCCCATTCGCCCGAAGGAACGAGCTTCGCGTAGCCCGAGAGGATCGGCGCGCCGCCGAGCCGCGTCTCTTTCTCGACCAGCACCGTTTCCTGCCCGACGCTCGCGAGCGCCGCAGCGGCGGCGAGCCCGGCGGGTCCGCCGCCGACGATCAGGATCGGTTGCGTCACGACGCCCTCGCGATCGGAATGTAGCCCGGACCCGACGTGATCATCCGGCGCGGGTCGTACAGGTTCTCCTGCTTGCCGGCCTTGACGTCGTCGAGATAGGCGACGAACTCGGCCTTCTTCGCGCGCCAGTCGATGCCGAGCTTGTCCATCAGCGTCTCGGTCGACGACGCGTGCCAGTGCGACTGGACGATCTTGTACGGATGCGCGCCGCACACGAGCGCCGCGAACTGGGCGTCGGCGAGAATCGGCAGGTCGTATTCCTTGCCGACCGCCTTGCCGATCCACTGGTTCTTGTCGAGCGTCGTGATGCAGCCGGTGTCGTGGCCGATCATCACGTCGGCGTGCGCCTCGTCGACCGCGACCGCGACCTTGCGATCGATCGCGAACGAACGCGTGAACTCGCGCTCCGAGATGATGTGGCGGAAGCCGAAGCCGCAGCAGTCGTACCACGTCGAGTAGTCGATCACCTGCGCCCCCAGCGTCTGCATGAGGCCGGTCGACACCGCCACGCGGTTGCCTTCCATCACCGTGTCGTCGTAGATCGCATCCTGCGGCACCATCTTGTAAACGTGGCACGCCGGGTGGATCACCGAGCGGATGTTGCTGCAATCGATCTCCTGCGTCGCGGCGATCGGCTGGCGCATCACGTGCAGCCACTCGGAGTAGTGGACGACCTCTTCGGGGATCAGAATCTTGCCGTCGACGAGGCGCCCGAGCTTGGCGAGGATCTTGCGCACGCGCTCGCGCAGCGTTGCCGAGTGGAGCAGGTAGCTTCGCACCTCCTTGTAGTTGCCGAACGAGGTGCCGCAGTGCACGAGCGGGTAGTAGTAGCCATCGGGCAGCCCTTCCGCCCGCGCCGAAACGTAGGCCTGGTGGAAGTTGCGCAGGAATACCGCGGCGAGGCTCTCGATGTTGCCGATGCCCGAGCCGTGGTAGTTCCACGCGGTGCACGAGGTCTGGTCGGTCTCGTCGAGGTATTCGATGTCGAGCCGGTTCATCAGCCACAGGAGCGACGCGGGATAGCCCGGGATGTTGCCGCACTGGCCGCACGACTTGTGGTGCCACAGCCGGCGCGTCGGGATCCTCTTCTCCCAGCCGTAGAGCGTCTTGACGACGACCGGCCGGTGCTCGTCGGTGATCCGGTGAACGACGATCTCACCGTCCTTTTCGAGCTGCCACATGACGTCGCGCACGTCCTCGACGCGCTGCTTGGTGGTCAGCATCGAGCGCTTGTCGATCCGCTGCTCGACCCACGCCGTCGCGGTGCGCGCGTCCTCGGCCGAAAGATTCGAATCGCGCCACTCGGAGCCGTGTCCGGTGAAGCGTTGCCCCGGTTGCTGCTGTTTGCTGGTATCCATCAGTTTTCTCCTTTGTTACGCAGGATCGAGGAGTGGAAATCGAGGATTGGGGATCGAGTGTCGCGCGACGCCGTTCAATCCTCGCTCCTCACTCCTCTATCCTCACTCCTCGCCTTCTTCCTCCGCCTGCCAATCCTTCAGCTCGTCGCGCTTCTCGTCCATGATGTCCGAGATCACGTCGAAGAGGTTCTCGTCGATCGTCTCGAGCTGCTTCAGCACGCCGGTTTCTTCCCAGATCGTGTAGAGCTCGACCGAGGTTTTGAGATTCACTTCCCACGCGGTCGCCGTCGTGTTGAGCGTCGGCATAGGGATCGCCTTGCGCAGGATCTTGAGCGGCGCCTCGACCTTCTGGACGTTCGGACCCCAGTCGGGGAAGGCGTCTCGCGTGATCATGTCGGGCGAGAGCTGGTTGCCGGTCGAGACGATCTTCAGCAGCACCCGGCTGAACGGGCGCAGCACGTTCTTCGCCGATTCCATCCCGTGCTTGATCGCGGTTTCGCGCATCAGCATCACGAGGCCGCCCGGGGAATTGCCGAACGGGCAGCGCGCGGCGCAGGTGTAGCACTGCGCACAGGCCCAGATCTTCTCCTGCATCGCGTCGTAGATGCCTTCGAGGTTCTCCGTCCACAGGAGCTGGACGATCTCGCGCGGGCTGAAGTCGTAGTAATGCGCCGCCGGGCAGGTCGCGGTGCAGATGCCGCAGTTGAGACAGCCATTGAGCTCGTGGTCGAAGCGGATATCCGACTGGATATCCTTGAAGATCTCTTCGAGCTCGGTGCGCGCGACGGGCGGCCGGTCCGAGACCGGATCGCCGACGTGCTCCTGAACACGGGTGCCTGCGTGGGCCATGGGTCTGTCGTCCGCCGTCAATACGTCATCACGCGGACATCTTCCTCCATCACTTCCTCGATCAGGTGGGCGCCTCCGACAATCCCCTCGCACTCGGGGATGAGGTCGTCCTTCGTCATGTCGAAGAGATCGAGATTGGGCGAGCAGCAGTAGAACTTCGCGCCCGCCTCGTGCGCATCCTTGATGAAGTCGTAGACCGACTTCGGCGAGCCCGGTTTCACGAACAGCTTGTCGGCGACGCCCTTCTTCATCAGGCGCCCCGCGGTCGCCGTGCAGATCACCTCGACTTCGTAATCCATCGCCGCGGCGACCGACGCCTGGAAGATCGGCGCCCCGAGCTCCTCGCCGTTCCTCGGGTCGGTGTTGGCCATTACGATCACGAGCTTCTTTGCCATGGGGCGGACCTCGAAGGCGAAGGGCGGCGGCGCGAGCACGCCCGGCGTTGGGCGGAGCTTATATGAGAATTCTCTAATATGATAGCCAGCGCTCCGGGGCCGCGCAAGCGCTCAGGATGGCTCTCCCGCGTGTTGCACTGCGGTAATATGCGCGCCGCCAAGTCCGCCTACCGCGAGGCTCGGCAGATCGCGCGATCCGGGCCTGCCCGCCAACAAGTCATCGAAGCATGAACAAGCGCAATGCATTGCGCGTTATCGCCGTCGCGATTGCGATCGTCCTCGTCGGCTCGGGGATCGTCAAGCGCGAGCGCGAAGGCGCCGGATCGGGCCCGGGCCCGGTCATTGCCGCCGACGCGAAGGCATTCACGCTCGGCGGCCTCCATTTCAGCGCGTGCGAGCTCGCGCAGAAGCATTCGGGCGCCACGACCCGCGCGTACTGCGCACCGTTCTCGGTCCCCGAGAACCGCGCCGATCCGGCCGGGCGGAAGATCGGCCTGCGTATCGCGCTGATCAGGAGCGACGCGCCGGCGGCCGACCGCGACATCGTCGTCTTTCTCGCCGGGGGCCCCGGCCAGTCGGCGGTCGACTCGTGGCCGCAGGTCGCGGCCGCGCTCGCGCCGCTCCGCAAGCATCATCACGTCCTGCTCGTCGACCAGCGCGGCACCGGCGGGTCGAACCCGCTCACCTGCCGGGGTTCGAATACCTACGACGAGCGCGGGGGCGCGCTCGACCTCGACGAGGTCCGCAAAGAGACGCGCGAGTGCCTCACTGCGACCGAGAAGCACGCCGATCCGCGCTCTTACACGACGACGGTGGCGGTCGAAGACCTCGAAGCGGTGCGCGAGGCGCTCGGGGCGCCGAAGCTCGATCTCGTCGGCGTCTCGTACGGCACGCGCGTTGCGCAGCAGTACGCGATGCGCCATCCGCAGGGGGTGCGAAGCGTCGTGCTCGACAGCGTCGTGCCGAATACGCTGGTGCTCGGCGAAGGCTTCGCCGGGAACCTCGAAGCGGCGCTGAAGGCCGATTTCGGACTCTGCACCAGGGCGCCTGCGTGCGCGAAGGCGTTCGGCAACCCCTACGCGAGCCTGGTCGAGCTTCGCGACAGGCTGCGTGCGGCGCCGCAGACTCGCGACTACCGCGACCCGGTCACCTTCGAGCCGAAGCAGCTTCGCCTCGACGATGCGGCGCTCGTGCGCCTCGTGCGCCTTTTCGCCTATACCCCCGAGACTGCGGCACTGTTGCCGCTGTCGATCGCGGAAGCGCTGCGCGGCAATTTCGCGCCGCTCGCCGGCCAGGAGTCGCTCATCACCGACGATCTCGCCGATCTGACCGACAATGCGATGCAACTCTCGGTGGTCTGCAGCGAGGACGCCGACCTGCTGCAGCGAAACCCGGCCGACGAAGGCACGATCCTCGGCACGCGCCTCGTCGACCTCCTGCAGACCGCCTGTGCGATCTGGCCGCATGGGACGCGACCCGCGAACTTCCACTCGCCGCTGGTGACCGCGACGCCGGTCCTGATCCTCGAAGGCGAGCTCGATCCGGTGACGCCGCCGCGCTACGGCGAGGAGGTGCTCCACGGCCTCTCGAACGCCCGCCTGCTGATCGCGAAGGGGCAGGGGCACAACGTGATCGGCCGCGGCTGCATCCCGCGGCTGGTGCGCGAATTCGTCGACAAGCTCGAGCCGCGCACACTCGACGCGAAGTGCATCGACTCGCTCGGTCCGACGCCGGCGTTCGTCACGTTCAACGGGGCCTCGCCATGAGTCACGTTCAACGGTGCCGCGCCATGAGTGGCGTTCAACGGGGCCGCGCCATGATGCGCGATCGCGCCCATTCGGCCGACGGGTCGCCGCGATGATCGAGGTCGACAGACGATGATCGAGGTCGAAGGACTCTCCAAGCGATTCGGCGACGTCGTGGCCGTCGACGGCGTGTCGTTTCGCGCGCGCGACGGCGAGATCACCGGCCTGCTCGGGCCGAACGGCGCCGGCAAGACGACCACGCTGCGTTGCCTCTACACGCTGATGCGGCCCGATCGCGGCGCAGTGCGGATCGACGGCATCGACGCGATCGCCGATCCGGTCGCAGCGCGACGCAGGCTCGGCGCGCTCCCCGATGCGCGCGGGCTCTACAAGCGCCTCACTGCGCGCGAGAACATCGCCTATTTCGGCAGGCTCCACGGCCTCGACGAGGCGACGATCGCACGGCGCAGCGACGCCGCGATCGCGGCGCTCGACATGGCCGATTTCGCCGACCGGCGCAGCGAAGGCTTCTCGCAGGGTCAGCGCGTCAAGACGGCGATCGCGCGCGCGCTCGTCCACGATCCCGCGAACGTGGTCCTCGACGAGCCCACGAACGGCCTCGACGTGATGGCGACGCGCGCGATGCGCGAGTTCCTGCGCAATCTCCGAGCCGAAGGTCGATGCGTGCTGTTTTCGAGCCACATCATGCAGGAAGTGGCGGCGCTCTGCGATCGCATCGTCGTGATCTCGCGCGGCAGAGTCGTCGCCGACGAGACTCCCGATGCGCTGCGCGCGCAGACCGGCGAGGCGAGCCTCGAGGATGCGTTCGTGAAGCTGATCGGAACCGAAGAAGGGCTCGTCGCATGACACCGATGCTGGTCGTGTTCGCGAAGGAGCTGCGCGAGAGCCTGCGCGATCGCCGCACGATGATCAACACCTTCATCACCGGACCGTTGCTCGCGCCGCTGCTCTTCGCCGTGCTGATCAATACCGTCGTCACGCGCGAGGTCGAGAAGGCCGAGAAGCCGCTCCACCTGCCGGTGGTGGGTGCCGAGTACGCGCCGAACCTGATTGCAGCGTTGAAGCAGAGCGACACCGAGATCGAGCCTCCTCCCGCCGACCCCGAGCGCGCGGTGAAGGATCAGGATGCGGACGTCGTGCTGCGCATCACCCCGTCCTTCGCCGATGCCTGGAACAAGGGCTACGCGGCGCAGGTCGAGGTGATCTTCGACCAGTCGCGAAACGATTCGCGTAGTGCGGCGCACCGCGTTCAAGTGATGCTCGCCGGCTACGGCAGCCGGATCGGAGCGATGCGACTCGTGGCGCGCGGGCTCGCGCCGTCGCTGCAGCAGCCGGTCGTGGTCGCGAGCCGCGACCAGTCGACGCCGCAGAGCCGCTCGGGAACGCTGTTCGCGATGCTGCCGTACTTCTTCATCATTGGCGCGTTCATGGGCGGGATGGCGATCGCGATCGACACGACCGCCGGTGAGCGCGAGCGCCAGTCGCTCGAGCCGCTCCTCGTCAACCCGGTCGCGCGCTGGAAGATCCTTGTCGGGAAGCTCGCCGCGACGACCGCGTTCGGCACCGCCACGGTGCTCCTGAGCGTGCTCGCGTTTGCCGTCGTCGGCAGGTTCCTGCCGACCGAGCGGATCGGCATGACGCTCGACATCGGCGTGGGCTTCGTCGTGCGTACGTTCGTGGTGATGCTGCCGCTCGCCGCGCTGATCGCCGCCGTGCAGACGCTGGTCGCGGCGTTCGCGAAGAGCTTCCGCGAGGCCCAGACCTACGTGTCGCTACTGATGCTGCTGCCGATCGTTCCGGTGCTGCTGCTGGCGCTCCTGCCGTACAAGGTGCAGATGTGGATGTACGCGGTGCCGCTGGTGGGCCAGCAGGTCGTGATCACGCAACTCATGCGCGGCGACACGGTCACCGATGTCGCGCTGCTCGTGTGCTTCGCGTGCACGGCGTTTGCGGCGCTCGTCGCCTGCGCCATCACCGCGCGGATCTATCAGAGCGAGCGGCTCGCGATCTCGGCGTGACCCCGCCTTATTGACCAACGCTACTCCATCCACCCGGTGACCGCGATCACGCCGGTCATGATCGGCACCAGCGCGTCTTCGAGCGGACGCTGGATCGCACGCAACTCCCTGAGGCTCGCCTCGACGCCGGGCGGCGCTTCCTCGAACTCCATCACGAGGTCCTCGACCATCGCGACCTTGAGCCCGGGGTGCCCGGAGAAGCCGAGGCAGTTCGCGCCGATCTGCCACAGCGCCGGATGGCCCGACGCGTCGCGCGCATGCACGCGCGCAGCCTCGGGAAGGCGCGCGCGGTCGCGCATGTAGAGCGCGAGCGGATACGTCTCGGGGACGTAGCCTCCGAGCGCCGCCTCGTCGCTTCGCGACGCGGTGGTGATCGTGCATTCGAGCGGCGCCGCTTCCGAATCGCCCCCCGCCGCGATCGCGAGGATCTGCGCGCCGAGGCCGATCCCCACGACGGGCACGCCGTGTTCGAGGCAGTGGCGCGCGAGTTGAACCTCGCGCTCGAGCGTCGGGAGGTCGCGCGT
>DASVGI010000008.1:0-3201 GCA_036379595.1 Casimicrobiaceae bacterium | reverse complement strand
CGTATAGGTACCGCACACGCCCATGCCCTCACGGTGAACCTGCAGCATCACCTGCGTCGCCTTCTCGCGACTCATTCCGAACACAGTTTGGAGCACGACGACGACAAAGTCCATCGGCGTGTAGTCGTCGTTCAGCAACATCACCTTGTAGAGGGGCGGCGGCTTGACCCTCGTGCGCTCGACGTCGAGCACACTGCCGTGCTGTTCCTGATGGGCCATGACTTACCGCTTACCTAATTGGGGTTCATGTTTGACGATTGCAACACATTTTTCAAGAGGAGCGCCGATCGGCGGGCGTTCCCTTGACGCTGGTTGTGCGAGACGTGTACAGGTGAAATGCCGGGGTGGGCGGTTTGCACTCGCCCGACCCCTGGCTCGACTCGGGTATTCGCTCGCGCGGGGTGCCCGCCGCGACGCTAGCTCATCCGCTCGATCATCGCGTTGCCGAACCCCGAGCAGGACACCTGAGTAGCTCCCGGCATCAGGCGGGCGAAGTCGTAGGTCACAACCTTGTCGGCGATCGCCTTCTCGAGGCTCGCGGTGATGAGCGTCGCCGCCTCGCGCCACCCCATGTGGACCAGCATCATCTCGGCCGAGAGGATCTCCGAGCCCGGATTGACGTAGTCCTTGCCGGCGTACTTGGGCGCCGTCCCGTGCGTCGCCTCGAACATCGCGACGGTGTCGGACATGTTGGCTCCCGGCGCGATGCCGATCCCCCCGACCTGCGCGGCGAGCGCGTCGGAGATGTAGTCGCCGTTGAGGTTGAGCGTCGCGATCACGTCGTACTCGGCGGGGCGCAGCAGGATCTGTTGCAGGAAGGCATCGGTGATCACGTCCTTGACGACGATCTCGCGCCCGGACTTCGGATTCTTGAACGAGCACCACGGCCCGCCGTCGATCTCGCGCGCACCGAACTCGCGCTTCGCGAGCGCATAACTCCAGTCGCGGAAGGCGCCTTCGGTGAACTTCTGGATGTTGCCCTTGTGCACGATCGTGACCGAGCGCCGATCGTTGTCGATCGCGTATTGCAGCGCCTTGCGCACGAGGCGCTCGGTCCCTTCGCGCGACACCGGCTTGATGCCGATCCCCGACGTTCCCGGGAAGCGGATCTTGCGCACGCCCATCTGGTTGATCAGGAAATCGATCAGCTTCTTCGCCTCGGGCGTGCCTTCCTGCCATTCGATGCCCGCGTAGATGTCTTCCGAGTTCTCGCGGAAGATCACCATGTCGGTCTTCTCGGGCTCGCGCACCGGCGATGGCACGCCCTTGAAGTAGCGCACCGGGCGCAGACAGACGTAGAGGTCGAGCTGCTGGCGCATCGCGACGTTGAGCGAGCGGATGCCGCCGCCGACCGGCGTGGTCAGCGGTCCCTTGATCGATACGACGTAGTCCTTGAGGATCGCGAGCGACTCGTCGGGAAGCCAGACGTCGGGACCATAGACGCGCGTCGATTTCTCGCCGGCGTAGATCTCCATCCAGTGGATCTTCCGCTTGCCACCGTAGGCCTTCGCCACGGCAGCGTCGACGACTTTGATCATCACCGGCGTGATGTCGACGCCGGTGCCATCGCCCTCGATGTAGGGAATGATCGGGTGGTCGGGGACGACGAGGCTGTTGTCGGGCTTGACGGTGATCCTGGCGCCGTCGGCCGGTACGTTGACATGCTGATACATGGGGTCTCCTGGGACGCGAAAAGCGGCGGCCGCTACGGCCGTTCCCGGGGCGACGCCGCGAAACCCGATATTATGCGCGCAGATGCTCGCCACTCCGTCACCCGATGATCCGCCGCCTGCTTGATCGCCTGCTCCCGGGGCGCAGGACGGCGAACCCGCGCATCCACGCGCCGGAGCGGCACGCGATCCGGCGCGATCAGCTTTCGGGCGCCGCGCGCATGGTCACCGGCAAGCTGCAGGACGCTGGATTCAAGGCGTTCATCGTCGGCGGCGCCGTGCGCGACCTCCTCCTCGGCATCACGCCGAAGGATTTCGACGTCGCAACCGACGCCACACCCGAGCAGGTGAAGCCACTGTTCCGGCGCGCGTTCATCATCGGCCGGCGCTTCCGGCTGGTGCACGTCCACGCCGGCAACGAGGTGATCGAGGTGTCGACCTTTCGCGCGGCGCAGACCGGCGACGGCACGACCGACGAGCATGGCCGGCTCCTCTCCGACAACGTCTACGGAACGCAGGCGGAGGATGCCGTGCGCCGCGACTTCACGATCAACGCCCTCTATTTCGACCCGGCGACCGAGACCGTGTGGGACTACGTCGGCGGCCTCAACGACATCCGTGCCCGGCGCCTCAAGCTGATCGGGCCGCCGGTGACGCGCTTTCGCGAGGATCCGGTGCGCATGCTGCGCGCGGTGCGCCTCGCGGCCAAGCTCGGCCTCACGATCGACGCGCGCACCGACGAGCCGATCAAGCGCCTGGCTTCGCTGATGCAGAACGTGCCTCCGGCGCGGCTCTTCGACGAGATACAGAAGCTCCTCCTGTCCGGGCACGCGGTCGAGACGTTGCAGGGCCTGCGCGCGCACGGCCTCTCGCACGGCCTGCTGCCGCTGCTCGACGTGATCCTCGAGCAACCGCTCGGCCAGCGCTTCATCGACGCAGCGCTCGCCGGCACCGACCGGCGGCTCTCCGAAGGCAAGCCGGTGTCGCCGGCCTTCCTGTTCGCGACGCTCCTGTGGCAGCGCGTGCTGACGACGTGGACCGAGGCGAAAGCGCGCGGAGAACGACCGATGCCGGCGCTCTTCGCAGCGATGGATG
Organism: Casimicrobiaceae bacterium; assembly: GCA_036379595.1. GTDB lineage: Bacteria > Pseudomonadota > Gammaproteobacteria > Burkholderiales > Casimicrobiaceae > VBCG01. The sequence goes on along the minus strand of DASVGI010000008.1, from coordinate 436 downwards.
CGGTGCTGGCGGCGCAGGCCGAGCAGCTCGCCATTCCGCGGCGCTTCGAGGCGACGATGAAGGAGATCTGGTCGCTGCAGCCGCGCTTCGAGCAGCGCGCCGGCGCGCGTCCCGCGCGTCTCCTCGAGCATCCGCGCTTCCGCGCGGCCTATGATTTCCTGCTGCTGCGCACGGAAGCGGGCGAAGTGCCGGCGACGCTCGCCGAATGGTGGACGCGCTTCCAGAGCGCGACGCCCGAGGAGCGCGAGGCGATGCTGCGCCCTGAAGAGGCGCCGGCGAAGCGCCGCCGCGGACGCGGACGCGGTCGTGGGCGCTCGGCCGGCAAGCAGGACCACGCGGCAGCGTAGGGTCTGAGGACTCGCGTGCATGGTGCGGGCCGCGATCGGGCTCGGCAGCAACCTCGGCCGGCCACGCGAACGTCTCGCGCGTGCGCTCG
>DASVGI010000007.1:0-20202 GCA_036379595.1 Casimicrobiaceae bacterium | reverse complement strand
CCGCAGCGGCGTCCCTCGCCGGCTCGCTCGCCGACCTCGAGTTCGACCACGTGATCACCGGCACGCCGCCCGCCGGCGATGGGCTCGCGTCGCCCGCGGTCGAGCTCACGGTGACGAAGCGCGGCGGAGCGAGCGTCGTCTACCGGATCGGCAAGTCGAAAGACGGCAAGACCTATACGCTCAAATCGTCGACGCGCAGCGAGCTCTTCGATCTGCGGTCGTACGCCGCCGCGCCGCTGATCGCCGCCGCGTCGCGCGACAAGCTTCTCGGCATCAAGCCGCCGGTGGTCGCAGCGAAGAGCAAGCCGCCGGCAGTCGCAGCGAAGACCAGGCTGCGGTAGTCGCAGCAAGACACTGACCGCGGCGCAGCGTCGACAATACCTCGCTGATCATGTAAAAACGTCTGCCTGGAACGCTCGAGGGAGGGCGAACGTCCATGGCAAGCGGCAATCTCGTTCGCGCAGCGGCAGCCTTTGCCTGCGCGGCATTGCTCGCGGGATGCAGCCGCGAAACACCGAAACCGCCCGCGCCGCCCCCGGTCGACGTGTCGGTGCTGACCATCGCACCACGAGATATTCCGGTGACCGCGATCTTCGTCGCGCAGACGCAGAGCTCGCAGGCGGTCAACATCCAGGCGCGCGTCTCGGGTTTTCTCGACAAGCGCGTCTACGTCGAAGGCTCGGTGGTCAAGGCCGGGCAGATCCTGTTCCTGATGGATCCGAAGCCGTTCCAGGTGCAGGTCGACGGAGCGAAAGCGGCGCTGCAGCGCAATCAGGCGGCCGCCGAGGTGGCGCGCGCGAACCTCGCCCGCACGAAGCCGCTCGTCGCGCAGAACGCGCTGTCGCAGAAGGACCTCGACGACGCGCAGGGCCAGTACGAGCAGGCACAGGCCGCCGTCGAGCAGTCGAAGGCGCAGCTCGAGCAGGCCCAGCTCAACCTCTCGTACACGACGATTCGCTCGCCGGTCACCGGCGTCACGAGCTACGCGCAGATTGCCGACGGCACCTACGTCAATCCCAGCAATGCGCAGCTCACCACCGTCTCGGTGCTGTCGCCGATGTGGGTGACCTTCAGCGTGTCGGAGAACCAGATCGAACGCGTTCGCGACGACGTCCGCGCCGGGCGCCTCAGGGTGCCCGAAGGCGGTCGCTTCACCGTGCAGGTCGAGCTCGCCGACGGCACCGTTCTCCCGAACACCGGCAAGATCACCTTCGCGGCGCCGTCGTTCAGCTCGACCACCGGCACGTTCCAGCTGCGCGCGACCATCGACAATCCCGACGGATTGCTGCGTCCGAACCAGTACGTGCGCGCGCGGCTCCTCGGCGCGGTGAGCCCGAACGCGATCGTCGTGCCGCAGCGCTCCGTGCAGCAGGGCGCGAAGGGCCATTTCGTGTGGGTCGTCGATGGACAGGGTCACGCCGAGCAGCGCCCGGTCGTCGTCGGCGACTGGTACGGAGGCGACGGCTGGATCGTCTCCGACGGCCTCGCGGCAGGTGACGTAGTCGTCGTCGACGGCGGGTTGAAGCTCGCCTCCGGCGCCGCCGTGAAGACCACGCCGTGGACTCCACCGGCGACGCCGGCAGCGGCGAACATCGTCACCGCAGCGCCACCACTCGCCACCGAGCCCGGCGCGCGCGCTGCGTCCGCTGCAGGCACGCCGCCATCCGCCGCGGGCACGACACCGTCTGCCGGGGCCGCGCGTGAGCAAGCTCCGCGTTAGGGCCCGCTAGCGTCGATGTTCTCGCGCTTCTTCATCGAGCGGCCGATCTTCGCCGCCGTCGTCGCGATCATGCTGGTCCTCGCGGGCCTCGTCGCGATGTTCAACCTGCCGATCGAGCAGTATCCGGCGATCACGCCGGTGCAGGTGACCGTGCAGGCGAACTATCCCGGCGCCGACGCGAAGACGCTCGCCGACGCGGTCGCATCGCCGCTCGAGCAGCAGATCAACGGCGTCGACAACATGCTCTACATGGCGTCGACGAGCACGTCGACGGGCCAGCTCACGCTGACCGTCTACTTCGGCCTCGACACCGACCCCGACACGGCGCAGGTGCAGGTGCAAAACCGCGTCAACCTCGCGCTGCCGCAGCTCCCGTCGTCGGTCGTGCAGCAGGGCGTGTCGGTGCAGAAGAAGTCGTCGTCGATCATGATGCTGATCGCCGTCTACGCGAAGGGCGGGCGCTACAGCGCGAACTACGTCGCCAACTACGCGAATGTCTACGTGCTCGACGCCTTGAAGCGCGTTCCCGGCGCGGGGCAGGCGCAGGTGCTCGGCGTTCCCGACCAGGCAATGCGGATCTGGATGAATCCCGACCGCATGGCCTCGCTCGGCATCACGACGACCGACATCGCCAACGCGATCAACACGCAGAACCAGCTCTTCGGCGCCGGGCAGGTCGGCCAGAAGCCGAACGGCGCGCCGGTCGAGCTCACGTTTCCGGTCGTCACGCAGGCGCAGTACACCGATCCTAAGCAGTACCAGAACATCATCCTTCGCGCGAGCCAGAACGGCAGCGCGATCGTCAGGCTCGGCGACGTCGCGCGCGTCGAGGTCGGGTTGAAACAGTACGTGATCGACAGCCGGCTCGACAACACGCCGGCGACGTTGATCGCCGTCTACCAGCAGCCCGGCTCGAACGGCCTTGCGGTGTCGAAGGCGGTGCGCACGACGCTCGCGCAGATGAAGGCGCAGTTCCCGGCAGGGATCGACTACGCGATCTCGCTCGATACCAACGACTTCGTGCGGCTGTCGATCCGCGAGGTGCTGAAGACGCTGGTCGAGGCGCTGGTGCTCGTCGTCGCCGTCGTCTACCTGTTCCTGCAAAGCCTGCGCACGACGTTCATCTGCGCGGTGGCGATCGCGGTCGCGCTCGTCACGACGTTCGCCGGCATGCTCGCGATGGGGTTCTCGATCAACCTCCTCACGCTGTTCGGGCTCGTGCTCGCCATCGGCATGGTGGTCGACGACGCAATCGTCGTCGTCGAGAACGTCGAGCGCAACATGGCGCAGCACCATCTCGGCCCGCGCGAGGCGACGCTGCGCTCGATGGAGGAGATCGGCAGCTCGCTCGTTGCGGTGGTGCTGGTGATGTGCTCGGTGTTCGTTCCGGCGGCGTTCCTGCCCGGCACCACCGGCCAGCTCTACAAGCAGTTCGCCGTCACGATCGTGATCTCGGTCGCGGTGTCGGGCTTCGTCGCGCTGACGCTCACCCCGGCGATGTGCGGCCTGCTGCTTCGCCACACCACCGCGCCACCGTGGCGCTTCTTCGCGTGGTTCAACCGGCAGGTCGATCACGTGACCAGCGCGTTCGGCCACGCCGTCAACTTCGTGATCGAGCGGATGGTCGTCGCGCTGGTGCTCCTCGTCTTCTTCCTCGTCGCGATCTGGCAGCTCTTCCGCGTGCTGCCGACGAGCTTCGTCCCCAACGAGGACCAGGGCTACGCCATGGCGGCGATCATCATGCCGCAGGCGGCGAGCCTCGACCGCACCGCGGCGGTGGCCGAGAAGGTCGACGCGATCTTCAAGAGCATCCCCGGCATCGCGACGCGCACGATGGTGACCGGCTACAGCCTGCTCGACGGCGGCCTCAAGGCGAACGCCGGCACGTTCTTCGTCACCTTCGACGATTTCGACAAGCGCTACGGCTCGGTCAAGACAGCGAAAGCCGAGAACGCGCGCGCGATGCTCGTCAACTTCTATCACCAGGCGCAGAAGATCGACGGCGCCGTCGTGATTCCGGTCGCGCCGCCGCCGATCCCGGGAATCAGCACGACCGGCGGCTTCGAATTCTGGATTCAGGACACCGGCGACGGCGATCCGGTGCGCCTCGACGAAGTGACGCAGGCCTTTCTCGCGAAGGCGCGCACCGAGCCCGAGCTTGCCGGCCTCGCCACGACCTACCGCGGCATCTCGCAGCAGCTTCGCGCCGACGTCGATCGCGAGAAGGCATCGCTGCTCGGCATCCCGATCCAGGACGTCTACAGCGCGATCCAGGCGCAGTTCGGCTCGCTGCCGGTCAGCCAGTTCAACGAGTTCAGCCACGTCTGGTGGGTGATCATGCAGTCCGACGCGCCTTTCCGCCGCAATCCGGAGGACCTGACGCGCCTCTACACGCGCAACGTGCACAACGAGATGGTGCCGCTCTCTTCGGTCGTCACGACGCACTGGGCGACCGGGCCCGACACGCTGCCGCACTTCAACGGCTTCCCCGCGGCGAAGGTGATCGGCAATCCCGCGCCGGGGTACAGCTCGGGCGACGCGATTCACGCGATGGAGAAGGTCGCCGCCGCGACCCTTCCCGCCGGCTATCGCTACGCGTGGTCGGGCCTTGCGTACGAAGAGAAGCAGTCGGGCGGCACGTCGTCGATCGCGTTCCTGTTCGGCTTCATCATCGTGTTCCTCGTGCTCGCCGCACAGTACGAATCGTGGACGCTCCCCGGCGCGGTGATGACCGCGGTGCCGTTCGGCATCCTCGGCGCACTCGTCACCAACTGGGCGCGCGGGCTCGAGAACGACGTCTACTTCCAGATCGGGCTCCTCGTGCTGATTGGGCTCGGCGCGAAGAACGCGGTGCTGCGCGTCTCGGCCGCGGTCGAGTTCCGCAAGAAAGGCAAGTCGATCATGGAGGCGACGGTGCTCGCCGGCGAGCAGCGGCTGCGCCCGATCATCATGACCTCGCTCGCGTTCGCACTCGGCTGCCTGCCGCTCGCTCTGGCGCTCGGTGCCGGCGCCAACGCGCGCCACTCGATCGGCACCGGCATCATCGGCGGGATGATCGGCGAGACGACGCTCGCGATGCTCTACGTGCCGCTCTTCTTCTACATCTTCGACCGACTAAAGGAGCGCGGCGAAGGAAAGCGCACTGCCGGGGCGCCGGCGCAGCCGGCCGAGGCCGACTGACGTGCGCACACGCTTCACCGCGGCACTGCCGAGGCCGACTGACATGCGCGCGCTGGCCGTGACCTGCGTGGCTCGCTTCGCCGTCACACTCGAGACGGTCGTCGCATTTGCGGCCATCCTCGCCCTTTCCGCGTGCTCGTTCGCGCCGCAGTACGCGCGCCCGGCAATCGATACGCCGAAGGCGTACCAGTACGAACCCGCGGACGCCGTCACCGGCTCCGACGTCGAATGGTGGAAGGCGTTCGGCGATCCCGCGCTCGACGCGCTCGTAGACGAAGCGCTCATGCACAACGGCAACATCGAGGTCGCGATCGCCAACCTCGAGCAGGCCGCGGCGGTGTTCACCCAGGCGCGCTCGGCGCTGTTTCCGCAGGTGGGCTACGGCGCGAGTGCCGCGCGCACACGCTCGACCGAGCCCGACAACGCGCGGCTTGCGGCGCTGGTTCCGAATCCGCAGAGCGCCTACCAGGCCGCCCTCTCGGCGAGCTGGGAGATCGACCTCTGGGGCCGCATTCGCAACCAGAGTGCGGCCGCGCGCGCGAACGTCCTCGCGAGCGAGGATGCACGGCGCGCCGTCGTGATGTCGATCGTCGCAAGCGTCGTCACCGATTACCTGCAGTTGCGCGGCTTCGACGAGCAACTCGCGATCGCGAAGAAGACGCGTGACGTGTACGCCGAATCGGTGCGCCTCTTCGAGCTCAAGTTCAAGTACGGGCAGGTCTCGCAGATGAACGTTGCGCAGGCGCAGTCGCAGTACGAATCAGCTGCCGCGCAGATTCCGCAGATCGAGTCGCAGATCGCGCAGCTTCAGGACGCGCTGTCGATCCTCGCCGGGCGCAATCCCGGACCGATCGCGCGCGGCAAGCCGCTCGATGAGCTCGTGCAGCCGCCGGTCCCCGCCGGACTGCCGTCGTCGCTCCTCGAGCGCCGGCCGGACCTGCGCCAGTCGGAGCAGGCGCTGATCGGAGCGAACGCACAGATCGGCGCCGCGAAGGCGCTCTACTTCCCGACGATCTCGCTCACCGCGGCGCTCGGGACCGCGAGCTCGGACCTCTCGAATCTCTTCACCGGGCCGGCGCGGATCTGGAGCTACGCGGGGCAGGTGACCGGCCCGATTTTCACGTTCGGCGCCGTCGCGGGCCAGGTCGCGCAGGCCGAAGCGGCGCAGCACGCGGCGCTTGCGAACTACAGGCTCGCGATCCGCAACGCGTTCGGTGACGTCGACAACGCGCTCGTCGCGAACCAGAAGCTGCGCGAACAGCTCGACGCCCAGACGAAGCTCGTAGCGTCGCTCGAGGATTACGAGCGCCTTGCGAGATTGCAGTACGACGGCGGTTACGCGCCGTATTCGACGGTGCTGCAGGCCGAGCAATCGCTCTTTCCTGCCGAGCTCGGGCTGGCGTCGATGCGCGCGTCGCTCCTTGCGTCGGCCGCGAACATCTACAAGGCGATGGGCGGCGGCTGGGTCGATGCGGCGGCCGGCGTCGCGGCGGACGGGCGCGAAGGCCGCAGATGATTCGCCGCACGATCGTGCTCGCACTCTGCGCAGCCGCGTTCGTCGCGCAGTCGAGCGCAGCGCTCGCCGCACGGGCGGGCGGCGAGGAAGCTCTCGATCTCTTCAAGCGCGAGACGCCCGCGAGTACCGAGGCACACGCGAAGGCCGAGACGCCACCGCCCGACCCGGTGGCGCAGCTTGCCGGGATCCACAAGAAGCTCGTCGCGCTCGAACGTCCCGGAGCTGCCGCCGACGGGAGCCCTCCGGGCACGTCCGAAGTCGAGATCGCCGATCGCATCCGGCTCCTGCACCAGATCGAGCGCTCGCTGTCGCAACTCGTCGATGGCAAGGCACGCAACGCCGGGCTCGTCGCGGCGCGCACCGCTGCCGAGAGCCGCGCGGATGCGTGGCGCGGCTTCGACAATCCACCGCCTTACCCGCTCCCGTTCGTCGACGGACTCGAAGCATCGCGCGACACGATCGCGCAGCGCGTGTCGACGATCAAGGCCCGCGAGAAGCTCCTGCGCGGCCTCGCCACGCGGCTGCAACTGCGGCTGCGCGACAGCGAAGCGGGCGTACGACAGGCGCAGGAACGCCGCGACCACGCGAGCGGCGACACCGACGGCGCTCGCGCACGCTGGCTGCTCGAGCTCGCCCAGCTTCGCGCCGAGGAGGCGACGACATCGCTCGACCAGACGCAGCAGGTGCTCGCCAACGCCGGCGAAGAGAAGAAGGCCGCCGAGGCGGAGCTGCGGCTTGCGAACGCGAAGCTGCGCACCGCGCAGGGGCACGTGCGCTTCACGCAGCAGGACCTGGCCGAGGTCGACGCGGGGCTCGATACGCACTCGCAGGCGCTGTCAGCCGACATCGACCGGGCGCTCGCGGCGTGGCGCAATGCGCGAGAGGTCGCCGCGAGCGCGCCGCCCGCCGAAGCCGAGCTCAGGCGCCAGCAGGTCGAGAACGCGAGCATCGAGCTCGAGGTTGCGCGAATGCGCAATGCGGCCAACGAATACGAGCGCAAGGCGTGGGCGACACGCTACGCGGTGATGCACTCGCCGACCCGCACCCACGCTGCCGACGCGTACGAGAATCTCGTCGGCTCGCTCGCGTCGCTGCAGGCGTGGAGCGAATACCAGAACGAGCAGCTCGCCGCCACCGAAGGCGAGGTCGCGACGCTCGACGCGCAGATCCGCAGTGCGACGCCCGCGCAGGCTGCGCCGCTGCGTGCGCTGCGCGACGTCTACGCCGAGCGCGAAGTCGTGCAGAAGAGCGCCGCCGACGCGACGCGGCCGCTGCAGGCGCTGCTCGCCCGCTGGCAGGCCGGCGCAGCGAGCAGCGCGGCGCCGCTGACCTGGGCCGAGCGTGTCGGCGAAGCCTGGGCGACCACGCGCCTCGTCGTCGCGCGCGTGTGGAACTTCGAGCTCTTCAGCGTCGAGGACAGCTTCGAGACGGTCGAGGGACGCCGGATCACCGCGCAGCGCTCGATCACCGTCGGCAAGACGATCGGCGCGCTGCTCTTGATCCTCGTCGGCTACTGGCTGTGTCTGAAGCTCGCGCGCGTCGCGCGCTGGATCGCGATGCGCATGCTCGGGCGCTCGCACGCGCAGGCAAGCATCGTGCACCGCTGGACGCTCGCGTTCCTCGTCGCGCTGCTCGTGATGGCTAGCCTCCTCGCCGTGCGCATTCCGCTCACCGTGTTCGCGTTCCTCGGCGGTGCGCTCGCGATCGGCATCGGCTTCGGTGCGCAGAACCTGCTCAAGAACCTGATGTCCGGCATCATGCTGCTGATCGAGAAGCCGCTGCGCGTCGGCGACTACATCGAGTTCGAGAAGGTTCGCGGCCGCGTCACCAACATCGGCTTTCGCGCGTCGGTCGTGCGCGCCGAGGACGGCGTCGAGACGCTGATCCCGAACTCGACGTTCATCGAGAGCAACGTCACCAACCTCACGTACTCGTCACCGGCGATGCGGCTGCAGCTCGACGTCGGCGTCGAGTACGGCGTCGACCCCGCGCGCGTGCGCAAGGCGCTGCTCGATGCCGCGCTATCGCATCGGCAGGTGCTGAAGCATCCCGAGCCGCTCGCGATCTTCGACGACTTCGCCGCCGACGCGCAGAAGTTCCGCCTCGCCTACTGGATCGACGCGACGCCCCCGGCGCACATGAGCGAGGACCTGGAAACCGGCGTCATCGCCTCCGAGATTCGCGAGCTCATCGTCGCGCGGCTCGCCGAGGCAGGCATCGGCATCCCCTTCCCGCAGCGCACGCTGCACGTCGACGCGCCGCTTCGCGTCGAGATCGCGCCGAAGGCCGCCGAAGCCTGACGCGCATGGGCGAACTGCACGGGCGGACTCGCGCTCACGCGCCGGTTGCGGCAACATAGACGTCCCGGGGAAACCCGTCCTTCGAGGAGCGCATGACCATCATCTGGACGATCGTCATCGGTTTCGTGGTTGGCATCGCCATGAGGTTCCTCACGCCCGGCGGGTCGGGCGGATTCTTTCTCAGCGCGGCGCTTGGCATCGCCGGCGCGATCGGTGCAACCTACGTCGGCGAGGCATTCGGCATCTACCGGCAAGGGCAGTCGGCAGGCTTTCTCGGTGCGCTGATCGGCGCCGTCGTGCTGCTCGTTTTCTACCACCTGGTCGTGCGCAAGAAGACGTACTGACGTCAGCCGCGCGCGCCTTCGACCGGAAAGCCCTCCGCACGCCAGCGCAGCATGCCGCCGGAGAGGTTGGCGACTTCGGCAAAGCCCTGCTTCTGCAGCATCACCGACGCCTGCGCCGAACGCGCGCCCGAGCGGCAGACCGTCACGACGGGGCGGTCGCGCGCAAGCTCGGCGGAGCGCGCAGCGACGTCCCCGAGCGCCATCCACTTCGCGCCGCGAATGCGCCCAAACGGGCCGTCGAACTCGTCGCGCTCGCGCACGTCGACGATCTGCACCGCGCCGGCGCACTCTTCGAGTGCCTGCGGCTGGATCTCGTAGATGCCGGCGAAGGTGAAGGTCAGCGGCGCCCACGCGGGCTCGGGACCCGACGCGCGCTCGTCGGACGGGCGGCCGCACGCGAGGTTTGCCGGAACCGCGATGTCGATCAGCTTCGGGTGCGGCAGGCCGAGATGCTTCATGTAGCCGACGAAATCGCCTTCGGCCGCCTCGCCGCCGAGACGCGGATTGAACGTCCGCTCCTCGGCGACGCTCGTGACCGTGAGACCGCGGTAGTCGTGCGCGGGATAGAGGAGACACGCCGAGGGAAGCGTCAGGATCTGGCTGCGCACCGAGCGGTACAGCGCGCGCGGATCGCCCTGCTGAAAATCGGTGCGGCCGCTGCCGCGGATCAAGAGGCAATCGCCGGTGAACGCAGCGCTCTCGTCGTCGAGAACGAGCGTGATGCACCCGCTCGTGTGGCCCGGTGTCGCGCGCACTTCGAGCGATCGCTCGCCGAACGCGATGCGATCGCCATGCGCAACGTAGCGGTCGGCACCCTGCGCGCCGCTCGCCGCCGAGATCACGATCGCGCTGCCGAGCCGCTTCTTCAGGAGCCAGGCGCCGGTGACATGATCGGCGTGCACGTGCGTGTCCACCGTCGCGACGAGCTCGAGGCCGAGCTCGCGGATCAGCGCCTCGTCGCGCCGCGCCTGCTCGAACACCGGGTCGATGAGGACCGCCTCGCGGCTCTTCGCGTCGGCAAGCAGATATGAGTAAGTCGACGACTGGGGATCGAAGAGCTGGCGAAAGATCACCCCGGTTCTCCTCGTGTCACGGCGAACCCGCATCCAGGAACTCGCGAACGACCGGGTCGACGAGATCGGGCCGCGTCAGCGCCGCCATGTGTCCGCCTTCGGAGATTGTCCGAAAAGTCCAATGCGGGCAAGCGTTCGCGAAGAGCGCGACGATCTCGCGGATCGGTAGGCGCGTCGACGGGTCGCTCACCACAAGCGTTCGCGTCTCGAGCTTCGCCCAGTCCGCGAGCGGCGTCTCCTCATGCATCACCGCATCCCACTCATGGAAGTTCGGCTGCAGTGATTCGGCGAAGGCTGCGCGGCGCTTCTCCGGCATCGCGTTCCACGCGCCGTCACCGAGCCAGTAGTCGGCGAAGCGCTCGGCGACCCGTGGCCAATCGCCGAGTGCACCGTAGCACTTGACGTGATCGCGCAGGCTGCAGCACTCGAGCCATGCATCGGTGCGGCCGTGCTGGCGCAGAAGGTAGAACGGATTGGGCTCGAGGAGGATCAGACTGCCGACACGCGCGCCGAGGAGCTGCGCCGCCTTCAGCGCAACCGCGCCGCCGAACGAGTGACCGACGACGTGGATCGGCGTGTCGAGTCCTTCGCAGAGCGCGAGGACGAGTTGCGCCTGCGCGTACAGCGTCTGCGGCGCCGTGACCGGCCAGGGCGTCGTTTCGCCGTAGCCGAACAGGTTGATCGCTAGCACGCGGTAGCGATCCTTCAAGGTCTCGGTCAACGCGCGCCACTGGCGGTTCGCGCTGACGGAGCTGTGGATCAGAACGACCGGCGGGCCCTCGCCGTCGTCGGTGTGGTCGATCGCGAGGCGACCGCTGGAGAGGATCGGCATGTCGGACTGTAGCCCGCGACACACGCGCCTTCAAGGCTTCAGGCGGCTTCAGTCGCGCGACTTGCAGACCTCGGCGCAGGCGCGCATCGTGTTGTCGTGGCTACCCGTCGATCGAAGGCACCTCTTCGGTGCTGAAGTCCCCAGGCATGACGATCTCCAGCATCTCGATATCGGCGCTGTGACCGAGCTCTCGATGGCGAATGGACGGAGGCTGGTGAACACACGAACCCGCTTCCAACCGCACTCGGCCTTGTCCTTCGTACTCGAACTCGATCCAGCCCTTGAGCACGTAGACGAGCTGGAACGTGGTGTCGTGTCGATGGGGCTGACTGGAGAATTCCTGTCCGGATGCCGCGCGGATGACGTGTGCGTCCACGCGCCCTTCGGTAGCCTTCTTGATGCCCAGATCCCGATACTCGAAGAACGAGCGCAGGCCGCGCTCGAACTTCGCGTCCTGCGCGTGTGTTGCGACGAAGCCGGCTTTGGACACGATGGACCCCCTGGTTGACGAGAACGTGCTGCCCGCAATGATCGACGCCAGCACCAGCGCCGGCGTCACGCCTTTCTGACGATCGACATCGGCGGCGGGGTCCTCAGCGTCTGGTACACGACGCAGTAGCGCTCGGTGAGGCGCAGCAGGGTCGCGAGCTGTTCTTCGGTGGCGTCGGTATCCAGAGTGAACTGCAGCCGAATACTCTGAAACCCGACGGGCACATCCTTCGCGAGGCCGAGCGTCCCTCGAAAATCGAGGTCGCCTTCGGCGTTCACGATCGCTTCGCGCAGTACGATGCCGAGGGACGTCGCGACAGCATTGAGCGTCACGCCCGCGCACGCGACCAGAGCTTCCAGGAGCATATCTCCCGAACAGGCCTGCTGCCCGGTACCGCCGGTACCCGGGTGGAGACCCGCGACGACGAGCCCCTTTCCCGTTTCGATCCTGCAACTGACGCCTTCGCCGGCGCGACCCTGCGCGCGAAGGGTGATCAACGCGGCCTCCGGGACCTCCCGGTAGCGCTGCTTCAGCGGTGTCTGAACGGCCCGCAACTCTTCGGCGTTCATAACGAGCCTCCGTGCGGGGACCCCAGCTCGGCGAACGACGCGTGGCATCGCCGCGGCTGGTCGACCGCGACGCTCGCTACCGCGCTCGCCGACACGCCGGGCGCTCGCTGCAGCGCCCGAGCCAATCCGCGACGCGCGGGTGACTGTCGAGCTTGACGCCGAGCATCGCGCCGAACTGCAACCAGCTCACGGCGGCGATGTCGGCAAGCGAGAACGCGCCGAGAAGACACTCGCGGTCGGCGAGCCTCGTCTGCAGCGCATCGAGCCCGCGATCCAGTTGCGAGCGGTTGTACTCCGCGCAGGCCTTGCTGCGGTCCTCGAGTTTGTAGGAAACGGGCGAGTCGAGTCCGTGGTACGCGTACTGCATCAGGTAGTTGCCGAAGTCGGCCACCCCCCAAACCGTCCAGCACAACGCGTCGGCGCGAGCCTGGCCACCGGCAGCGGGCCACAGGTTCTTTCCGACCCCGTACTTCTCGCCGAGGTGGAGAAGGATGGCGCCCGATTCGAACAACGTCTGCTCGCCGTCGACCAGTGCCGGCACCTTCCCCTGCGGGTTGATGGCGAGGTACTGCGGCGTGCGGTGCTCGCCCTTCTTGCCGTCGAGCTGGATGTACTCGCAGGCGAGCCCGAGCTCTTCGAGCGCCCACGAGACGCGCGTCCCGGAGCTTTGCGGCCACGAGTAGAGCTTGATAGTCATCGATGTCTCCTTGCACGCCGGTCGAGCAGACCGGCGAATCTCGCGCGGCGCGATCGCACCCGCGAACGCCACGATTCGATTAAATCGCTGGAAAGATATATTGATTCTCGTGCCCAGGCTCGTCAAGTTGCGCAGCGCCGCTGCACGATCGAGGACACGTCGCCACGCGACACGACGCGGATGACGACCTCGTCGCTCAGCTCCCTGGAAGGCCGTGAATCTCGGGAAAGAACATCTCCTTCCATGTACCGGGGGCCGCTTTGAGGCGTCCGGTCTTGTGCATGAACGCTACCACCTCCATCGTACGCTCGGGCGTCATCGTGAAGCGTATGTCGGGATTGTCGAGAATCTGCAGAAGCTGCGCCTTCGTCACCGACTTGTCCTTCGAGATCTCGAGGTAGATGTCGGCCGCCTGGTCCTTGTGCTGGTTGATGAATTCCGTCGCTTCCTTGAACGCCTTCAGGAACGCCGCGTAGACCCTCGGATTGTCCGAGCGAAATTTGCTGGTGGTGTAGACGACGTTCAGCGTGCCAGGGCCACCCAGGATCTGGTAGCTGTTGAGCACGGTGTGGATGCCGGGGTGCTCGAGCTCCAGGTAGGTGTAGGGCGGTGACGTGAAGTGGCTGTCGACGGGTGCGCTCGGCGAGAGCAACTCGACCATGCCGTCGGCGTGCGAGAGCGTCACGGTCAGGGGATCGAGCTTCGCGAACTCGGCCTCTCCGAACGTCCTGGCCGCCGCCATTTCCAGCAGGATGGCCTGGACCGAAACCTTGACGCCCGGCAGCGCAATGCGGTCCTTGTCGGTGAAGTCGGCAAGGGTCTTGACGCGCGGGTTGCGCGTGTTGAGCAGCATCGGCATCGAGTTCGCCGCGCACACGCCCATCACGTCGAGGTTGCCGCGCGTCTTCGCCCACATGGTCGCCAGCGGCCCGACACCGGCGAGCGCGAAGCTCAGGTTCCCGGACAGGATGGCGTCGTTCATCATGGCGCCGCCCGTGAATTTCACCCACTCCACGCTGACGGGGTGGCCGATGTTCTCGGCGGCGAGGGCCTTCTCGTAGAGTTTCTGCTGCTCCATCACGATGAATGTGAGCGAGCCGATGCCGTACTGTTTCGCCAGTGCGACCTTGCCAACCTCGGCAGCATGGGCGGACGCAGCCATCCCTGCGGCCAGTGCCAGGATCGCAAATGCTTTCACGAAGACTGCGGGACGCTTCATGTTTTCTCCTCGAACCGTCGAATCGATCTCGCGATGATCGCATGACGATACGTGCAATCGGCCAAGAAACATCGCCGCACAGTCAGTGATCGCGCGGGGGCGAATGTACCATCACCCGGAGCGAGCGGATGCGCGACAGGGGCGCCGCCATTCCTGTGAATGCCGCAATTGACCGCTCCAATTGCCGCGATCTACCAGGCGTTGCGCGGATCCTCGAGCGTGTCTGCGAGAAAATCGATCAGCGCACGCACCTTCTGCGAGACGTGCTTGCGTGTGGGATAGATCGCGTAGATTCCGAGCTCGAGCGAGCGGAATTCCGGCATCAGCTCGACGAGTCTTCCGGCTGCGAGGTCGTCGCCGACGAGGAAGCTCGGCTCGCGAATTACCCCTTGGCTGGCGAGCGCCATCGCGCGACAGGTCTCGCCGCTGTTCGTATGCATGCACGGCCGCGTCCGGACGCTGACGGGACCCTGCGGCCCCTCGAAACGCCACTCGTCGCCGGTGGACCAGTAGCTGTACGCGATCACCGAGTGTCGCGCGAGTTCGGAAGGATGGAGCGGTGTGCCGTGTTCCTTCAGGTATCCGGGTGACGCGCACAAGACCATGCGCGTCGTCGCCAAGCGTCTGCTGACCAGCGACGAGCTCGGCAGGGTCGCGATGCGGATTGCGATGTCGTAGCCCTCGTCGACGAGATCGACGAGCCGGTCGGCCAGCGTGACGTCGAGCAGTACCTGCGGGTGGATCGCGCGGAACGCCGCCCACAGCGGGGCCAGGTGGCGATTGCCGAACGTCACCGGAGCGCTCACTTTGACGAGTCCGCGTGCTTCACCGCTTCGGGCGCTCACCTCGGTCTCCGCCTCCTCGACCCCGGCCAGCAGCTCCTTGCACCGCGCGTGGAAGACATGGCCCTCATCGGTGAGCGAGAGCCGCCGCGTCGTGCGGTGCAGAAGCCGCGCGCCGAGCCGGGACTCGAGGGCGCTCACGTAGCGCGATACGGCGGCCTTGGACAGGCCCAGCGATCGAGCTGCACCGATGAACGTACCGGCGTCCACCACGGCGCTGAACACTCCCATCTCCCGAAACCTGTCCATCATCGTCCCGAAACAGTGAACAGTTAATCTTTTCGCGACTACTTTATCCCAGCCATCGAGACAGATACAGTGACTTCCATGCGGAGCGACCCGCTGCCGCGCCCCCGAAACCGGGACACGTTCGAGCTTTATAGAGAGGACCCACCATGAAGATCACCGTCATCGGCGCCGGCAACATGGGCTCGGCGTTCGTCAAGCAACTGACCCGCGCGGGCCATCAGGTCACCGTGACCTCGCGCGATGCCGTCAAGGCGCAACAAGTCGCCGCCGCCAACAAGGGCGCCGTGGCGCGCCCGGCGGCGGAAGCGGCCGTCGGTGCCGACGCCGTCGTCCTCGCGACGGGCTATGGCGATGCGGTCGCCGCGCTCGAGTCGGTTGGCAACCTGCAGGGCAAGACCGTCATCGACATCACCAACCCGCTCACCGCGGATTACATGGGGCTCACCATCGGTCACAACACGTCCGCGGCGGAAGAGATCGCCAAAGCGGTGCCGGGTGCGGAGGTGGTGAAGGCGTTCAACACCGTGTTCGCGCAGGTGCTGAGCGACGGCCCGGACCTCGCCGCGAACAAGGTCACGGTCTTCGTTGCGAGCGACAGCGAGCGCGCGAAGCAGACGACGCGCACGCTCGCCGAAAGCATCGGCTTCCAGGTCATCGACGCCGGCGGCCTGAAGAACGCGCGCTACCTCGAGCCGGTGGCCGGACTCAACATCTATCTGGGCTATGGCGCCGGTCTCGGCACCAGCATCGCACCCGCGTGGATCAGGAGATCATGATGAACGACTCGATCCGCCTCAACATCGCAACGCTGCTGACGCGCCTCGCCCTCGGCGGCGTGCTGCTCGCTCACGGGTTGCTGAAGATCCTGGTCTACACGCTCCCGGGCGCCGCCGGCTTCTTCGCCTCGGTCGGCTTTCCCGGATGGACCGCGTACATCGTCGCGCCGCTGGAAGTGATCGCGGGCCTCGCGATGATCGTCGGCTTCCGCTCACGGCTCTTCGCCGCGCTGACGCTGCCGGTCCAGATCGGCGCCAACACGGTCCACATGCACAACGGCTGGCTCTTCAGCAGCCCCAACGGCGGCTGGGAGTTTCCGGCCGTGCTCGTCGTGCTGACGATCATCGTGCTGATTCTCGGCGACGGCGCCTACAGCGTCCGCCGCGAAGCGAACGCCGCAGCGCTGCAGCCGGCACGCGCGTAGCGCCGGAGCTAAACCGCGCCGATCGTGCGCTGCGCGAGCGGCTTTTGCCGCCACGCTGCCAGCGCTCCCAGCCACAGCGCGCCGGCCGAATAGACGAGGCCGCGCGCCAACCCGCCCGGGCCGTCGGCGATCCAGCCCACCGCCGTCGGCCCGACGATCTGGCCGAAGGCAAACAGGATCGTGAAGGCGCTGATGCCCGCTGCCCACTGCGTCGGCGGCAGGTTGTGCCGCACGAAAGCAGTGGTCGACGCGACGAGCGACAGGAACACCGCGCCAAACAGCAGGCCGGAGCCGATGACAACCGGCCAGTCACCGGTGAGCGCCGGCGCGATGGTGGCGACACCCAGGAGCGCGTTCAACAGCGCCAGCGCGCCACCGCCCCGCGCGCGGTCGAGCAGGCGCGCCCAGATGCGCGCCGAGGCCACCACCGCGAGGCCAAGCAGCGTGTAGAACAGCGTGATCTCCCCAGCGCCGGCGCCCTGCTGGCGCAGCAGCGCGATCACGAAGGTCATGTAGCCGATGTAGCCGACGCCGAACAAGGTGTAGCCGCCGAGCGCCCAGCCCATCGCGCGCCACGGAAATTCGTGAGTCAGGTCGGGCTTCAGCGCCTGGATCGACTGCGCAGGCGCGTCGCTTTGTCGAAGAGCGCGCGCCGGCCACACCATGCCCGCCGTCGCCGCGAGGCAGACGAGCGCGAGCCCCCACCACGCCCACGTCCAGCCGTGCGACACGTCGCGGGCCGCGTCCAGCAACAGCGGCACGCCGAGCGCGGAGAGAGCGATGCCCCACCCCACGCCGCCGTAGTACAGGCCCAGCAGCAAGCCCGCCTGCCGCGGCGAGCGCGCGCCCAGGCGCACCGCCAGCAATCCGCCCGCAATGAACACGAAGCCGCTCGCCACCCCCGCCAGCAGGCGTTGCAGCAGCAGCGGCGCGGCGTCGACGAAGAAGCCCGACAGCGCCATGAACACGCTCGCCAGTACCGAGCCCCAAAGGAGCACGCGGGAAGCGCCCAGTCGGCGCAGCAGCCACGGCGTGACGAGCGCGCCCGCGAGATAGCCGGCCGCGTTTACGGTGTTCATCGCGCCGGCCAACGTATAGCTCCAACCAAGATCGCTCTTCATGACCGGCAACAGCAACGCGTAGGCGAAACGCGTGATGCCGAGCGACACGGCGGCGCCGAGCGACAGGGCCAGAGCCAACGCGATCGGCGCGGGATTCCGATGTGCGGCGGCGGGTGCGGTCATCCGGACATTGTGCTTTCGTCGAAACGTCGTTTACGCCCCTAGGAACTGCCGGCAGAACGCATTGACGCTCAGAATCGGGCACAGCCTCCGCGTGCCGTCGAGTGCGAGAAGATCGTGGTCGCCGGACACGATGGCTCGCGCCCGACCGGCAACGGCGAGATACAGGAACGGCAGATCGAACGGATCGCGACATGCCGGCACCGACGGCGGTGGATCGGGAATGCGGACCACCTCCACCCATGGCAGCAGGTCGGCGAGCAGCTCTTCCTGCTCGGCGGCCGAAAGGTGGAATTTCGGGTAGGTGAGGACGCGCACGAGCTCTTCCACCGTGAAAGTGCTCGCGAGCGGAACGAACCGGTTTGACTGCCACCCCGTGCGAACGCGACCGACCGGTCTGCCGCCGAACAGCAGTGCCGACACCACGACGCTGGTGTCGAGCACCACACGCGGTGACGACTTCGTCATCCGCGGCGCGTCGGCTTCTTGCGCGAAACGCGTTGGGTGCGGTGTGAACCCCCCGCCTTGTAGCTCGCGGCTGGCTCCGCCGCTACCCGCGTCGCACCCTCTGCCCGCGCCCATTGGACGGCATCCGCGACATCGGCCTCGACCAGTCCGAGTGCCGCGAGCTTGGCGCGTACGGCGTCGCCGCGCTGGATGCGCACCGGGGTCAGCACGATCTGCCCTTCGCGCACCGCGACGTCGAAGTACTCCGCGGTGCCCACAGCTTGCACAGCAGCCTTGGGGAGGGTGAGCTGATTCTTGGACGTAAGCTTGGCGAGCATCGCGAATCCTGTAAACAAGGATTCCTTACTTTACCAGATCGCGCAGCAGTATAGAAACCTCGGGGCTAGCTCTGCGCCAGTTCTGTCGTCAGCTCCGCGACGTACTTCCGATAGCTGAACACGCGACCGCGCTGCCGGTTGGTGATTTCGCCCACGATTCCGATGCGCTCGAGATGCGCCAGCGACTTGTTGACCGTGGCCGGCGTAAGCCCGGTGGCTTTGACGAGAGTGGCGGAGGTGGCAATGGGTTGGCGTTGCAGGGATTGGTGCACTTCGAGCGCCGACGCCGCCGCGCGCCCCAGATCGGCGATGCGGTCGCGATCCGCATTGACCAGGGCGAGCAGTGTGTTCGCCGTCGTCACCGCCTGCGTCGCGCTCGCCTCGATGCCCTCGGCGAAGAAGTCGAGCCAGCGCTCCCAGTCGCCGCGCAGGCGCACCTCGTTCAGCAGCTCGTAGTAGAGCGAGCGATGCGTCTTCAAGTAGAGGCTTGGATATAGCATCGGAGCACGAAGTACGCCGTCGGCGACGAGCTGCAGCACGATCAGCAGCCGCCCGAGACGGCCGTTGCCATCGAGGAAGGGGTGGATGGTTTCGAACTGGACATGGGCTAGCGCGGCCTTGATCAGCGGCGGCACGGGCTCGGGATCGTTGTTGAGGAAGCGCTCGAGCGCCGCCAGGCAATCCGGTACCGCATCAGCGGGCGGCGGGACGAAGACCGCGTTCCCGGGCCGGGTGCCGCCGATCCAGACCTGCGTGCGTCGCACTTCCCCCGGTGTCTTGCCGCGTCCGCGCGGATGCGTCAGCAACACCTTGTGCATCTCGCAGAGAAGGCGCGTGCACAGCGGCAGCCCGCCGCGCAGCCTCTTCAATCCGCGTTCGAGTGCCGCCACGCAGCGGCTCACTTCGCGTGCATCCTCCACCGGCGCGCCGGGCTGCTCGTCGATCTCATAGAGCAGCAGGTCGGCGAGGGAGGACTGGGTGCCCTCGATCTGCGAGGACAGTACCGCCTCCTTGCGCACGAAGCTGTAGAGGAGCAGCGCCGCGTTCGGCAGCAGTGCCGTGACCGCGTCCAGCCGGCCGAGAGCCACCAGCGCCGTGTCGAAGCGCCGCCGCAATGCGGCCGACCACACGACCGGCGGCTGCGGCGGCAGTGGCGCGGGGACGAAGGCCTTGAACCGCTCGCCGGCGGTCGCGACCGTGACGTAGCGCCCGGGAGCCGGTCGGCGCATGGGAAAGAACCTATAACAACGGTCTGCGTTATTTTAGGCTAAGTGTAGATCGTAAATCAATGGAGACGACAGTGTCAGGCTGACGGGTGCGTCGCCGCACCCCGACCGAAGAGGCCATGCAGGCGCGGCAGCCGGATCTCAGAGAGACGCTACGCGGAGCGCGAGTCCGTCAAAGGCCACGAAAGGAGATCGGCGATGCGGACATCGTCGTTCCCTACCAGCAGCGAGCGCTTCGGTCCGAACGACTGCGCATGCGAGTAGAACGTCTCGCATTCACCCGCGGCGGCGTTCGCGGGGCCAAGGATCGCCTGTCCAACCAACCCCCGTCACGCGACGACAACCCCAACCATCGTCCTTTAATTGCATCACGACGCGTCCGGACCTGGCACCCAGGAGCGAAGTTGCGGCTCCGCGGCCATCAGGCTGAACCTCTCTGCAGGCTCGATTCGCGAACGCACGAAATTCTCAGTTTCACGATCAAGGAACACTACATAGCAGCCCTTGAGGCCGCGACTGAGCAGCACGCGATACGTGTTCTTGACGAGATCCGTAAACCTTTCGCGGGATCGCTTCACTACATTATCGCGTGAAGCACTCTTGTCTCCGATCCATCGCTGCTGATCGAACCGGTAAATGAGATCCCGTCCCCAGATCACGCCAACGTAGTCGAACTCGAAACCCTGCGCCGTATAGACGCAACCTACCTGCTTGATCC
>DASVGI010000006.1:0-26637 GCA_036379595.1 Casimicrobiaceae bacterium | reverse complement strand
GTTGGGCGTCCCGCGCGGGTCTTCGCCGATCAGCCCACTCTCGTGCGCGCCGACCGGGTTGAAGTAGCGCAGTGAGAGGATGCGCCAGCGCGGATCGGCCTGCGCGAGGTCGCGAAGCACCTGCTCGACCATCCGCTTGCTGTGCCCGTACGGGTTCGACGGTCCGAGCGGGGACGCCTCGGTGAGGGGCATCGGCGCCGCGGCGTCGTACACCGTCGCCGACGAGCTGAACACGAGGCGCCGTACGCCGTGCGCCTCCATCGCCTCGACGAGCGTGACCGCGCCGCCGACGTTGTTCGCGTAGTAGTCGACCGGCCGCGCGACCGATTCGCCGACCGCCTTGAGGCCCGCGAAGTGGATTACCGCGTCGATCGCATGCACGGCGAACACGCGGTCGAGGAGGGCGCGGTCGCGCAGGTCGCCCTCGACGAACGCCGGGCGCGTTCCGGTGATCGCCGCGATGCGCTCGACGACGACGGGCGAGCTGTTGCAGAGATTGTCGAGGAGGACCGTCTCGTAGCCGGCGCCGATCAGCTCGACGGCGGTGTGCGAGCCGATGTATCCGGTGCCGCCGGTGAGGAGGATGCGATGCATTTAGTGATCGCGCAGCGGATTCTCCCAACGGAGACCGGGGAAGCGCGCGAAATCGGCGTCGGCGGAGCACAGGGTGAGGCCATGCCCGATTGCAATCGCGGCGAGGTGAGCGTCCGGGATGAGGTTTCCGTACATCGTGCCCGAGAGCACGAACGCGTCCAGGATGTTGCGATGATGTTCCGTCGGTTCCGGAATCCAGGCCCCATCGGCACCGAGCCAGGTCTGCACCTGTTGCCACGCTCCGGCGATCGGCGCCGGGCGTTCGAAGATCCGCGGATTGGTTACGATGCGAAGAAACCCAAGCAAACTCGCCCAGGGCAGACCGACTCGATGGCGGGCCGCAAGTCGTGCGTCGAGCCAACTGTGTGCAGCTTCGTGCTGGGGAAACGTTTCGACGTAGGAATAGATAAGAAGATTGGCGTCGAGCAGTATCACTTGAACGACTCGCCCTCGGCGACGGCCAGCACTTCTGCAACGTTGTCGATATTTCCAACCAGGCAGCGCCCGAGATTCACCGAGTGCGTTCGAACGGCCTCACGCTTTGCCGGCTGCTCGGTTGAGCGCGTCAGACCTATCCGCAGGCCGTCGTTGATGACCTGCTTGAGCGTCTGATTCCTGGTCCGGCGCAGCCGGTTGACGAGTGCCGCGACGTCCTCGTCCAATGTAATTGTAGTGCGCATACATCAAAGCATAGATCGATTGATGTCTTGATGTCAAACGAGGAGTCTTGCAGGCGCGCAACGGCCGATTCGGGCTGCGCGGTACGCGCTGGTCGGGCGACGGCTGGCGCGCGTTGGTTGACCGCTCAAGTAGATAATAGAATTTCTATTACAGGCTATAAGCGCCATGCGGATAGATATTGACGTCACATTGATTAAGAAGAACAATACGCTTTCTCTAAACAAGTATAAGAGAACCTCAATATGCCGAGAAGTAACACAACCTCGAAGACGATACCCTTTCCCGTCGAGGCTGCTCTCAAACGGCTGGGCGCCAATATCGCGCTTGCCCGCAAGCGGCGACGGCTGCGCCAGAGCGAGCTTGCCGCCAAAGCGGGCATCACGCATGTGACCCTCCGCCGCATCGAACGGGGGAGCCCGACCTCGGCGATCGGCGCCTATTTCACGCTGCTGTGGGCGCTGGGCCTCGAAGCCGAGTTTCGCGACATCGCTTCACCCGACCGTGATGAAGTCGGCAAGCAAGCCGAGCGGGCCCGCACGCCGCGCCGCGCGCGACCGTCTGCGAGCGTCTTTAGCGATGAGTTCTGAATCGAGTTGCTACGTCTACATGCAGCTTCCCGGAACCTTGCGGGTGGTCACTTGCGGCCGCTATGTGCTGGAGCGCTTCGATGACGGCACCTTCCGTGGGCGGTTCGTTTATGGCCGCAGTTATCGCGACAATACCGATGCGGTCGAGCTCGATCCTGGCGAGTTGCCGTTGCGTGCGGGTCTCTACGAAACGTTGGAGTTGCGTGGCATTTTCGGGGCATTACGCGACGCTTCTCCGGATGCCTGGGGGCGACGCATCATCGAACGGGAACTCGGTCGCAGCGACCTGACCGAGCTCGAGTTCCTGCTGCACTCGCCGGAAGACCGGATCGGGGCACTCTCATTTGGTCTAAGCGCAAAGCCTCCGGCGCCGCAGCGCAAATTCAATCGGACGCTCGACCTGCCGCGACTCGTAGCAGTCGCCGAGCGGCTGGACGCTGATGCGACGAGCGCTGAACGGATTCCGGCAGACGACCTGCTGCAGCTTCGCACCTCGGTCGGCGGGGCACGACCGAAAGCGGTGGTGGAGGACGCTGGCGCGCTGTGGCTTGCCAAGTTTCCACAGAAGGACGATCGCTGGAACAACGCACCCGTCGAAGCTGCTATGTTGCGCCTCGCGCAACTCTGCGGCATCCGCACTCCGGAAACGCAGGTGGTGCGCATCGCTGGCAACGACGTGCTGCTCGTCAAGCGCTTTGATCGCGCAAGCGTTCCCGGTGGTTATCTCCGTCATCGGATGCTCAGCGCGTTGACGCTCCTTGGCGCCGGGGACGACCACACCGCCCGAGCAAACTGGTCGTATCTGCGCATCGCTGACGAGCTGCGACGCCTGGTCGAGAGGCCGACCGAGGCGCTGCACGAGATGTTCCGGCGAATGGTATTCAATGCACTTATCTCCAACACCGACGACCACCCCCGCAATCACGCCGTGATCGCACCGACGCGATACTGGCAGCTCTCGCCGGCCTACGATCTGACGCCGATGCCACAGATTGCGCAGGAGCAGCGTCACCTTGCGCTCCAGGTCGGCGCATTCAATCGCTACGCCAATCGCGAGAACCTGCTGTCGCACTGTCCGCGGTTCCGCCTCGAGCGCGCGGCGGCCAACGCCATCATCGACGACATGAAGCGAATTGTGGGAGCACGCTGGCGTGAGCTGGTACGGGCAGCCGGCGGGAGCGAGCGCGACTGCGAGGCAATAGCTTCCGCGTTTCTCTATCCGGGATTCGAGTACGACCCGAACGTTGTTCTCGGTAGAACGTAAGCCGTCACGCGAACGACGGCCCAGTCGCCCAGCCGACGAGCGAGTAGCGCAGTCCCCGGCTGACCGGCGTCACCTCGTGGATCGTGTACGACGGGAAGAAGCTGATCGACCCGCGCGCGCGGTCGAGGGTCGCGAAATCGGTGAAGGAGTCGTAAAGCACCACGTCGCCGCCCTCGTAACTCGCGGAATCCGAGAGCTGGATCGTGAACGAGAGCTTCCTGATGGTGCCGTCGGCGAGGAGCCGCGTGTCCTTGTGCGGCCCGTAATGGTCGCCCGGTTTCCCCTGGTCGTGCGAGTACTTCGTGAACTGGATGCCGTCGAAGCCGTCGACGCGATCGACGATCGTCTGGCACTCCTCGGGCGTGAGGAAGCGCTCGACGGTGAGCTTGCCGTTGAGGGCGGGGCGGAGGAGATGGACGGGCATGACTTACGCGAATCCACTTCGGCTAGGGCACGCGTCTATCCTGCGAGGCCGAGAAAGACCGCAAGGCGTCGGCTGACCTCCAGCATCGTTCCGCGATCAAGGACCCCGACGCGGGAACCGATCCTTGCTCGGGCGATGGTCATAATCTTGTCGATCATGATTTGGGACGGCTTGCGCAAGCCATTGGTTGGATCGGGCTGAATGGTTACGCGAAAAAGCGGCGTCTTGTGCAAATTGCTTGTGATCGGGATTATTGTCACCGATGGATGCTGTTCGAAGAAATCGGATTGCACGACAACCGCAGGCCGCGGCTTCCCGTAATCGCCTGGAATAACGACCGTAATTACATCTCCGCGTTTCACTTCCATCCGCGAAGATCGACGGCTCGCTCGATCCAATTCAGGATTTCACGGTCCTGACGACCGCGCTGGATGAGCCGTGATTGTCGCGCGCATTCCCTGGCAAACCAGGGTTGCCGCGTATCAGGCACCCATATCTGGATGGGACGCAACCCTGCCTTGCGCAACACCTCTCGGCGTCTTTGTACGCGCTGTGCACCGCTCTCAGCCATCATAGCCTCCACAACCGTTACATGTAACATTATCGCACGGGACTGGGTGGTGCGCACCTTCGACCTCAAACGAAAGCATCGAGCCCATGCGCTTCCCGGCGAAATGTGCTGTCAAGTCGGCTTCCGTCGCCGCAAGACCGAAGCAAGCCGCGAGGATGCCATGCTTCACATGGGGCGTACATCGGCCTTTCGAACGATTGACGGGCGCATTTTCACGGCAGCAACATGCTCTCGACGTGCGGCTCGTTGCCCGGCGAAGGCATCGATAGGAGTACGCTTCTTTGCATAATGAGGCTGCGCAATACCTTCCCATAGTGACGAAACGTAGCTACACTTGCCTTAAATGAAACGCGGTTCTACTTCTCACAGATCGGCAAGTAACATCGCGCGCGTCGCAGCGATGCGCGATTCGGAGATCATCGTCGACGATGACGCACCCGCGTGGACGCCGGAGATGTTCGCGCGTGCGGTGGTCAAGCATGGTCTTGCGCCGCCCCCCGACGAAGACGCTCCTTTCCCTCCGGATCGATCGCGACGTCGTTGAATGGTTTCGCGCCCAAGGCAGGGGATATCAGTCCCGTATGAACGCCCTGCTTCG
Organism: Casimicrobiaceae bacterium; assembly: GCA_036379595.1. GTDB lineage: Bacteria > Pseudomonadota > Gammaproteobacteria > Burkholderiales > Casimicrobiaceae > VBCG01. The sequence continues at coordinate 21,918 of DASVGI010000006.1, read as the reverse complement.
CGCCTACATGGAGGCGCATCGGCGATAAGGCTGCGACTTACTTCAGTCGCCGCGCGATTTCCGCCACCAGCCGTCGCGCGAGTGCGAGCTTCTCCATCTTCGGGAGCGGCGTCGCACTGGCATCGTCGATCAGCGTCACTTCGTTGTCGGCGCTACCGAGCGCGTCCTGCGCGCGGTTGGCGACGATCAGCGGCAGCTTCTTGCGCCGCCGCTTTTCCGACGCGAGGGCGACAACGTCCTGGCTCTCGGCGGCGAAGCCGACGCAGTAGGGCGCATCGGGCCGCGCAGCGACGGTCGCGAGGATGTCGACCGTCGGCTTCAGCGTGAGGGCGAGCGGTGCGCCCGACTTCTTGATCTTCTTTTCTTCCCTGCGCTCGGGCGCGTAGTCGGCGGGTGCTGCGACGGCGACGAAGACGTCGCTCGATGCGGCTCGTGCGAACACTGCCTCGGCCATTTCGGCGGTGCTGACGACGTCGATGCGCGTCACGCCATCGGGAGTGGCGAGCGCCGTGGATCCCGCGACGAGCGTGACCTCGGCGCCGGCCTCCATCGCCGCCTGCGCGATCGCGAAGCCCATCCGCCCCGAGCTCAGGTTCGTGATGCCGCGCACCGGGTCGATCGCCTCGAAGGTCGGTCCCGCGGTCACGAGGACGCGCTTGCCGGCGAGCACCTTCGGTTGCCGCCACGCGATGAGCGCGGCGTGGATTGCCGCCGCTTCGAGCATGCGTCCTTCGCCGTTCTCGCGGCACGCCATTTCGCCGACGTCGGGGCCGAGGATCGTGATGCCATCGTCGCGCAGGCGCGCGACGTTGCGCTGCGTCGCGGCGTTCGACCACATCTGCCGATTCATCGCGGGCGCAACGAAGAGCGGGCATTCGCGCGCGAGACAGAGCGTCGACAGGAGATCGTCGGCGGCGCCATGCGCGAGCTTATGCAGAAAGTCCGCCGATGCAGGCGCGACGACGATCGCGTCGGCGCCGCGCGAGAGCGCAATGTGCCCCATCGCGTCGGTGCTCCCCGAAGCCCACAGGCTCGAGTGCACCGGGCGCCCTGAGAGCGCCTGGAACGTCGTCGCGGCGACGAACTGCGCGCCCGCCTCGGTGAGCACGACGTCGACGATGACGCCATCCTTGACTAAGAGCCGCACGAGCTCGGCTGCCTTGTACGCGGCGATGCCGCCGGTGACGCCGAGGACAAGGCGGGTGAGGCGGTGGAAATCGGATTGAGCGGAGGCGGTCACGTTCGTCGGCTTCTTCCCTCGGCCAGGAGGTGGAGAGCGTCGCGTTGCGGGCGATCTTACACTTCCCTCGGCCGCTTCAATCGAGCCCGCGCCCGAGGCGGCTCGGCCATCAGTCGTATCGCGACGCCCGCGCCTCCGCGGCAGACTCCGTACATGCCTTGCCGCCAGCCGCGATCAATGATATATATGCAATATATAACGTCAGTTGGATGCAGCGACTATGGCAACGATGGAATTGACACAGGTCTACCTCGAGCGATCGCAGAAGAAGCGCTTGCAGGAGAAGGCGAAGGCGAACGGCACCAGGGTCGCCGAGGAGGTGCGTCGTGCGGTCGACGCCTATCTTGCTGGCGTTTCGCCGGAAGAGCTTCACGCACTCGACGTGGGCACGCAGCGCGCGGAACTCGACTTGCGCGAGATGGCCGATGAGCTCGCGACGATCAACGCCCGGCTCGACGCCGCCTTCGCGCGGCTCACGCGTCGGCACGCTAAATCAAGGAAAGCAGCGTGAGCATAGTCACCGATATCCTGGACCGGCTCTCCGGAGTGGAGGTGGTCAAGGAGCGACTGCGCGAGACCGGTGCGCGCATCGAGCAGTGGTCGACGTTCGTCGTCGCACTCGATCGGCAGGTGCAGAGCATCGATCGCCGGCTGGTTCGGATCGAGACCCTCGCCGACATCGCCCGAACGCGCCAAGGCCCCGCTGGCAGGCTGCCGAAGGACGGATAGGGTTCGCGGTCGTACGGAAGGGCGCGCGATCGTGAGCATCGCGTCCTGGCCGGCAGGCGAACGCCCGCGCGAGCGGCTCCTCGCGCAGGGTGCCGCGGCGCTCACCGATGCCGAGCTACTCGCCGTCGTCCTCGGCACCGGCTGCACGGGTGCGACATCGCTCGACGTCGCGCGCGATCTCCTTGCGCGCTACCGTGGCTTGTCCGCGCTTCTCGCCGAATCGATCGACAAGCTCGCATGTGTCAAGGGTCTCGGGACGGCGAAGGCTGCGAAGCTCGTTGCCGGCGTCGAGATCGCGCGCCGGCTGCTGCGTGAGGAGGTGACGCACGGCGGCGCGCTCACTTCGCCGGAGGCGGTGCGCGATTACCTGCGCCTCTCGCTCGCGTCGCTGCCCCACGAAGCCTTCGTCGTGCTGTTCCTCGACAGCCAGCACCGGCTGCTCGCCGCCGACGAGCTCTTTCGCGGCACGCTCGCGCAGACTTCGGTCTATCCGCGCGAGATCGTCAAAGCGGCGCTTTCGCGCAACGCCGCGGCGGTCATCTTCGCGCACAACCATCCGTCGGGCGTCGCCGAACCGTCGCGCGCTGACGAGCTCCTCACGCAGGCGCTGAAGCAGGCGCTGGCGCTCGTCGACATCCGAACGCTCGATCACTTCGTCGTTGCCGGTGATCGCGTGGTGTCGTTTGCGGAGCGGGGGTTGCTGTGAGTGAGGAACCGTCCAACGAATCAAGCGAGACGACGCGCCCTGGTCGGTGGCGGCGTAATCTGGAAGGCGCTCGCAACGCACTTCGTCACCCGACGCCCACGCAGCGGGAAGCCCTCGCGCGATATCTGCACACGCTGTCTGCCGCGGCCCTGAATGGCGGCGCCACGTTGCCATTTACTGAAGCACAGATTACGCTGTACCTGGTAACTCGTGTGGCGATCGCATTGGCTCTTGCCGTCGGGCTATTTGTTGCGGGTGCGCTAACGCTGGAGGGCGCGCAATAATGGACTGGCCGCTTGTCATATTGATCTTGATTGGGTCCGGAGTTATCGCGGCTGCGCTCTGGATCAATGGGAATGCCGACGCTGATCGACGCGAACGCGAACGCCGTCACGATTCGTGATGAGCAGACGACGTCGTCGATTGGATACCGCGACGGACCTCATGCTGCTTGCCGTAACGACAACCTAAGCGAACAGTCACCTCTGAGATGGATTGGCCGCTTGTCATATTGGTCTTGGTTGGATCCGGAGTCGTCGCGGCTTCTCTCTGGATTGATGAAAACGCAAGAGCCACGCGGCGTGACCGTGAGTCACATCACGAGTCATCCCAGTCGGGCGACGCCGGTCGTTCTTCAGTTAGGCCGGGTGTGCCCGGGAACGCCTCGGGTTGATTGCCGCCGCGTTTTCGGCTTATAATCAACGGCTTTTCGGCGGTCCCTGGGTGCTCCCCGGCCGGAGCGCCTGCCCAGCAACGATTATTCAGGAGCGAGCGATGGCTCGAGTCTGCCAGATCACCGGGAAAGCCCCGATGGTGGGAAACAACGTTTCCCACGCGAACAACAAGACGAAGCGTCGCTTCATGCCGAACCTGCAGCGGCGCCGGTTCTGGGTCGAGAGCGAGAATCGCTGGGTGAGCCTGCGGCTCACCAACGCGGCGCTGCGCACGATCGACAAGAACGGCATCGACGTCGTGCTGGCCGGGCTGCGTGCCCGCGGCGAGCGCGTCTGAGCGGGCGCGGCCCTTCATCCCGGTTCACGCGCAGGAGTTCACCATGCCACGCGAAAAGATCAAGCTCGAGTCGTCGGCCGGTACCGGCCACTTCTACACGACGACGAAGAACAAGAAGAACATGCCGGACAAGATGGAGATCATGAAATTCGATCCCGTCGCCCGCAAGCACGTGAAGTACAAGGAAACGAAGCTGAAGTAATCCCGATCGCGGCGGCGTGCGCGATATCACGCGCGACCGTGGTGCTGCTCTCTCTCCGACGGTGAACGAGAGTGGCAGCGCCGGGTTTCGGCCATGGCGGTCGCGAGTCCGGTGAACGGCGACCAGAACAGGTGCCAGCCTTCACGGAATCCGGACACGAACTCTTCCCAAAGCCTGGCGCTCATTCGCGTTCACCTCTCCACGCAGCACGCATCCGACGAGTGGGAATCAAGCAGCATTCCGGCGCATCAGCGCGCGCAGGGCGACGGCTGGCTCCTTCTCGACGATCCGAAGCAGAGCTTTTGCCGGCCCGGTCGGCTCACGGCGCGCCTGCTCCCAATTCTGCAGAGTCTTGACGCTAACGTTCAGAAGCCCCGCGAACTGCGCCTGCGAGAGCCGAGTCTTCTCCCGAACCGCCTGAATCCGCGAAGGCGTGAACTCGAAGCGGCGCGCGGGCTTCCGCTCGCCGCGACCGATGGCCCCGGCTTGCCTTATGCTGCGCTTCAATTCCTCGAACAACTTCTCTTGCATCATCCGAGTTCCTTTCTTACGAGGGCACGCAACTCCTTCAGTTGCTCCTCCATAAGGTCATCCTGTTCGTTCTTGGCGTAGACCAGGAGCATGTAGATCTGCGCCTTCGCGGTGATCCAATAGTAGATCACCCGCGACCCGCCACGTTTACCCCGACCGGCCATACCCAACCGGATCTTCCGCAAACCACCGCTTCCTCGAATCAAATCGCCCGCGTCCGGGTGCGCCAGCAGTCGGAGCTGCAATTGACGATACTGATCATCGTCGACCAGTTCCTTGATTCGTCGCGTGAACACGGGCGTTTCGAGGAAGACCACGAATCGCAGTATACGCCATTGGCGGCCATGCGCCAATGGCGTATTCAGGACTGCTTCGCGTAGCCCGCTGCGGAGCTAAACGTGATCATGTCGCGAAAGAACGGTTCGGCCATGCTGGGTCGGCACGCTCTCAGACCGCCGCTCCGAAGAGCCGTCCTACGGCCGCCGAAGCGGCCATCGCCAGCACACCCCAGAACATCACGCGAAGGGCGCCGCGTCCGATCGGCGCAGCGCCGACCCGAGCAGCGATGCCGCCGAGGACGGCAAGGAGCACGATCGTGCTCGCCGGAACGGCCCATGTGAACGAGGATCGGGGCGCGACCGCTGAAATAAGAACCGGAAGCAGCGCCCCGGATGCGAACGTCAGCGCGGAAGTGATCGCCGCCTGGAACGGCCGCGCCATGGAGATCTCAGAGAGGCCGAGCTCGTCACGCGCGTGCGCTTCGAGCGGATCCCTGGCCATCAACTGCTCGGCGACCTGGGTCGCCAACTCCGCTGTAAGCCCGCGACTGACGTAGATCGCGACGAGCTCCGCCTTCTCCGCGTCGGGGCTGCTCGCAAGTTCTCGACGCTCTCTGGCGAGATCGGCCGCCTCGGTGTCGGCCTGTGAGCTGACGGAGACGTACTCGCCCGCGGCCATCGACATCGAGCCGGCGACGAGCCCCGCGATTCCCGCGATCAGGACCGCAGAGCGAGGCGAGCCCGAGGCGGCGACCCCCATGACGAGGCTCGCCGTCGAGATGAGACCGTCATTGGCCCCGAGCACCGCGGCACGCAACCAGCCGATGTGCGCGCTGCGATGCCGCTCGAGGTGTCGCGTTACCGATCGAGGCACGACGAAGCAGCGCCGCGAGGACGCGACGCGCTTTGGTTGAGGACCATTGCGTCACGCAGCCGCGACAGAAATCGAGATGGATTGCGGCCGGCTCTCGCCATGCTCGAGGCGCTCGGCCAGGACGCGCAGCGCAAGCACCTGCGCCTTTGCCATGGCCTCGTCGCATGTTGCACCGTACGCGAGTACACCGGGCAGCTGCGGTACTTCCGCCAGCCAGCGACCGTCATCTTCGCGTTCGCACTCGATGTCGAAGTTCATTCTCGATTCCCGCAATCACGCCTCGGAGAAATAGGCGGTACGTCCCGGTCTTTCGAAAAAAACGTGGTACGTCCCGGTTTTCGGCGTCCCGGTTTTCCCGCTACGCGTAGCGCTTGAGCTGCGCCGCGAACTGCGCGAGCGGGGCGATGCCCGAGGCTTCGGCGCGGCGACACCAGTCCTGCAGCCGCGCGAGGAGCTGCTCCGACGATTCGGTCGAGCGGCTCCAGAGCTGTGCGAGCTCCTGGCGCATCGCGTAGATCTGCTCCAGCACCTTGCTCGTCGCCAGCGTGCGCTCGATCCGCGCGTGCTCGGTTGCGGGCAGCGCGCTCGCGTCCGCCGCGAGCCACTTCTTGACGCGGCGCAGGCTGGGAAGATCGATGTGTCCTGGATGCCGCGCGCGCAGCGCCGCGAACTCGGTCGCACAGGTCTGTTTGAGCGAGCGCGCGTAGCTCGTCGCGACCGCGTAACGATGGGTGATCACCGCCTGCAGCGTCGCGAGGTCGGGCACCATCTTGCTGCGGTCGAAGCGGATCTGCGGCGCGATCTTGCGCACGTTCGCGAGTCTCAGCGACTGCAGGATGCGGATGTACATCCAGCCGATGTCGACTTCCCACCAGCGCGACGAGAGCTTGGCCGACGTTCCGTACGCGTGGTGGTTGTTGTGCAGCTCTTCGCCGCCGATCAGGATGCCCCACGGCACGATGTTGGTCGACGCGTCGTTGCACGCGAAGTTGCGGTAGCCCCAGTAGTGGCCGAGGCCGTTGATGATTCCGGCCGCGGTGACCGGTATCCAGATCATCTGCACCGCCCAGATCGTGATGCCGATCGCTCCGAAGAGCGCGACGTTGACGATCAGCATCGTCGCGATGCCGAGCATCGCGTGTCCGGTGTAGACGTGCCGCTCGAGCCAGTCGTCGGGCGTGCCGTGGCCGTACTTTTCGAGCGTTTCGAGGTTTCGCGCTTCGGCGCGATAGAGCTCGGTGCCCTCGAAGAGAACCTTGCGGATGCCGCGGACCTGCGGGCTGTGCGGGTCGTCGATGCTCTCGACCTTCGCGTGGTGCTTGCGGTGGATCGCGACCCACTCCTTCGTGATCATGCCGGTGGTGAGCCACAGCCAGAAGCGGAAGAAGTGCGAGACGACCGGGTGCAGGTCGAGCCCGCGGTGCGCCTGGCTGCGATGCAGGAAGATCGTCACGGAGGCGATCGTGATGTGCGTCAGCACCAGCGTCACGATCACATAGCCCCACCACGGCAGTTGGACGAGCCCTCGCGCCGCGAAGGAGAGCAAATCGTAAGTCATTGAGTATCCAGGATCTGATGAATGAGCTTGCGCGCAAACCCCCGGGAGCCGCACGCGTCCGTGATTGTACGCGACGGGGGGCTGCGGGGGGAACGACGGCGGTCAATCCGGCCTGGCGGAGCCGGCGATCGGCGGCGGAAACGAACACGCACCGGACTCGTCCGCGGACTCGGCGGCATTGCCGACGATGCGCACCTCGCGCCGCGGGAACGGGATGCTGATGCCGTGCGTCTTGAACTCGGCGAGGATCTCGCGGTGAATCGCGCTCTTCAGATTGAGCTGCCCGTTCTGCGGATCGTTGATCCATACCCCCAGCTCGAGGTTGATCCCGCTCTCGGCGAAGCCGGTGACGAACGATTTGGGTGCGCGCGCGTCGCCCAGCACGCGCGACTGGCGCCTGGCGATCTCGACGAGGAGGGCGAGCGCCTTCTCGACGTCGCTGTCGTAGTCGACCTGCACGGTGATCGCGACGCGGACCCCCGGCGTCGAGTAGCCGTGGTTCAGCACCGTCGTCGTCACCATCGTCTGGTTCGGAACGATCGCTTCGAGGCCGTCGGTGCTGCGCACGACGACGTAGCGCGCCGTCACCTGCGACACGATGCCGGTGCGCCCGTCGACGGTGACGAGGTCGCCGAGACGAACCGATTTGTCGAGGAGGATCGTGAAGCCGGCGATGTAGTTCGCGGCGAGGTTCTGCAAACCGAGCCCGATGCCGACCGCGAGCGCACCGCCGAACACCGCGAGGAGCGTGAGGTCGAAGCCGACCACTTCGAGCGCGATCATGACGCCGATCACCACCAGCGCGACGCGCACGATGTTGGCGAACACGACGCGCAGGTTGGGGTCGATCTGGCTCGCGTCGGCGAGCCGCCGCTCGACGAGGCCGGAGACCCACAGCGCGACGATCAGCGCAACGATCACCACGACGATCCCCTCGACGATCGTCAGCATCGTCACCTGACCCTTGCCGATCGGGATGACGATCTCGGCAAGCGCGGCGCCGAGCTCGCCCAGGATGCCGAGGAAGTAGAGCGCCGCGAGCGACCATGCGGTGGCGACGATCGCGAGCTCGGACGCGCGTTGCCATCCTTCGCCGGGGAACAGTCGCCGCAGTGCGTACACGAGCATGCGAATGCCGGCGAGCGTCACGAGAAGCGGCGCTGCGATCGCGAGGAAGAACGGCGCGCCGACGTGGCGCCGCCAGATCGACGCGACGACATAGACGAGCACGAGGCCGATCAGCGGGAACGCGAGGCGCAGCGCGACGCCGCGCAGGCGTCGCGACCCCGGAGCGAGGGGCTCGCGCTGCTCGAGCGCCGCGGCAAGCTGCGCGCGATCGGCGCGCTCGAAGCGCCGCTCGATGCTCCACGCGATCGCGAGGCACACGAGCGTCACCGCGAGCTCGATCCACCCGCGCGTCGACGCGAGCGCGGATTGCAGGCGGGTGAAGTCGATTGGCGTGATCATCGACGCGCAGGATGGCAGGCCGAACGAGTCATGCTAACAGGCGGCTTCGCGTCGGCGGCCGAAAACGTGGTACGTCCCGGGTTTCAGGCGGCGCGTTCGAAGACGGCGGCGAAGAAGGCATCGCAGCCGTGCCGGTGCGGCCACGTGCGAAGCCGCATTCCGGTATCGAGCGCGATGCCGGCCCTCGCGAGGATCGCACTCGCGCTCACCGCGTGGAATCCGGGGTGCGCGGCGAGGAAGGCGTCGGCGACGGCGTCGTTCTCTTCGGGCAGCACGCTGCACGTCGCATAGACGAGCCGCCCGCCGGGCTTCACGAGCGTCGCCGCGGCGTCGAGAATGCGTCGCTGCTTGTCGGCGAGCTCGGCGAGGTCGCTCTCGCTGCGGCGCCACTTGAGGTCTGGATTGCGGCGCAACGTGCCGAAGCCGGTGCACGGCGCATCGACCAGCACACGGTTGATCTTGCCGGCGAGCCTGCCGATCTTCGCGTCGCGCTCGTGCGCGATGCGCTGCGGATGGACGTTGGAGAGCCCCGAGCGCGCGAGGCGCGGCGTGAGGCGCGCGAGGCGCGCGGCCGACGTGTCGAACGCGTAGACGCGGCCCTGCGAGCGCATCAATGTCCCGAGGAGGAGCGTCTTGCCGCCCGCACCCGCGCAGAAGTCGACCGCCATGTCGGTCCGCTTCGGCGCAACGAGTGCCCCGACGAGCTGGCTCCCCTCGTCCTGCACTTCGAGACGTCCGTCGGCAAGCCACGGGTGCCGCGCGAGCGACGGGCGCCCGGCGACGCGCAGACCCCACGGCGACCACGGCGTCGGCGTCACGCGAAGGCCGTCGGCCTGCAGTGCCGCGAGCGCGTCGTCGCGCGTCGCCTTCAGGACGTTGACGCGAAGATCGAGCGGCGCCGGCGCCTGCCACGCGCGCGCGAGCGCTGCGCGGTCTTCGTCGATCGTGGCGAGGCGCTCCCACAGCCAGTCGGGAACGTCCGCGGCGACGGCTTCCGGAAGCTCGTCGTGGAGCCGCGCTTTGAACGCAGCGAGCCAGTCGCGTTCCGTCGCGCTCGTCGCGGCTTCGAGATCGCGCACCGAGTGCCCGAGCTCGCGCACGAGCACGGCGAGCGCGAGAAGACGCGGCGCATCGGTGGCGGCGAGCGCTTCGAGCGAGCGCTTCCGGCGCAACCACGCGAACACCGCGTCGGCGATCAGGCTGCGATCGTGCGCACCGAGCTCGCGATGCTCGCGGAAGAATGTGGTCAGCGTCGAGTCCGCGGGTGCATCGAGCCGACCGACGCGCGTGATCGCCTGCGCGAGCGCCGTCACCTGCGCCCGGTGCAGCGTCACGGAGTCATGTCCCGGAACGGGCTCACCCGCTGCTCGACCGGTTCGGGAGGCGGCACCGGACCGGTCGGGTCGGAAGCGAAGCCCGCATATTCTGCGTCGACGCGGATCGACGCGAGCTTCGCTTCGAGCGTGCCGCGCGCCGTGCGCGTCGCGCGCATCTGGATCGGGATGAAATGCAGCGACGGCGCGAGCCAGAACCACGCCTCGGTCTTGCCGTCGTCGCTCACCCGATACCAGCGCTCGGTCTCGATCGTGCCCTGGCGCCACGCGAGGCGCTCGTCGCCTTCGTGCTTCAGCGTGTAACGCGCGACCTTGCGCGTCGTCGCGAGGCTGAACGTGAGCTCGGTGGCGCCGGTCGGCGGCGAGAAATACGGCTGCCAGAGGATCGTCAGCGGATCGAACGCAGGCGCTTCAAGCTCCGCGGTGCGGCCGTCGTTCAGCGACACCGTGTCGCCGGCCCAGTCGAAGAACGCGATCTCGCGCTTGTCGGGGCTGCCGCGCTCGACCGCGAACTCGAGCGGCTTCAGCCCCGTCGGCGTGATGAGGCCGCGGCTCTCGACCTTGCCGGTGCCGTGAATGAAGAGCGCCGCGAGCCCACGCGCTTCGCCGACCGTCGAGATGCGGTAACGGTCGCCGTCGTGCTCGAAGCGATAGGTCGCGTCGCCGATCATGAAGCCGCGGGTGCCGAGGAACACCTGGTAGGCGAGGTCGACGCGTGGTGGCAGCTCGACCTCAGTTGCGGCGGCCTTCACTCCCGTCGTGCCTGTCGCGCCCGTGGCGCCTGTCGCCCCCGTGGCGCCGGCGTCGCCGGTCGTGGCAGCAGGGGTTTCGTTGCCGGATCGTCCGGTTGCGCTTCCCGCCGCCCCGCTGCCGGCATTCTCGTCGCTCGATGTCGGCAGCGCCTCCGCTGCACCGGCCACGATGTCGCTTTGCGATCGCGGCGCCGCGACGAGTCGCGGCGCGGATTCGATCGAAGTCGGCGGCGCCGCGCGCGCTGGCGCAGGAGCCGTGCGTCGATGCTCGCGGTCGGCGACGCGTGGCCGCGGAATGGGTTGCGAAGCCGCAACCTTCGGCGAAGGAGCCGCCGCGGCGGGCGGCGGAGGCAGCGTTTCGAGCGTCGCTGTCAGCACCGGCTCCGTCGGTGCGGTTGGTACCGGCGCCGGCCACAGCGACCACAGCGCGTGCACGGCGATCGACGCGCCGAGCGCCACCCAGAACACGCCGCGAACACGCCGCGGCGACGCGCTCGCCGCGGCGCCCGCGAGCGTGATCGGTGCGGTGACCTCGACACCATCGAGCTGTGCGCGGCCGTCGACCCACCGCAGCCTTCCAGCGCAGAACCAGCGCACGACTTCGGGTAACAGCCGATGCTCCTGCTCGAGCACGCGCGCAGCGAGGCGCTCGGCATCGTCAACGGCTTGCACCGGCACTTCGGCCTGCGCAACCACAGGGCCGCCGTCGACCTCCGTGCTCACGAAATGCACGCTGCAGCCGTGGCGCGAGACACCCGCGTCGAGCGCACGCTGGTGCGTGTCGAGCCCCGGAAACGCCGGCAGGAGCGACGGGTGGATGTTGAGCATCCGGCCTTCATAATGCCGCACGAACGGTGCGCCGAGGACGCGCATGAAACCAGCGAGCACGACGAGGTCCGGCCGGTCCGCGTCGATCGCCTCGCGCAGCGCCGCGTCGAACGCGTCGCGCGACGGATACGCGCGGTGATCGACGACCGTCGTGGCGATGCCCGCCTCGGTCGCGCGCGCAAGCCCCGCGGCCTGCGGCCGGTTGCTGATGACGCGCACGATCGTGCCGCCATCGAGCGCGCGCGCACGCGCAGCGTCGATCAGCGCGGCGAGATTCGAGCCTCGCCCCGAGATGAGGACGGTGATGCGCGTTTGCTCCGGACACGGCACGGGAGCGGCCCGCCGACGACGGTCAGACGACGATGGTCGCGGCTGCCCCGGCAGGGCGCGCGGCCACCTCGCCGATCTCGAATGCGCGCTCGCCGGCGGCTTCGAGCTCGGCGATCGCTGCGGTGACGTCGCCAGGCGCGACGGCGAGGACGAAGCCGATGCCGCAGTTGAAGACACGATGCATTTCGTCGTCGGCGATGCGGCCGTGCTGTTGCAGCCAGTCGAACACCGGCGAGCGCGGCCAGCGCGCGCGAAGAAGCCGCGCCTGCAGCGACGGCGCCAGCATGCGCGGGACATTCTCGACGAGACCGCCGCCGGTGATGTGCGCCATGCCCTTGATGCGGATCTCCGCGGCGAGTGCCAGCACCGGCTTCACGTAGATGCGCGTCGGCGCGAGCAGCGCGTCGGCGAGTGGTGCGCCATCCAGCGCACGATCGGTGGGTGGCGCTCCGTCGAGCGTGTGATCGGCGCGCGATGCGAGATCGGTGCCCGAGTGCTCGAGCACGCGGCGAATCAGCGAGTAGCCGTTCGAATGCGGCCCGCTCGACGCAAGTCCGACGAGCCGATCGCCCGGCGCGATGTCGCGCCCGTCGATCACCGCCGACTTCTCTACGACGCCGACGGCGAATCCGGCGAGGTCGTATTCGCCGCGTGGAAAGGTTCCGGGGTGCTCGGCCGTCTCGCCGCCGATCAGCGCGCAGCCCGCGATCTCGCAGCCCTTTGCGATGCCCTCGATCACCTGCGCGGCGACGTCGACGTCGAGCTTCTCGCACACGTAGTAGTCGAGGAAGAACAGCGGCTCGGCGCCCTGCACGAGAATGTCGTTGACGCTCATCGCGACGAGGTCGATGCCGATCGTGGCGTGACGGCCGAGGCGCTGCGCGAGGGCGAGCTTGGTGCCGACGCCATCGGTGCCGGCGACGAGCACCGGCTCGCGGTAGCGCTTGCCGATCTCGACGAGCGCACCGAAGCCGCCGATGCCGGCCAGCACTTCGGGGCGCATCGTGCGCTTCGCGAACGGCTTGATGCGCTCGACGAGCGCATCGCCGGCGTCGATGTCGACTCCGGCATCGCGGTACGAGAGGGATTTCGCTGCGGGCGCGGACGTGGACATGGGCGGAGGCACCGGCCGGCCGCGGCCGCGGGGCCGGTTCACGGCGATAGGGTAAAGTGCAGCACTTTGCGCCGCGATTCTACTCTCCGATGAGCGAAGATCCGCTGCTGCGCGACGATTCGCCCCCGCGCGACGACCCTCCGCCGCGCGGAGCGCCGCGCGCATCCGAGTCTCCCGCCCACCGGCCGCTCGCGGCGCGCCAGTACCTGTGGATCGTCGGCGCTGCGGTCGTGCTGGTGGCGGCGCTGAGCTGGCTGGGGCCGATCCTGACGCCGTTTCTGATCGGTGCGATCCTCGCCTACCTCGGCTCGCCCGCGGTCGCCCGTGCCGAGGCGCACGGCATTCCGCGCTCGCTCACGACGCTCGCGGTGATCCTGTTCATCGCCGTGCTGCTGGCGGCGCTCTTTCTCGTTCTGGTTCCGCTCGTCCAGGCCGAGGTATCGACCGCCACCGCGCGCCTGCCCGATCTCTTCTCGCAGTTCACCGACAGCGTCGCGCCGTGGCTGCAGGAGAAGCTCGGCATCACGCTGTCGCTCGATTTCGCGTCGCTGAAGACGTTCATCACTGAGAACGCGCAGGAAGCGAAGAACCTGTCGCTCACGGTGCTATCGGGCGTGAAGACGGGCAGCGCGATCCTGCTCTCGGTGCTGCTGAACCTCGCGTTGATCCCGGTCGTGATGTTCTATCTGCTGCGCGACTGGAACATGATCATCGATCGCCTCGACGACCTCGTTCCGCATCGCTGGCGCGCGCGGCTGCGGGTGATCTTAGGCGAGGTGGACGGTGTGCTCGGCGAGTTCCTGCACGGGCAGCTTCTCGTCATGGTGGCGCTCGCCGCGTACTACGCGATCGGCCTCACGATTGCCGGGTTGTCGCGCGGGCTCGCGATCGGCATTCTCACCGGTCTCCTGGTGTTCATCCCCTACGTCGGCTTCGGTCTCGGCCTCATTCTCGGCGTACTCGCCGCCATGCTCGAATGGCACGGCTGGCCCGGATTCATCGCCGTGCTCGCCGTGTACGGGATCGGGCAGCTTCTCGAAAGCTATATCCTGGTGCCGTTCCTCGTCGGTGATCGCATCGGGCTGCATCCGCTCGCGGTCATCTTCGCGCTGCTTGCCTTCGGCCAGGCGTTCGGGTTCGTCGGCGTGCTGATGGCGCTCCCCGTGTCGGCGATGCTCCTCGTCGCGCTTCGGCACCTTCGCGCCGCCTATGCGGCGTCGCCTGTGTATCGCGAGGAATAGCGCCTGTGCATTGGAGGAATAGCGCCCGTGTATCGCGAGGAATAGCGCCTGTGCACTGCGAGCAATAGCGTCCGACCGCGCCCGCCGTCGGCTGCTTCGACAGATTCCAATTCGTGGCCCAGCAACTGGTCTTCGAGCTCGCGCGTCCCGAGCCGCCGTCGCTCGCGAACTACGTGACCGGCGCGAATGGCGAGGTCGTCGCGAGCATCGTGCAGCTTGCGAATGGCGAGCTCGCGACGCCCGGCCTGATGCTGTGGGGTGGTGCCGCCGCCGGGAAGACGCATCTCCTGCACGCGGCGATCGAGCTCGCCCGCAAGCGGCGTCCGGTGTTCTTCTGCGCGCGTCCGTCGGATGCTCCGGCTGATCCGGATCGACTTCCTCCCGAGACGCTCCTCGCGATCGACGACCTCGAGCACGCCGACGGCGTCGCGCAGGCAAGATTGTTCACGCTCGTCAACGCGCTCGCGGCGTCGGGCGCGCAGTGGATCGCCGCGGCCTCCGTTCCGCCGGCGCAGCTCGATCTGCGCGAGGACCTGCGCACGCGGCTCGCCCTCGGGCTCGTCCTCGAAGTGCGCGCGCTGACCGATGCCGAGAAGCCGCAGGCCCTCGCGACCTACGCGAAGGAGCGCGGATTCCGCCTCTCCGACGACGTGATCGCGTATCTGCTCGCCCACGCGCGGCGCGACATGCCTTCGCTGGTTGCGGCGCTCGCCGCGCTCGATCGCCTGTCGCTGACGCGCCGGCGCCCGGTCACCGTCGCGCTCGTGCGCGACTGGCTGCAACGGCAGCAGGGTCCCGGGACCTGACCCCATTCGCTCGATTTTCCCGCGGCGCGGAAATCATGGCATTTTCGAAGCCCGCTGTCGTCGGCGGGCGACAGATATCCTGTGCGCAAATCCTTGATTGCGGGGAAGCTTTGCCGCGACTGCGTTGGACGCGTCCATGGAGTCGCTGTCAACGCGGACATGTTCGGTCGCGTTAATGACACCGACGCCGATTTCCGGCGTCAAAACCCATTCTCGACAGTCGAAAAGGACTTTGGACATGAACAAATTGCTGATCGCCCTGATTGCCGGCGCCTTTGCCGCCACTGCATGGGCCCAGGGCGCGGCACCTGCGCCCGCGGCTGCTCCCGCGCCCGCCGCGGCGACCGCTCCGGCGAAGGCTGCCGAGCCCGCGAAGGCAGAGCCGGCGAAGGCCGACTCGATGAAGGCCGAAAACGGCATGAAGCACGAAAAGAAGGTCACCAAGCACTCCAAGAAGAAGGCCAGGAAGCACGCGAAGAAGGAAGCAAAGAAGGAAGCCGCCCCCGCCAAGGAAGGCGCGGCGAAGGAAGGCACGGCGCCCGCCAAGTAAGCGCCGCGTCTTTCGCAACTGCCCCGGTGGCGCGTTGCCCCGGGGCAGTTCGTTTTTGAGGGCCCGTCGGCAGATCGGGGCGCTGCGGCCTGACTCCTGGCGCTGCGGCCTGACTCTTGCATTGCGAACCCCGGAGGTTCGCAATGATCGAAATCGAGACAATCATGCAGACAGCACCCGAATCGACCGCCGAAGGAAGTGGCAGGGCCGGATCTTCACTCGTGCCGGACGGCCCGGAACGTACGCCCGTGACGGGTCGCCAGGTGACGCCCGCCCGTCAGCCGTCACCGGGCCGGCCGATGACGCTCACGCGGGCGACGGCGGCCCGCGCGCGTCCGATCCTGACCGTCGCCGCGGTGGTCGAGCGCGATGGCCGCTACCTCTTCGTCGAGGAGCAGACTCGCGCCGGGTTGCGTCTCAACCAGCCAGCGGGACACGTCGAGGCGGGAGAGTCGATCGCTGCCGCGGCCGTGCGCGAGACCCTCGAAGAATCGGCGTGGGACGTCGAGCCGGTGGCGCTCGTCGGCGTCTACCACTGGGAGGCGAGCGACCGGGGTGCGACCTTCGTCCGTTTCACCTTCGCCGCGATCGCGCGTCGGCACGATCCGACGCGAGCGCTCGATACCGGCATCGTGCGCGCGCTGTGGCTCAGCTACGAAGAATCGGCGGCCCGCGCGGCGCAGCACCGCAGCCCGCTGGTGCTGCGCGCGCTCGACGATTACCGCAGCGGAGTGCGCTGGCCACTCGGCGTGATCGCACGCCTGTGACGGCTCGCTGGTGATCGCGCGCCGTGACCGCCTGCCCGTGACCGCCTCGCCGTGACCACCTCGCCGTGACCACCTCGCCGTGACCACGCGCCGGGAGCGCGTCGTCGTCGGCATGTCCGGCGGCGTCGATTCGTCGGTCGCGGCCTGGCTCCTCAAGGAGCAGGGCTACGACGTCGTCGGCGTCTTCATGAAGAACTGGGAGGACGACGACACCGACGAATACTGCACGTCGCGTCAGGACCTCGTCGATGCCGCCGCGGTCGCCGACGTGATCGGCATCGAGATCGAGGCGGTCAACTTCGCCGAGCGCTATCGCGAGCGCGTCTTCGCATCGTTTCTGCGCGACTACGAAGCGGGGCGCACGCCCAATCCCGACGTGCTGTGCAACAGCGAGATCAAGTTCCGCGCGTTTCTCGATCACGCGCGGGCGATGGGCGCCGACCGGATCGCGACCGGCCATTACGCGCGTACGCGCCGGACCGCGGCGGGCAGGGTCGAGCTCCTGACGGCCGCCGATGCGTCGAAGGATCAGACGTATTTCCTGCACCGGTTGACGCAGGAGCAGCTCGATCCGGTGCTGTTTCCGCTCGGCGAGATCGCGAAGCGCGACGTGCGCGCGATCGCCCGGCGCGAAGGGATTCCGACCTGGGCGAAGCGCGATTCGACGGGAATCTGCTTCATCGGCGAGCGGCCGTTCCGCGAGTTTCTCGCGCGCTACCTGCCGCGCGTTCCGGGGCCGATCGTCACACCCGAGGGCGTCGAAGTGGGGACGCACCAGGGGCTCGCCTACTACACGCTCGGGCAGCGCGAGGGGCTCGGCGTCGGCGGCACGCGCGGCGGCAGCGGACTTCCGTGGTTCGTCGCGGCGAAGGATCGCGCGCGCAATGCGCTCGTCGTCGTTCAGGGCCACGATCACCCGCTGCTTTCGCGCGACGTCGTGACGGCGATCGAGCCACACTGGATCGCCGGTGTCGCGCCGGCGCTGCCCGCGCGCCTGACGGCGCGTACGCGCTACCGGATGGCCGCAGCACCGTGCGAGATCGAGGCGGGCGACGACAGCGGCAGGCTCGTCGCGCGTTTCGATGCGCCGCAGTGGGCGCCGACGCCGGGACAGTACCTCGTTCTCTACGACGGCGAGGTGTGCCTCGGCGGCGCCGTCATCGAATAAAGCGGGGTCAGGTCTTGCCTTTTGCCCCGCGGGGCAAGAGGCAAGACCTGACCCCGCCCGATCTAGAACGGGATGTCGTCGTCGAAATCCTCGGTGTTCTTCCTGGGGGCGGCGCCCTTACCCGCAGCCGCAGCCGCACCCGCAGTCGCGGGCTCGCGTCGGCTGCTCGCAGCCTGCCCCGAGCTGAACTCGACATCGCCGCCGGAACTCTCGCGCGGCCCGCCGATCAACTGCATGCGGTCGCCGACGATTTCCGTCGTGTATTTCTCGACGCCGTCCTTGTCCGTGTACTTGCGCGTCTGCAGGCGCCCCTCGATATAGACCGAGCGCCCCTTCTTCAGGTATTCGCCGGCGATCTCGGCGGTACGGCCGAAGAGCACGACGCGATGCCACTCGGTGCGCTCCTGCTTCTCGCCGTTCTTGTCCTTCCACGTTTCGGACGTCGCGATGTTGAGGTTGGCGACCGCGCTGCCGTCGGTGGTGTAGCGGGTTTCGGGGTCGCGCCCGAGATTGCCGAGGAGGATCACTTTGTTGACCGAGGCCATGGTGTGATTCCGATCGATGTACGAAACGATGTAATGAGACGATATAGCGAGTCGAAGTAATGACGCGGTGTGTAACGAGATAGTGAATCGCACTATACTAACAGGTTGCCCGAGTTTCCTTCAGCCCTGCGGACTAGTCCGTACGGACGATTGCGCATGGACCTGATCCGCATCCGCGGCGCCCGCACCCACAATCTCAAGAACCTCAATCTCGACCTGCCGCGACACCGGTTGATCGTCATCACCGGGCTGTCCGGGTCGGGCAAGAGCTCGCTCGCCTTCGATACGCTCTACGCCGAAGGCCAGCGCCGCTACGTCGAGTCGCTTTCGGCCTACGCGCGCCAGTTCCTGCAGTTGATGGAGAAGCCCGACGTCGATCTGATCGAGGGATTGTCGCCGGCGATCTCGATCGAGCAGAAGGCGACGTCGCACAACCCGCGCTCGACCGTGGGCACGGTGACCGAGGTGCACGACTATCTGCGCCTCCTGTTCGCGCGCGTCGGCGACCCGTACTGCATCAACCATCCGGAGCAGAAGCTCACGTCGATGACGATCTCGCAGATGGTCGACGCGACGCTCGCGCTTCCTGCCGACACGCGGCTCATGATCCTGTCGCCCGCGGTGGTGAACCGCAAGGGCGAGCAACTGGAATTGTTCGCCGAGCTGCGCGCGAAGGGCTTCGTGCGCGTTCGCGTCGATGGCGTCGTGCACGAGATCGATGCGGTGCCGGCGCTCGCGCGCAATTCGAAGCATACGGTCGAGGTCGTCGTCGACCGGCTGCGCGTGCGCCCCGAGATGAAGCAGCGCCTCGCCGAGTCGTACGAGACCGCGCTGCGCCATGGTGACGGGCGCGCGATCGCGGTCGAGATGGATGCGGAAGAGGAGCGCCCGCGAGAGCATCTCTATTCGGCGAAGTTCGCCTGCCCGATCTGCAACTACGCGCTCTCGGAGCTCGAGCCGCGGCTCTTCTCGTTCAACAATCCGATCGGCGCGTGCCCGCGCTGCGACGGGCTGGGCTCGATCAGCTTCTTCGATCCGAAGCGCGTCGTTGCATTTCCGGATCTCTCGCTCGCGTCGGGCGCGATCCGCGGCTGGGATCGCCGCAACCAGTTCTACTTCCAGATGCTGCAGGGCCTCGCGAAGCACGCCGGCTTCGACATCGAGCGGCCGTTCGCGAAGCTCCCCGAGCGCGTGCAGCAGTTGATCCTGTACGGCTCCGGCGACGAGAAGATCCCGTTCACGTACCTCTCCGAGCGCGGCAGGGCGTCGGTGAAGGAGCATACGTTCGAGGGCATCATTCCCAACCTCGAGCGGCGCTATCGCGAGACCGACAGCGTGATGGTGCGCGAGGAGCTCGCCAAGTACTTGAACGACAAGCCGTGCCCGGAATGCGACGGCACGCGCCTGAAGCGCGAGGCGCGCAACGTCCGCGTCGGTGACGACGCCGACCCGCGCGCGATCTACGAGATCTCGGCGTGGCCGCTGAAGCGCACGATGGAGTGGTTCGCGAAGTTCTCGCTTCCCGGTCATCGCGCGGCGATCGCCGACAAGATCGTGAAGGAGATCGTCTCGCGGCTGTCGTTCCTCAACAACGTCGGGCTCGACTACCTGTCGCTCGATCGCTCGGCCGAGACGCTCTCCGGCGGCGAGGCGCAGCGCATCCGGCTCGCGTCGCAGATCGGGTCGGGGCTCACCGGTGTCATGTACGTGCTCGACGAGCCGTCGATCGGGCTCCATCAGCGCGACAACGACCGCCTGCTCGAAACGCTGAAGCGCCTGCGCGATCTCGGCAACAGCGTGATCGTCGTCGAGCACGACCGCGACGCGATCATGACCGCCGACCACGTCGTCGACATGGGCCCCGGTGCCGGCGAGCACGGCGGCCAGGTCGTCGCGCAGGGCACCCCCGAGGAGATCCGCCGCGCACCGCATTCGCTGACCGGACAGTATCTGTCGGGGCGCCGCCGCATCGCCGTTCCCGCGCAACGCACGCCGATCGACCGCGACAGGATGCTCGTCGTGCGCGGCGCGAGCGGCAACAACCTGCGCGATGTCACGCTCGAGCTTCCGGTCGGCCTCTTCGTTTGTGTCACCGGCGTGTCGGGATCGGGGAAGTCGACGCTCGTCAACGACACGCTCTATCACGCCGTCGCGCGCCACCTATACGACAGCGCCGACCAGCCGGCGCCTTATCGCGAGATGGACGGTCTCGACCACTTCGACAAGGTGATCAGCGTCGACCAGAGCCCGATCGGGCGCACGCCGCGCAGCAACCCGGCGACCTATACCGGCCTTTTTACGCCGATCCGCGAGCTCTTCGCGCAGGTGAAGGAAGCGCGCGAGCGTGGCTACGGGCCGGGCCGCTTCTCGTTCAACGTGAAGGGCGGGCGCTGCGAAGCCTGCGAGGGTGACGGGCTCATCAAGGTCGAGATGCACTTCCTGCCCGATATCTACGTTCCGTGCGACGTGTGTCACGGGCAGCGCTACAACCGCGAGACCCTCGAGATTCGCTATAAGGACCGGAACATCCACGACGTGCTCGCGATGACGGTCGAGCAGGCGTACGTATTCTTCGAGCCGGTGCCGTCGGTCGCGCGCAAGCTGCATACGCTGCTCGATGTCGGCCTCGGCTACATCACGCTCGGGCAGTCGGCGACGACGCTGTCGGGCGGCGAAGCGCAGCGCGTCAAGCTCGCGCTCGAGCTCTCGAAGCGCGATACCGGCCGCACGCTCTACATCCTCGACGAGCCGACGACCGGGCTGCACTTCCACGACATCGAGCTCCTGCTCTCGGTCCTGCACCGCCTGCGCGATCACGGCAACACGGTGGTGGTGATCGAGCACAACCTCGACGTCATCAAGACGGCAGACTGGATCGTCGATCTCGGTCCCGAGGGCGGGGCGGGCGGCGGGATGATCGTCGCGCAGGGCACGCCCGAGGCGATCGCCCGCGTCGCGGCGAGCTACACCGGGCACTACCTGAAGGCGGTGCTAGGAGGGGCAGACCCTGCCGCCGAAACCGGGGTCAGGCCCCGTCGCGGTCGCCGCAGTCACGTGACGACGAGCGTGCGGACGCCGTAGCGTTCGTAGACTGGGAGCGCGCGCCGGTCGCAGGTCACCAGCTCGGCGCCGCTCGCGGCCGCCGTGGCCGCAACCAGTGCATCGTACGCGGCACCACCGAGGATGCCGCGGTCAGGCAGGTCTTCGACGAATGCTCGATATCGGGCCACTGTCAACTGCAGGTACGGCGTCGCGAAGCGCGACCGCAGAAAATCACGAACGACCGTCCCAGGTGCGCGGTGTGGCGCGGGCAGACGCGTGAGCACGGAATAGGCTTCCAGCGCGCAGTGGCCGATCAGGGACAGGCCTCCGTCAAGTGCGCGTCGCGCCTCGTCATGCTTGTCGTGCCACGATGCGAATGCAGCGACGACAACGCTCGTGTCCGCAGCTTTCGGCGCAGCGGGCCTCAACGGCGGACGCGCTCGAGCGTCTCGCGAACGAGATCGGCGGTAAGGGTCGGAAGCTTCCGGTCGGGAACTGCGACCACGCCCTTCCCGCGCTTTTTCAAATGCATGGGCGTCGGCGCAACCTCGATTTCGAGCCGGCCGTCGCCAGCGCGGATTTCAAGCAGCTGGCCCGCCTCGAGACCGAGCGCTTCCCGTAACGATTTCGGAACGACGATACGCCCGGCGCGGTCGATGGTAGTCTGCATGGGTTGTAGAATACCATAAAAATGGTATGCAGAATACGCGGCGACCCGGATTTCGGACTATCTCCCGCGCCTGGCCTTACTTCTGGGCCACCGCAAAGACCTCGACGGCATTGACCTTGCCGCGGATCGGCACGGCTCCCAGCGCCTCGACCGCAATCTCGCCGTCGAGCGCGGC
>DASVGI010000005.1:0-11843 GCA_036379595.1 Casimicrobiaceae bacterium | reverse complement strand
TGCTCGCTGCGCAGCGGCGTGCGCCCCGAAAGCGGCTGCTCGCGGATCTTCTGCTCGAGCACCACCGCATGCTGGACGAGGACCGCATGCAGCGGACGCGTATCGAGGAACAGCACGCGGCTTTCGAGCGGGCCCGGCTTGCGCCGGCGCAGCCCCTCGCGCCCGGCGAGATCGACGTAGAACGGATTCGGCGCCGAAGGCTCGAGCGTGAGGCGCAGCGGAGCGCACCAGTCGTCGAGCTCGTTCCAGACGTAATCGGCCTGGCGAGCCGTGAGGCTGCCGGGGTCCATCCGCAGCAGCACGAGCGCGCGCAGGTACTGGTGCTCGATGGTCGTGGTCTCGCTCTCGCCGGTCAGCGTGAGCGGCTTGCGCTCGATGCGCAGCGAGCTCGCCTGGGTCATCAGCCCGTGCAGCTCGGTCCAGCGCGCCGGAATCCAGTACTCGTGCCGGAACATCCGCGCGCGGGCGATGAGTGCCAGGTGCTGGAGCTCACGGCAGATGAGCTCCGGCTGCAGAGCGCGCCAGCGCGAATTCGGGTGCTGCTCGATGTCGCGCGCGAAGGCCTGGTACGCGCTGAGAAACGTTTGCGAGAGCCCGAACAGCGCGGTCCAGAGCTGGTTCTCGATGCGCGAGCTGCGCGTCGCGTGCTGCAGGTACTGCGCGACCAGCTTGCGCCGGTGCTCCACGCTGTGCGCGTCGACGCGAAACAGCGCCTGCAGCTGCGCCGGCGTCCGTGGTGACTCGACCTCGACGAGTTGCTCGAGCTCCTGCGTGATCTCGGCGTGCAGCCCGACGGTATCGCTCGGCGGCAGCGTGGCAAGCCACCGCTGCGCACTGCGCGGGTCGGCGAGCGGGCCTTTCGTCGATTTCCAGAAACCGAACATCGCGGGTCATCCTGCGTCACTCACGGGCTCCGACCCGGAGCCGACGGACGGTTGCCGTCGCGTTCACCCCGTCTCGGAGGTCGCACCCGAACCGGGCGCCACTTTCCCCTTGGAATCTCCGTGCAAGAATCGCACCCGGGCCGCGCCCAGGCGTTGCAGTACGGTCTTCCGTCCATCCTGCTTGGCACGGAGCATGCTTAAGGGGATCCGTGGAGCACAGATCGCGTCGTTCAATGCGTGACGCGTCAGCGATGCCGCAGCGCGATGCAACGCGCAGCGGGTCGTTCACAGAATGTACAAGGGACGCAAGCAGAAACAAGGGAATATTCGAATGGGAATCCTCATCGATGCGCCTTCGCGGCGGCAGGAGCCGAGCAGCGTGCCGGCCAACTCGTCGGTGGTCGTCCCCGGCAGCGAGCCGAGCGGCGCCCTGCACATCCGCGAGGTCGTCCGCATCACCGGCCTGCGCCGCGAGCAGCTCTACATGTGGCAGCGCCGCTACGGTTTCCCGTCGCCGTTGCGCGACGCATTCGGCGATCGCGTCTATCCGGCCGAGCAGATTGCGCGGCTGAAGCTCATCAAGCAGTTGTTGTCAGAGGGCTGGCGGGCCGGCGCGATCGTCCCGCTGACCGATTCCGCGCTGCAGTCGATGGTGGGTCTCGCCGTCGCCGAGCCGGTTCCGTTGCCGCCGGAAATCTCGCAGGCGGTGAAGCTCCTCGGCGAGCACCGCGTCGGCGAGCTGCAGAATCATCTGTCGAAGCTTCTGGTCGGACAGGGGCTGCGCAGGTTCCTCGAGCAGACGCTGATTCCGCTGAACGAGGCCGTGCACGAGCGCGTGGTGCGCGGCGAGATGCAGATGTTCCAGGAGCTCCGCTTCACCGATCTCGCGCAGCGCCTGCTGCGCGACGTCACGCGGCTCGTGCGACCGACGCGCGACGCGCGCCAGATCCTGCTCGCGACGCCGCCGAACGATCCCAATCAGCTCGGTCTCGCGATCCTCGAGCTGCTGCTGTTCACCGAAGGCCTCAACTGTCTGACCCTCGGCACCGGCGTGCCGGCGCAGGAGATCGCGAGCGCGGCGAAGGCCTATCACACATCGATGGTCGTGCTGCTGTTCGATCGCGGCATCTCGGGCAAGATCGCCGGTCAGGAGATCCGCTCGGTGCGGCGCGCGCTCGAAGCCGACCTGCCGTTCCTCGTGAGCGGGCGCGCGGTCAACCTGCTCGCGAAGCCGATTCCCGACGTCGAGGTGGCCGCCGACTTCAACACGGTGATGTCGTCGCTGCGCTCCAAGGGCGTGCTTCCGTCGACTCCGGTTGCGCGCGTTCCCGAGCAAGGCGGCAAAACACAGACCGGTTGACCGGGCTCAGCTCTCTCGAGCGAACCCCGAATACTCGCGCATCCACGCGGCGACGTTGGCGGCTTCGGTATAGCCTTCGCGTTCGAGCGCGTCTGCAACGCGTGCGCGGTCGGCGACCGGGCGGTTCTGCGAGAGCTTCAGCTTGAGCTCGATCCGCTGCACGCGCAGTCGGAACGCGACGATCGCTCCAACCAGCGCATCGCGCTCGCGCTCGGGCATCGCGAAGCGCCACCGATTCGCGCGACCGCCTTCGAAGCGCTCGACCAGGAGATCGAGAATGGCGCGTGTCTCGGCCGGGTCCTCGATCACCTCGAGCGTGCCGTGCGCGTGCAGCGTCGCGTAATTCCACGTCGGCACCGCCTGCGCCGGCTTCTCGTACCACGACGGGGAGACGTAGGCGTGCGGACCGTGAAATACCGCAATCGACTCTGCCGCGGTGGCCCGGCTCCAGTGCGGGTTCGCCCGCGCCATGTGCCCGAGCAGCGTGCCGTGCGGCTCGCCCGTTGCGACGAGCAGCAGCGGCAGATGCGAGATCGACGGCTCCGGCGCGCCGGGTGTCACGAGCGTCGCGAACGGATGATCGTGAATGAGCCGCGTCGCCACCGCGCGCTCGGAGCTCGCGAACGCGCCGGGCGTGTAGAGGCTCATGCCGTGCGCACGAGCGGCAGCGTGTAGAGCGTCATCGGCAGCGCCGAGTTGCGATCGAACGTCGCTCCGGCTTCGATGCCGATCTTCGCGACGTCCTCGGCGCGCTCCTCCGTCGCGTAGCGCGCGTGCATCGCGCCGAGCGCGAACTCGCGCCCCGATCCCGCGGCCCAGAAGCGCGTGTATTCGAACACTTCGCGCATCGAGAACACGCCGAAGATGCCGTTGCCGTTCGCGATCAGCGCGGTGACCTGCGTCGACTCGTACGGGTCGTCCTCCTCCTCCTTCGGATTGAGGAAGTGCTGCTCCTTCAGGATCGGATGCAGCTTGCGGAACGTCTCGAAGATCGCCGCCTTGCCCGAGAAGTCGAGATCGCCGTGCTGCGCGAGCAGATTCTCGAACACCAGCTGGTGCGCGGCCGATCCGCACAACCCGAGGTAGCAGTCACGGTAGCGGACGATCTTGTCCCAGCTGCGATCGTGCTCGGAGGCGAGCTGGGTGTCGCCGAACGTGGTCAGCGAATCGGCGGCGATGGCGACATGGCCGCCCTTGCGGGCGACGACGAGCGTGGTCATTGCGGATCGGGGTACCGGGCCGGATTGCGTGGCCGCAGGCAGGAGCGAACGAAGTCGCAAGTATACTCGCGCGTCCGATGGGGACGTTCCGTTTCGTGCTCGCATTGGCGGTGCTGCTCGCGCACATCGCGACCGCGCTCGGCCCGTCTGTCGTCAATCGGAATTCGCTGCACATCCTGGTCTGGTCGGGCGAGGCGGTGTTCGCGTTCTTCGTGATCTCCGGGTTCTACATGAGCCTGATCGTCAACGAAAAGTACGCGAGGCTCCGCGGCGGCACCTGGCGCTTCTACCTCAATCGCGCGCTGCGCCTCTATCCGATCCACTGGACGCTGCTCGTTCTCTACGGCATCGGTTACGCGTGGTACGGAGCACCGTGGTTTCTGCTCGGCGATTTCCGCGAGCCTTTCGCGCGCTGGGTCTATGCGGTCGTATCCAATGTCGTGTTCCTCGGCGTCGAGGCATTGCCGATCGCGCATGCGTCGAACTGGCACTTCGTCGTCGGGCCGATCTGGTCACTGTCGATCGAATGCTATTTCTACCTGCTGGCGCCATTCATCGTCGGCCGACGCCTGCGAACGCTCGCGCTCTTGTTCGCGGCGGCGCTCGCATTGCGGCTCGGCATGTACATCGCGGGCGTCCCGCTGCTTCCCTGGCGCTATTTCTTCTTTCCGGCGGATCTCGTGTTCTTCCTCATGGGCAGCCTCGCCTGGCGCATCTACCCGTGGGTGCGCGATCATCGCCACGCGGCGTGGTTCGGTGCGGCGGCCGCGGTCGCGCTCGCGATCTCGGTCATCGCACCCTCGCTGTGGACCGCACCCGATCTCGACCAGCCTGTGGCGTGGCTCTTCTACGTCCTCGTCGCCGTGTGCACGCCCGCGCTGTTTGCGCTGACGCGCCGATGGCGCTTCGATAACATCCTCGGGCAGTTGAGCTACCCGGTGTACCTGTCGCACATTCTGGTCATCGATACCGTCGCGCGCCTGCCATTGCCGCCGGCGCTCGACCGCGGCCTCGTCGCGGCCATCGGAACGCTCGCGCTGTCGGTCGTGCTCTTTGTCGCGATCGACCGCCGGGTCGAGCAATTGCGCCGGCGCGTCGGTACGGCCTGACCGCGGCTGCGACCGGCATCAGAACGAGCTGCACTGGAAGAAGCCGCGGGTGCCGACGCACTGCGTGAAGTAGCCGCTGCGCCGCGCCTGCTCGGCACTGTCGCGGTCGGCGAGGCGCAGCACGCAGCCGCGCCAGCCGTCGGTGTCCGACTTGTAGCCGAGCTTCTCGCAGGCGGGGCCGTAGACCTTCACCATGTCGTCGACTTCGCGCTGTGCCGCGGCGGCGCGCTCGGCCTGCGTGGCGCAGCCGGCGAGCACGATCGCTCCGAAGATGACGGACATTGCAGCGAGGGTACGCATCGGATTCTCCTATGGGCGCTCGTTACCCGGCCGTCGAATCAGGAGCCGGCAGCGACCGCACAGCAGGAAGGCGCTCGGCCGCCCAGTTCGACTGTGCAAACACCCAGAAGTCCCGCACCGTTCCGGGTCGATCGGGAAACTCCTGCTGACCGAGAAAACGCCACGCAGCGACGAGTGCGTCGAGCGGGTCGTCGGCGAGCACCCGAGCGCCGAGGTGCTTCGACAGCTTCGCCCCCGCGCGATCGACGGCGACCGGAACGTGCAGGTAGCGCGGCGTCGGCAGGCCAAGCGTCTGCTGCAGGAACACCTGGCGCGGCGTCGACGCAAGGAGGTCGCCGCCGCGCACGACGTCGGTGATGCCCTGCGCTGCATCGTCGACGACGACGGCGAGCTGGTACGCGAACATGCCGTCGCTGCGGCGGACGACGAAATCACCGACCTCTGCCGCGAGATCCTGGCACTGGAGTCCGTAGTGGCGGTCGACGATCGTCGTCGGGCCCGCCGGTGCGCGTACGCGCCAGGCGGTCGCCCTGCGGCTTCCGGCCGCGCGCGCGGGATCGCGCCGGCAGGTGCCGGGATAGATCGGCTCGCCTTGCGCATTGCGACGCGCGTGCGCGAGCTCGCGCCGCGTGCAGCAACATCGATAGACGAGTCCTGCCGCGTGGAGTGTTTCGAGCGCGGCCGCGTAGGCATCAGTGCGCGTCGACTGCGTCCACACCGGGCCGTCCCACGCGAAACCGAGCCGCTCGAGTTCGCGCAGGATCGCATCGGCAGCACCGCGCCGTACCCGTGGAACGTCGACGTCCTCGATGCGCAGGTGCCACTCGCCGCCCGCGTGCTTCGCGTCGGCGTAGCTCGCGAGCGCCGCGACGAGCGAGCCGAAGTGAAGGTGACCGGTGGGCGACGGAGCGAAGCGGCCGCGCGGAGGCGGCGATTCATCCATGCTCACCCATACGCGCCGCTACCGGCAGTACGCTCGGTTGACGCGCGCTCGGTCGGAGCGTGCTCAGTTGACGCGCGTCGCCGCCGATTGCAGTGCCGCCTCGCCGGTCGGCGCGACCGTGTAGAGACGTTCGGCGGCGACGACGGCGTTCGGGTAGTCGGCCTGGCCGAGGCTGCCGTTGTAGCGGCCGAGCGCGCGAAAGAGGTTGCCCTTTTCCGCGTCGAGGTAGTAGCGCAGGATCGTGCAGCCATAGCGCAGGTTGGTGCGGAGCTGAAAGAGATCCTGGCCGTTCGATCCGATCTGCTTCACCCAGAACGGCATCACCTGCATGTAGCCGCGCGCGCCCGCGGTCGAGATCGCGTACTTGCGGAAGTAGCTCTCGTGACGGATGACGCCGAGCACGAGCCGCGGCGCGAGCCCCGCGCGCGTCGCCTCGTAGTGGACCGTCGCGAGAAAGTCGTCGCGCATGCCAGCATCCGGCATCTCCTTCGCGATGCGCGGCGAGATCGCAGCGATCCACGCGTGCACGTCGGGGTGGCTCGCATAGTCGGCGGGCACCGGAAAGTCGGCGATCGCGTGTTGCAGACCCATCACCACCGACGCCGAGAGCTGCTCCTCGACCTGCGCACCGGCCCGTGCGTCGGGCGCGGCCGCGAGGCTCGCGACCAGGGCCGCGAGAATCGCCAGCGACCCGAACGCGCGGCCACGAGCGAAGCTGGGCGGCGGCAAAGAGGTCACGTCGAGCATCGGTGTCGGCAGGGAGCTCACGTCGAGCGACGGTGTCGGCAGGGAACTCACGTCGGGCGGCAGCGTTCGATCAGCTCGTTCAGCGCATCGGTCAGCGCCAGCTTCACGGGTGTCGCGTCGCGGCGTGACTGCCATTCCACCACGCCTTCCTTGAGGCCGCGCTCGCCGATCGTCACCCGCAGCGGGACTCCGATCAGCTCGAGGTCAGCAAACATCACGCCAGGACGCTCTCCGCGGTCGTCGAGCAGCACCTCGATGCCCGCCCGCTCGAGCTCGTCGTGGAGCCGGTCGGCCTCCGCACGAACCGCCGCGCTGCGGTCGTAGCCGATCGCCGCCAGCGCGACCGCGAACGGCGCCATCGGCGCCGGCCAGACGATGCCGCGCTCGTCGTGGTTCTGCTCGATCGCCGCGGCGACGATGCGCGTGACGCCGATGCCGTAGCAACCCATCTGGAAGTACCGCGAGGCGCCGGTAGCGTCGAGAAAGGTGGCGTTCATCGCGCGCGAGTAGACGTCGCCCAGCGCGAATACATGACCGACCTCGATGCCGCGGACAATCGACAGCGTTCCCTTGCCGTCCGGCGACGGATCGCCGGCGACGACGTTGCGCAGGTCCGCGACCTGATCGGGCTCGCGGCAGTCGCGACCGAAGTTGACGCCGCGTAGGTGGAAATCGACTTCGTTCGCGCCGCAGACGAAATCGCTCATCGCCGCGACCTGCCGGTCGGCGATGAGCGGCATATCGGCGGGAATGCCGACCGGCCCGAGGTAGCCCGGCGCGCAGCCCGTCGCTGCGATGATCTCGGCCTCGCTCGCCCAGCGCCACGGACCGAGGCCGGGGAGCTTGCCGATCTTCACCTCGTTGCCCATGTGGTCGCCGCGAACGAGCAGCATCTGCACGCGCTCCTGCGCGAAGATCAGCAGGCACTTGACGGTGCGCGCGAGCGGCAGACCGAGGAGCTCGGCGACTTCCTCGCAGGTCGAGCGTCCGGGCGTTGCGACCTTCTCCATCGCCTCGGAGGGCGCCGCGCGCGGCGTCGTCGGCGCGAGCGCCTCGGCCTGCTCGACGTTGGCCGCGTACGCCGACGCATCGCTCCACGCGATCGCGTCCTCCCCGGATTCGGCGAGCACCTGGAACTCGTGCGACGCGAAGCCGCCGATCGCGCCGGTATCGGCCTCGACCGCGCGGAACCTGAGACCGAGCCGGGTGAAGATGCGCTCGTAGGCCGCGTACATCGCCCGGTAGGAAACCATCAGCGCGTCGCGGTCGACGTCGAACGAGTACGCATCCTTCATCAGGAACTCGCGCCCGCGCATGACGCCGAAACGCGGGCGGATCTCGTCGCGAAACTTGACCTGGATCTGATACAGGTTGAGCGGAAGCTGGCGATAGCTCGATACGTCCTTGCGCACGATGTCGGTCACGACTTCCTCGTGCGTCGGCCCGAAGAGGAAATCGCGGCCCTGACGGTCGCGGATCTTGAGGAGCTGGGGACCGAACTTGTCCCAGCGCTGCGTCTCCTGCCACAGCTCCGCCGGCACGACGTGCGGCAGGTACGCCTCGAGCGCGCCCGCGCGATTCATCTCCTCGCGCACCACCTGCTCGACCTTGCGCAGCGTGAGCAGCCCGAGCGGGAGCCACGAATAGATGCCGGCGGCGACCTTCTTCACCATGCCGGAGCGCAGCATCAGCTTCTGGCTCGTCACCTCGGCTTCAGCGGGCGCTTCCTTCAGCGTGTGGAGATAGAACTTCGACGCGCGCACGGGCGATCCGGGAACGGGTTGACGAAGCGGCGATTCTACCGTCCGGTGGTATGCGGGATGTCACAATGCGGCGATGGACGATCGGATGGACAATCGGGGGGGTGGCGACATCGGCGCGCTCGCGGATCCGCGGCCGTTCGCCGCTGCGGGCGAAGCGACGGGTGTCGTCGCGCAATTGCACGCGCTCGCGGCCGAAGGGGTCGCGGCTGCGAGCTTCGCGGCGGAGGAAGCGTGCGCTCGACGTACCGCCGATGCGCTGCGCGCGCTGATTCGGGGCGGCGACGGCGATGCGCTCGTGCAGGCGATCGAGCGCGCGCCGTCGCTCGCGATCGCACGTTACCTCTGGCGCACGCTCGAGACTGCCGATACCGACCCGCGCGTCGACCCGCGCGCCGATGCCTCTGCGACCCTCGCCACGACGCTCTTTGCGTTGCCGGTGGTGATCGTTGCCGCCACCGATTCAGCGCCACGCGTCGTGTCCGGAGTGATCCGCGATCGCGACCGGCTCGTCGCGCTCTTCCGCGAGCATCGCGCGTTCGGCGCCTGCGAGACGTTCGCACTCGCCGGAACGCTCGCGACGACCGAGGCGATCGGCCTCGCGCGGCTCCCTGCGCTGCTCGCAGCGTCGAAGCCCGACGTCGCCGGGACCGATCTCGCGCTCGACGGGCAGGGCGAGCGCGTGTCTCTGCGCTTCGTCGCCGGGGCGCTGCTCGCGGCACCCGGCGTCGATCCGCTGGCGGTGAACGACACCGGCGCATGGGGTGCGCCGCTCGCGCAGGCGCTGCAGGCGGATCTTGCGGCACCCGGCGTCACGCTGCTCGCGCTGCCGCTGTCGCCGCGCCGGCTCGTCACCGCGCTGCGCACGGGACGCGCTGCGCAGCGCGAAGTCGCGGCGCAACTCTTCGCGAGCAACGCGATCCGCAAGTTCCGCGCACGCGTCGGCGAGCCGACCGCGATCATCAGCGCGCACCGCGCCGCCGACGCACCGGGAGGAGGCGAGCTCCGCCTGTCGCTGTCGTCGCCGTTCGATCCGCGCGAAGCCGAGGGGCTGCGTGTCGCGCTCTATCCGTTCGACGCGGTCGGCGACGTCGCGGCGATGCTCGTCGACCTCGTCGCCGACTGTCGCGTGACCGACATTCGCGTCGAGCCCGGCGTGCATCCCGACTTCGATTCCGCCACCGGACTGCGCCGGCTCTTCAAGAACCACGGGTCGGACACCGGGTCCGGCGTCACGCCGGGTTCAGCTCACTGAGCGGCGAGGAGTCTGACCAGCGAGGCGTCGGCCGCCGCGGTATCCGGCTCGTGGTGGCGCACGCGGCCGACGCCGCTCACCGACTGCTTGACCTCGGGGTTGCCGTAGTACTCGACGTTGCCGGCGCCGGAGATCGATGCGTCGAGCGTCTGCTCGACGCGCAGGACCACGCTGCCGACGCCGCTCACGTCGACTTTCGCGTGCTGCGCGCGAAGGTCCTTCGCGTGATAGGAGCCGGCGCCGGAGATCGACACGCGCTCGTCGTCGACGCTGCCGGCGATGCGCGCATCGAGCGCGCCCGATCCCGAGACGGCGAGCTTTTTCGCCTGGAGCGCCTCGATGCGAACCGACGAGCCTCCCGAAGCGTCGATCGTGAGCTCGTCGGCATGCATCGGTCCGCTCGCGACCTTCACCGCGCCGGAGAGCGCGAGGCCGTCGATCGACTTGTAGAGCACGACGATGCGTACGGCCGGATTGCGCTCGTGCGTGCCGAACATCCACGTCCACGAATGCGAGCGCTCGCTCGCCGAGATGCGCAGCGTGTCGTTGCGCACGGTCACCCGCGCGCCGCGCGCACCCGACGGCACCCGGATCTCGACGGCCTCGCGATCGCCCTGCACCAGCGTGACGTTCGCGATGCCGTCGACGGCAATGCGCCGAAAGGGCGGCAGGTCGACGCGGCGGGTGGTGGGCGGCGCGGCCTGCGGCGGCTCGCGCCGGTTCAGCGTCAACCAGGCGAGCCCGGCGGCAATGGCCACGCAGACCAGGATCATCAGGGGCAAGAGCGCGCGATTCATGGCGGATTCGGTGGATGCCTCAGCGACCCGCCCGCGTCGGCGGCGTCGATCGGCCCGGGTGAGATGCGCGAGCCCGCCATCGCGGATTCAGCCTGTCCCGGCCGCTATAATGCCCGCACGCGACGTTCGCCGCCACGGCGGGCGCTCGTTTCCCCGGAGCCACGATGAGCCTCGAGCGCGTTCCCGCCGGCGCCGACGTGCCGAACGACTGCAATGTCGTGATCGAGATCCCGATGCACGGCGAGCCGATCAAGTACGAGGTGGACAAGACGACCGACGCGGTCTTCGTCGATCGCTTCATGTCGACGTCGATGCGCTATCCATGCAACTACGGCTACATCCCGCAGACGCTGTCCGGCGACGGCGACCCCTGCGACGTCCTCGTGATCTCGCCGGTGCCGCTCATCACCGGCGTCGTCGTGCGCTGCCGCCCGATCGGGATGCTCAAGATGGACGACGAGGCGGGCGGCGATGCCAAGATCCTCGCGGTGCCGATCGACAAGCTGTCGTCGCTCTATCGCGCGATCGAGTCGCCGCGCGACCTCCCTGAGATCCAGCTCGCGCAGATCGCGCACTTCTTCGAGCACTACAAGGACCTCGAGCCGGGCAAGTGGGTGCACCTCGCCGGCTGGGTCGGTCCGGAGGAGGCGAAGAGCGAGATCGTCGCGAGCGACCGCCGCTATCGCAACCGGCACCGCGCGCGGAAGGCCTGACGATCAGCGCTTCTGCTTCGACGTCGCGCGGCGGCGCGCGCGCCGGGCCGGCCGGGCAGCTCGCCCGCGAGTTCGCGCCGGCGCTGTTCGTGATCCTCTGGAGCACCGGTTTCATTGCCGCCCGTTACGGCCTCCCGTACGCGCCGCCGCTCCGGTTTCTCCTGCTGCGCTTCACGCTGGTGGCGTTACTGATGCTGATCGTCTCGCTTGCGACGCGCGCGCGGTGGCCGGCGAGCTGGCGCGCGGTCGGGCATCTTGCCGTCGCGTCGTGGCTCGTCAACGGCGTTTACCTGGGGGGCGTCTTCGTCTCGATCGCCGGGGGCATGCCTGCGGGAACCTCGGCGATGCTGGTCGGCCTGCAGCCGGTGCTGACGGTGTTCCTCGCGCGTGCGTGGCTCGGCGAACGGGTGTCGGGGCGGCAGTGGGTCGGCCTCGTTGCCGGTCTCGTCGGCGTATGGCTCGTCGTGCGACACAAGATCGCGCCGGGATCCGACGCGTTGTCGCTCCTGCCGATCGTCGCCGCGCTCGTCGGGATCAGCGTCGGCACGCTGTACCAGAAGAAGCACGCGTCGGCCGTTGACCTGCGCACCGGGGCGGTGATCCAGTTCACCGCCTGCGCGGTCGTCTACCTGCCGCTCGTCGTGTGGCTGCAGCCGGCGCCGGTCGACTGGACGGGGCCATTCGTGTTCGCACTCGCGTGGTCGGTGATCGTGCTGTCGGCGGGAGCGATCAGTCTCCTCTACTGGCTCCTGCGT
>DASVGI010000004.1:0-6613 GCA_036379595.1 Casimicrobiaceae bacterium | reverse complement strand
TCCGACGACGCTGCTCGCGCAGGTCGATTCGTCGGTCGGCGGCAAGACCGGCATCAATCATCCACTCGGCAAGAACATGATCGGCGCGTTCTGGCAGCCCCGTACGGTGCTGATCGACGTCGACTGCCTCGCGACGCTTCCTGATCGCGAGCTGAGAGCGGGGCTCGCCGAGGTGATCAAGTACGGCGCGATCCGCGATGCCGTGTTCTTCGAGTGGCTCGAGAGGAATCTGAAGAGCCTGCTCGCGCGCGACACCGAGTCGTTGATGCACGCCATTCGCCGCAGCTGCGAAATCAAGGCGGAAATTGTCGCCGCCGACGAGCGTGAGTCAGGCGTGCGCGCGCTTCTCAACTTCGGGCATACGTTCGGTCACGCAATCGAAGCCGCCGAAGGGTACGGCAACTGGCTGCACGGCGAAGCGGTTGCTGCGGGGATGATCATCGCAGCGAAGCTATCAGTCGATCGTTGCGGACTCCATGCCGCTGATGCCGCACGGCTCGCGGCGGTCATCGCAGCGGCCGGACTTCCGGTCGCTCCGCCGTCGATCTCGCTCGAGCGCTGGCTCGAGCTGATGCATCGCGACAAGAAGGTCGCCGGCGGCGTGCTGCGCTTCGTGCTGCTCGAAGCGCTCGGTCGCGCGGTTGTGCGTGGTGGAATCGCCGAGGCTGATCTTCTGGCGGCGCTGCAGTAATCGCGCACGTTTGCACGTACGGCGGCGAGCGCGAGCGATCCCTGCACGTTCGGATTTTCGGGATTGGGAATGACTCGGAGGCCGCGCGGATCGATCACGACGTCCAGCTGTTCCATCGGTATCGCACCAAGCAGCACGCGATCGCCCATGATGATCGCGCCGGTGAAACAGTTGCGGCCCTGCATTTCCACTTTGATCGGTCCTGCGTAGCGCACCTTCCTGCGGCTGCCATCGGCGAGGCGGATTCCGCGCGGTGAGAGTCCGCCAAGCTTCAGCTGGATTGCAACGTGCTCGGGGATCACAAGATCGATCGCGCCGGTATCGACGATCGCGTTCGCGGTGATTTCCTCGATTCCAGGATCGCTCGCGTTGGACAATCGCAGATTGGCGTAGACGATGCCCATGATCTCAGGACGCTCGAAGTATTCGCGTCCGGAAGTTTCTCACGATTGAGATCATCGTCGGCCAGCGCCGAAACGTACATCGGCCATACGTCGCAGCCGCGCACCTGACCGGTTCGTTCGATGTCAGATTTTGCGCCGTTTCGTCGTGAGCAGCGACGAGGTCTCGGTGTACAGCAGTCGCCAGATTGCGATCAGCGGTGCGAAATAGGCGCGCGGCGTCTCCTTCGCACCTTCGAGGAAGCCAGCCAGGAATTCACTCATCGTGAAGCTCCACGATCGCGTCGTACGTCGAGACGATAACCCACCACAGAAGCAGGCTTATGTCTGCATAAAGTACGAGCCTGTCGACAACCGTCATCAACGACACGAATGCGGGATCGGAAACCAGTCGGCTCGACCACTGCGTCAATAGATCGATACCCGCACCCGCCGCGAGCAATGCCGCGAACATTCCTGCTCCTGCAGCGAGGTGTCCGATGTACGCACCCAGTACTCTGAGTCGGTGACGCTTCGCGATGCTCGTCTCGCGCAACAGCACGCCGCGAAGCGTGACGCAGGGCCCGAATGATCGACACAGGTCGTTCGGATGAGGGGCGCGCCGGAAACGGAGTTACAGGTGCGCACGTCATCTCGCGATACCGAAGCCGCCGTAACGAAAGCGGCGCCCGAAGGCGCCGCTCGCGACTGCAGCCGACCGGGACGACGCCCGGCCCGCGGTCGTCAGTTGCAGGTCAGCTTGGCGAGAACCGCCTGGCTGCCCGACGAGACGGTGATATTGAATGTCGTTGCGCTTACCGCGCTGCTGAACGACACGGCCACGTTCGCGCCCGTTGGCGTTACCGTTACGCCTGCCGGCTGCGGGTTGATCGAATTGGTGTAGGTGCCGGTTCCTCCCGTGGCGAGGAACGTGAACGTCGATCCGGCGCTGCAGGTGCCCGACAGCGAGGCCGGGGTGACGACGAGCGCCGGCGGAGGCGCGTCCGCGCTGCCAAACCCATTGGTGACGGTCGGGCTCGTCGCGACGCGACCGGACGCATCGGTGATGATCAAAGTTACTCCGTCATTCGACGTGCAGACGCCGGTCGTGGTGATCGTGAAGCTCCCGCCGCTCTTCAGCACTGGCGCACCCTTGATCGTGATTACCTGCGGGGCGGTGCTCGCGACCGTATACGGCGGCGTGCCGCCGAAGATGTAGAACGAAGCCTGGCCGCCGGCGTTGCAGGTTGCTTTGTCGGGTCCGGTGAACGCCACGGTGCTTGGCAGCACGGTGAGGGTCGCGCTGCCGTTCGTGTACTGCGCGATCGTGAACTGCCCGACGATGCTCTCGCCGCTCGCGATGTCGGTTGCGCGGATCGTCGCGATCTGCGTCGGTGCGGTCACGGCAACGAGCAGGCGCACTGCCGCGACGCCATTCTGGTCGGTCGTCACGGTGAACGACGTCGCCGGCGCCTGGCCGGGCGGCGAAATCGTGTAGTCACCCTGGACGACATCGAAACGGATCGCACGTCCGGCGAGCGGGACGCCGTTCGCGCCGGTCGCCGTCACCGACGCGCTTCCGTCCTGACCCGAGCACAGCGTCGCGCCGGACGCGGCGCAGTTCGGATTGCCGGTGATCGTGATCGACGTCGGCAGCAGGACCGCCGGATTGATCGTGACCGTCGCGGTCGCCGCGCGCCCGAGGGCATCGGTCACGGTCAGCGATTCGGTCGTGGGAGCGGTAACGGCGGCGCCCAGCACCGCGAACGTGTTACCTACCGCTTCGGCGGGAACGTGCAGGTCGTTGGGATTCCCGGACGTGATCCGGTAGGGCTGTGTTCCGCCGGTGACCGTGAACACGTACGGAATCTGCGAGTAGATATTGGCCGTCGAGGGCGCCACGCTCGGCGCGGAGCCGCCCGGCTGGTATGGGTTGCTCGGCGAACCGCCTCCGCCACCGCAGGCCGCGAGGGAAAGCACGCCAGCCAGCGCGGCAAGGGTGAGGAGCGGGCGCAGCCAGCCAGTCGGTCGGTGTGCGTGCATGGCGGGTTTCCTGATGATGTTGTCCTAAAGATGCGAAAGGGCAGTGGCCGAATTGAACGTAGCAACAATGACCTGGCGGACTTTGTTCAGATTAAAGCCTAACATCGTGGCGGGTGCAAGTCTTTCCGGCGGAAAAGCCCTGCCGGGGCCCGCGTTGTTGCATCGCGGACGCCGCGCGATTTCCCCCGCGATCCGCTTGCCGCATCGCAGCATCGCGCGTAGCATCAAAAGGTTTCGGCTGCAATCCCCGGGGTCGCGACGAGCGCAACCGGGCCGAGCGGCGCTCTGTCTCAAGTTCGTGTCTCAGTTCGCAACGGTCGAGGTCAACGTGAGTACCACCCCAATGTCGCGCGGTCACGCCTGGCCCCCGGAGGCCCAGGGTCTCTACGCTCCGGCCTACGAGCACGATGCCTGCGGCCTCGGCTTCGTCGCGCACATCAAGGGAACGAAGTCCCACGCGATCATCGAGCAGGGGCTCCAGATCCTCAAGAACCTGACGCATCGCGGCGCGACCGGCGCCGATCCGCTGCAGGGCGACGGCGCGGGTATCCTCCTTCAGCTTCCCGACGCGTTCTTCCGGCGGGCCTGCGGCAGGCTCGGCATCACGCTGCCGGCAATAGGCCAGTACGGCGTCGGCATGGTGTTCCTGCCGCAGGAGCCGGCATCGCGGATGGCCTGCGAGCAGGAAGTCGAGCGCGCGATCGCCGCCGAAGGGCAGGTGCTGCTCGGCTGGCGCGACGTGCCGACGCGTAACGGCGGGCTGTCGGAGCGCACGCGCGAGGTCGAGCCGGTGATCCGCCAGGTGTTCGTCGCGCGCGGCTCGCGCGACATGGACCAGGACGCGCTCGAGCGCAAGCTCTACGTGATCCGCAAGGCTGCCGGCCACGCGATCCAGGCGCTTTCTCTTCGTCACGGCAAGGCGTTCTACGTGCCGTCGTTCTCGACGCGCACGATCGTCTACAAGGGAATGCTGCTCGCGCACCAGGTCGGCGAGTACTACGTCGACCTCGCCGATCGCTCGATGGTGTCGGCGCTCGCGATGGTCCATCAGCGCTTCTCGACCAACACGTTCCCGACCTGGGACCTCGCGCACCCGTTCCGCTTCGTCTGCCACAACGGCGAGATCAACACGCTGCGCGGCAACTTCAACTGGACGCGCGCGCGCGAAGGTGCGATCGCGTCGAAGGTGCTCGGCGACGACCTTCCGAAGCTGTGGCCGCTGATCTACGACGGGCAATCGGACTCGGCATCGTTCGACAACGCGCTCGAGCTCCTGCTGATGGGCGGCTACCCGCTCGCACACGCGATGATGCTGATGATCCCAGAAGCGTGGGCGGGCAACCCGCTGATGGACGAGGACCGGCGCGCGTTCTACGAATACCACGCCGCGCTGATGGAGCCGTGGGACGGCCCGGCAGCGATGGCGTTCACCGACGGCAGGAAGATCGGCGCGACGCTCGACCGCAACGGGCTCAGGCCGGCGCGCTTCGTCGTCACCAGCGACGACTACATCGTGATGGCGTCGGAAGTCGGCGTGCTCGACATTCCGGAGTCGAAGATCGTCAGGAAATGGCGGCTGCAACCGGGGAAGATGCTGCTCGTCGACCTCGAAGCCGGGCGCATCGTCGATGACGACGAGCTGAAGCGTGGACTCGCAACGGCGAAGCCGTACCGCGAGTGGGTCGCGAAATGCCGGCTGTCGCTCGAAGCGATGCCCGAGCCCGCGCCGCTGGCGCCGGCGGCGGTGCCGTTGCTCGACCGCCAGCAGGTGTTCGGCTACACGCAGGAGGACCTGCGGATCCTGCTCACCCCGATGGCGGCGAACGCCGAGGAACCCGTCGGCTCGATGGGTAACGACGCCGCGCTGCCGGTGCTGTCGGATCGGCCCAAGGTTTTCTATACCTACTTCAAGCAGCTCTTCGCGCAGGTGACCAATCCTCCGATCGATCCGATCCGCGAGGAGCTCGTGATGTCGCTGGTGTCGTTCATCGGCCCGCGGCCGAACCTGCTGGCACTCGATCCGCGCGACGACGACGCCGAGACGGTGAGTGGCAGCGTCGCCGGGGAGGGGACCTCGCCCGGCGGCGAGCCGCCGCTGCGCCTCGAAGTCCAGCAGCCGATCCTCACCGCCGACAACATGGAGAAGCTGCGCCACATCGAGCTCTTCTCGGGCGGCGCGTTCCGCTCGCTCGAGCTCGATATCTGCTACCCCGCGACGTGGGGAGGCAACGGCATGGAGGCCGCGCTCGCGAGCCTCGCCGCGCATGCGGAGGACGCGATCCGGCAGGGCTACAACATCCTGATCCTCTCGGACCGCAGTGTGTCGCAGGAGCTGCTGCCGATTCCGGCGCTGCTCGCCACCGCAGCGGTGCACGAGCACCTGGTGAAGCGCGGGCTGCGCACGTCGACCGGTCTCGTCGTCGAGACCGGATCGGCACGCGAGGTGCATCACTTTGCGCTCCTCGCGGGCTACGGCGCCGAGGCGATCCACCCATATCTCGCGCTCGAGACCGTCGACGCGCTCGCTCTGAAGCGGCCGGAGATCCCCGCCGCGGAAGCGCAGAAGCGCTACGTCAAGGCGATCGGCAAGGGCCTGCGCAAGGTGATGTCGAAGATGGGCATTTCGACCTACCAGAGCTACTGCGGCGCGCAGATCTTCGAGGCAGTGGGGCTGCAGAAGGCGTTCGTCGACAAGTACTTCACCGGCACCGCGAGTGCGATCGAAGGCATCGGGCTCTTCGAGGTCGCCGCCGAGGCCGAGCGTCTGCACGCGGCGGCGTTCGGCGACGACCCGATCCTCGCCGACGCGCTCGACGAAGGCGGTGAATACATGGTCCGCACGCGCGGCGAAGAGCATATGTGGACGCCCGACTCGGTCGCGCGGCTGCAGCACGCGACGCGCGCCAATTCGTATGCGACCTACAAGGATTACGCGGCGCTGATCAACGAGCAGGGCAGGAAGCTGAAGACCTTGCGCGGCCTGTTCGAATTCCGCACGGCGGCGTGCACGCCGGTGCCGCTCGACGAAGTCGAGCCGGCGAAAGAGATCGTCAAGCGCTTCTCGACCGGCGCGATGAGCCTGGGGTCGATCTCGACCGAGGCGCACACGACGCTCGCCCTCGCGATGAATCGCATCGGGGGCAAGTCGAACACCGGCGAGGGTGGCGAGGATGCGAAGCGCTACCGCGCCGAGATGCGCGCGAGGGGAAGTCCGTTCAAGGGCGGCGAGACATTGTCGTCGGTGCTGGGCAAGGGCGCGGTCGAGCGCGACGTCGTTCTCGAAGCCGGAGACAGCCTGCGCTCGAAGATCAAGCAGGTCGCCTCGGCGCGCTTCGGCGTCACCGCCGAGTACCTCTCCTCGGCCGATCAGTTGCAGATCAAGATGGCGCAGGGCGCGAAGCCCGGCGAAGGCGGCCAGCTTCCCGGACACAAGGTCTCCGACTACATCGCGCATCTGCGTTATTCGGTGCCGGGGGTCGGGCTCATCTCGCCGCCGCCG
>DASVGI010000003.1:0-5737 GCA_036379595.1 Casimicrobiaceae bacterium | reverse complement strand
GCCGAGCGACCGCTCACGACGCCCGTCGGCACGTTCCGGCTCGTCGTCTACCGCGACAAGCTCTCCGACGCGACGCACCTTGCGCTCGTGCGCGGCCCGATCTCACCCGACGTCGAAACGCTGGTGCGCGTGCACGAGCCGCTGTCGGTGATCGATCTCCTCGAAACGGGGAGTGCGTCGCATTCGTGGAGCGTCGCCGACGCGCAGCGCGCGATCGCCGCAGCGGGCCGCGGCGTCATCGTCCTCCTGCATCGTGCCGAGAGCGCGCAGGAGCTGCGCCGCCGGGCGATCGGCAGCGAGGCTGCGCAGGCGACGAAGGTGGACCTGCGCAACTACGGCATCGGCGCACAGATCCTGCGCGATCTGCATGTCGGCAAGATGCGCATTCTCGCGCGCCAGCGCAGGATGCCCAGCATGGCCGGGTTCGACCTCGAAGTCACCGGCTACGACGAGGCGCCGCCCGCGCGGCAGGTGCCGTAATGCCGATCGAGCGCATCGCGCCCGACCCTTCCGGGAGGGGGCGGCGGGTGGCGATCGTGCAGTCGCGCTTCAATCCTTCGATCGGCACCGGGCTCGTCGCAGGCGCGCTGCGCGCACTCGCCGAGGCGGGCGTCGCCGAGCACGATGTGACGCTTGTCACCGTCGCGGGCGCGCTCGAGATCCCCCTCGCGCTGCAACGCTTCGCGCAGAGCCGGCGCTTCGACGCGCTCGTGGCACTCGGGGCGGTGATCCGCGGCGACACGTACCATTTCGAGATCGTCGCCGAGCAGTCGGCGGCCGGCGTCGCGAGCGTTGAGCTCGAGTTCGGCATTCCGATCGGCAACGGCATCCTCACCTGCGACACCGACGCGCAGGCCGAGGCGCGCATGGACGCGAAGGGCTACGAGGCGACGATGGCGGCGCTCGAGCTGGCGAATCTCGTCGACGCGATCGGCGGACGATGAGCGACGCGCGCGCACGCCGGCGGGCCCGCGAGCTCGCGCTGCAGGGCCTCTATCAGCGCCAGGTCGCACGTCACGCGGACAGCGAGATCGCCGCCGATCTTGCGACGAGCCCCGCCTGGGCCGCGTGCGACCAGGTGTATTTCGGCGAGCTGTGGAAGGGCGTCACCGGCGACTACGACCGCCTGCTCGAGCTCGTCGCTGCGAAGCTCGACCGCAAGCCATCCGAGCTCGCGCCGGTCGAGCGCGCGCTTCTCGTGATCGGTGCGTGGGAGCTCGCGCAGCGCACGGACATTCCGTGGCGCGCAGTGATCGACGAGGCGATCGAGCTCGCGAAGTCCTACGGCGGGACCGACGGCTACAAGTTCGTGAACGCCGTCCTCGACAAGCTGGCCCCCGAGCTCCGTGCCGGCGAGTTCACCGTCGCCGGCGACGCGCGCTGACGGCGCTCGCGATCACGCCTTGCGAGCAATGAACGAATTCGAGCTGATCGACCGCTACTTTCGTCGGACTCCGCACAACGCCGACGTCCGCGTCGGCATCGGCGACGATGCCGCGGTGATCGCCCCCGCACCGGGCATGGAATACGCACTGACGGTCGACATGCTGGTCGAGGGGCGCCATTTTGCCGCCGATGCCAAGCCGCGGTGGCTCGGGCACAAGGCGCTCGCCGTCAACCTCTCCGATCTTGCCGCGATGGGTGCGCTGCCGCGCTTCGCGCTGCTCGCCGGAGCGCTGCCGCGCGTCGACGAGACGTGGGTCGCCGCTTTCATGGAAGGCTTCGACGCCCTCGCGCGTCAGTACGACGTCGAGCTGATCGGCGGCGACACGACGCGCGGACCGCGAAACCTGTGCATCACTGCGATCGGCGAGCTCCCCGCAGGCTCGGCGATCACCCGCAAAGGTGCGCAACCGGGAGACATCGTTTACGTCTCGGGCTCACTCGGCGACGCCGCGCTGGCGCTTGCCGTCGCGGGCGGCGAGACCGATGTCGAATCTGCGGCGCGCGCGCCGCTGCAGCGCCGCCTCGACGCGCCCGATCCGCGTGTCGCCCTCGGCGTCGCGCTGCGCGGCATCGCGACCGCGGCGATCGATGTCTCCGACGGCCTCGTCGGCGACCTCGGGCATATCGTCACCGCGTCCGGGGTCGGTGCGACGGTGAAGCTGATGGCGGTCCCCTGCGCCGAGCCGCTTCGCGCGAAACTGCGAGGGGGCGAGCGCGAGCTGGCGCTACGCTGCCTCCTCGCCGGCGGCGACGATTACGAGCTCTGCTTCACGGCGCCGCCGTCGCAGCGCGACCGCATCGCGGCCCTCGCGCTGGCGCTCGCGTTGCCGCTGACGCCGATCGGCGAGGTGACCGCCGAAGCGGGCCTCGTCGTTCGCGACAGACACGGGCATCCGCTCGCGGCGCTCCCCCATGCGTTCGATCACTTCCGGTGAGCCGCAGCGCGGTACCGGTATGCCGGCACCCGGCGTCTCGTTCCTGATCCGCCACCCGGCGCACTTCGTCGCGCTCGGCTTCGGCGCGGGGCTCGCGCCGCGCATTCCCGGAACGGTCGGCACGCTGATCGGGTTTCCGATTGCTTGGTGGCTGCGCGGCCACGCGGGCGACGCCGGATGGCTCGCCGCGATCGCCGGGCTCGTCGTCGTCGGTGCCTGGGCCGCGTGGATCACCGGACGCGACCTCGGCGTCGCCGATCACGGCAGCATCGTCATCGACGAGATCGCCGCGTTCGTGCTGGTGCTCTATTTCACCGGCCCCGGCGCGCTGCGCGACGTGATCGCCTTCGCTCTGTTCCGCTTCTTCGACATCGTCAAGCCGCCGCCGATACGCGAGGTCGACGCCGCGCTGAAGAACGGCATCGGCGTGATGCTCGACGATCTCCTCGCGGCGCTCTATGCGCTCGTCGTGTTCGCGATCGGGCTGCGCATCGCGGGCGGATGAGAGATCCTGTGCCGAGTCTCAGCGACGTCGACGAGCTTGCGCGCGACCTCGGTGCGGCGCTGCGCGCGCGCGGCTGGCTTTGCGCGACCGCCGAATCGTGCACCGGCGGGCTGGTCGCCGGGGCAATCACTTCGGTCTCCGGGAGCTCGGAGTGGTTCGACCGCGGGTTTGTCACCTATTCGAACGCGGCGAAGGTCGCGATGCTCGGCGTTCCCGAGGCGGTTCTCCACGCGCACGGCGCGGTCTCCGAAGCAACGGCCGTCGCCATGGCCGAGGGCGCGCTTTCGCACAGCGACGCCGGGATCGCCGTGGCGATCACCGGCATCGCAGGTCCGGCCGGCGCGGTGCCGGGAAAGCCGGTCGGCACCGTGTGCTTCGCGTGGGCGCGCCGTATCGGCGCTCCGCGGTCGGCGGCCACGCGGACCGAGACGCGCGTCGAGACGCGGCTCCTCCCGGGAGACCGTGCGGCCGTACGTTCGGCAGCCGTCCGGATCGCGCTCGAGGGCCTCGTCGGACTCGCCCGGGACGGGGGCTGAGCCGACACGGATCTCCTTACGGCTCGGGCCAATAGTCCTTATGGATTAGGCCGAACGACCGCTGGACCGAACGAACGTTCTATCCTACAATCGCATCGAATCGGGGCCGAAACCAGATCATTTCGACCTGCCAACGCAGCCCGCGATCGTCACGAAGGGGCCTACACTCATGTCCGTCGCGCTCGCCACCTCAGCAGGACAACCCATGGACGAAAGCAAGGGCAAGGCCCTCGCCGCCGCGCTCGCGCAGATCGAGAAGCAGTTCGGCAAGGGCTCCATCATGAAGATGGGCGACGCCCAGATCCAGGGCGACCTCCAGGTCGTCTCGACCGGGTCGCTCGGCCTCGACATCGCGCTCGGCGTCGGCGGCCTGCCGCGCGGGCGCGTCGTCGAGGTCTACGGCCCGGAGTCGTCGGGCAAGACGACGCTCTGTCTGCAGGTCGTCGCGCAGGTGCAGAAGCAGGGCGGCGTCGCCGCCTACATCGATGCCGAGAATGCCCTCGATCCGGTCTACGCCGGGAAGCTCGGGGTCGACGT
This sequence comes from Casimicrobiaceae bacterium, assembly GCA_036379595.1. Taxonomy (GTDB): domain Bacteria; phylum Pseudomonadota; class Gammaproteobacteria; order Burkholderiales; family Casimicrobiaceae; genus VBCG01. Next base: position 1,778 of record DASVGI010000003.1, on the reverse strand, counting down.
CGGCAACCTGCTCATTTCGCAGCCGGACACCGGCGAGCAGGCGCTCGAGATCGCCGACATGCTGGTGCGCTCGGGTGGCGTCGACATCATCGTAATCGACTCGGTCGCGGCGCTGGTGCCGAAGGCGGAGATCGAAGGCGAAATGGGCGATCAGCTTCCGGGGCTGCAGGCGCGCCTGATGAGCCAGGCGCTGCGCAAGCTGGCGGGGAACATCAAGCGCGCCAACGTGCTGGTTGTGTTCATCAACCAGATCCGGATGAAGATCGGCGTGATGTTCGGCAATCCGGAAACGACCACCGGGGGCAACGCGCTCAAGTTCTACGCGTCGGTGCGCCTCGACATCCGCCGCATCGGCTCGATCAAGCGCGGCGACGAGGTCGTCGGCAACGAGACCCGCGTCAAGGTCGTGAAGAACAAGGTGTCGCCGCCGTTTCGTGAGGCGCTGTTCGACATCCTCTACGGCGAGGGGATCTCGCGCGAAGGCGAGATCATCGAGCTCGGCGTCAATCAGCGCATCATCGAGAAATCGGGTGCGTGGTACGCCTATGGCGGCGAGCGGATCGGCCAGGGCAAGGACAACGCACGCGAATTTCTGAAGGAGCACCCCGACACCGCGGCCGAGATCGAGGCGAAGATCCGCGTCGCGGTGGGCGTTCCGGCGCCGTCACGCATCAAGGGCGACGGTGGCGCGGCCGGGGTGACCGACTAACTGCGCAGCCAACGCGACCGGCCGCTGCGGACGGCGCGCGCTACGGCGGTCGCCATGCTCGCGCGGCGCGATCACGCGCGCGCCGAGCTCGAAGCGCGGCTCGCGCAGCGCGGGTTCGACGCGGCCGAGGTTGCGGCGGCACTCGATGACCTCGAGCGTCGCGGCTTTCTTTCGGACGCTCGCTACGCGGCGGGCGTTGTCGAGCGCCATGGCGGGCAGACGGGCCGCCGCGCGATCGAAGTCATGCTTCGCCGCAAGGGCGTTGCCGCACCGGCACGCGCGGAGGCGCTCGCCGGGCTCGCCGGACGCGACGAGTTCGACGATGCGCTGCGCCTGTGGTCGAAGCGCTTCGGCCGCGTCCCCACCGACGATCGCGAGCGCGCGCGCCAGTTCCGCTTCCTGCTCGCACGCGGTTACGGTACGGACACTATCGCTAAGGTGCTTCGCGCGGCGGACGCGGCTGCCGACAGGGACCGCGAGGACGGCAACTCCGACGACCGCAACCGCGAGTCGTAATCCGCTTTGACCGGCGCGGACGCGTCGATCAGCCGATCGCCGTCGCGACGTTGGCATCCTCGCCCGCCGGAAGCGCGGGCGCGATGCCGGTGGTCAGCAGCGCGACCGTGCGCCGCGGCAAGACCTCGGTATTGAACTCGACCGCGTCGCGGCGCGCCGCGCTGCCTAAGCGTGCCGCGAGCGCCCGATCCGCCGCGAGCGAGCGCACCGCGGCGATCATCTCGGTCGTCGACCGTGCGACGAGTCCGTTGATGCCGTCGCGCAGGTGCTCGACGTATCCGCCGCGATCGCCGACCACGACCGGGAGTCCGGTTGCCATCGCTTCCATCACGACGCGGCCGTAGCCTTCGAACCAGTCGTCGCTGGTGCGATAGACGAAGCAATCGAGCGAGCGCAGGAACTCGGCCGGGTCCTCGGAACGCGCAGGAAGGATCTCGATGCCGGGGTGACCGTCGAGCTCCGCGGCGAGGCACGACGCACCCATCAGCCGGATCCGCAGGCCGGCATCCGCGAGCGACTTCCACAGCACCGCCGCATCGGCGTGGTGCTTCGA
>DASVGI010000002.1:0-2107 GCA_036379595.1 Casimicrobiaceae bacterium | reverse complement strand
GGACGGACCACTTTTTCCAGCGGAACCGGGACAGCGCATTTCAGGAATCCGCTGGAAAAAGTGGTCCGTCCCGGTTTTCCGGGGTCATCCGCGCGGATGATGCTGGCGGTGGAGCTGCTTCAGCCGCTCGCGCGCGACGTGCGTGTAGATCGTCGTCGTCGTGATGTCGGCGTGACCGAGCAGGAGCTGCACGACGCGCAGGTCGGCGCCGTGATTGACGAGGTGGGTCGCGAACGCGTGGCGCAGCACGTGCGGTGACAGTGCCTCGGAAGCGATGCCGGCGCGAACGGCGTAGCGCTTGATCAGCAGCCAGAACGCCTGCCGCGTGAGCGGGCCGCGACGCCGTGTGAGGAAGATCTCCTCGCGCGTGGCGCCGCCCGCCAGCGCCGGGCGCACTTCGCGCAGGTAGCGCGTAATCCACGCGACGGCCTCGTCGCCGACCGGCACCAGGCGTTCCTTGCTGCCTTTGCCGGTGACGCGCACGACCCCCGCATCGAGCGACAGCTGCGCGAGCCGCAGGCCGGTGAGCTCGGAGACGCGCAGCCCCGTCGCGTAGAGCATCTCCAGCATCGCGCGGTCGCGCAGTCCAAGCTCGGTCGCGACGTCGGGTGCGGCGAGCAGCGCCTCGACCTGCGCCTCGGAGATCGACTTCGGCAGACGCCGCGGGCGCTTCGGCGCCTGCACGCGCAGCGTCGGATCTTCGGCGATCGCGCCGCGCTCGGCCTGGAGGCGATAGAACCGGCGCAGCGACGACAAGCGGCGCGCGATCGACGTCGCCTTGGCATGCCGGCCGAACTGCTCGGCGAGCCACTGCTCGACGTCGGCGCGCGTCGCACGGAGCGGCGTCATCGCGTGCGCATCGAGCCACGCGACCCACGCGACGAGGTCGCGGCGGTAGCTCGCGAGCGATGCCTGCGCGAGCCCGTCCTGCAGCCAGAGCTGGTCGCAGAACGCGTCGATCAGCGCGGCAGCGTCCGCGCCGGCGCTCACAGCTTCATCCGTTCCGGAAGCACGGTCACGAGCTGCGGGAAGAACCAGATCGCGAGCACCGCGATGCACATCAGGAAGAACATCGGCAGCGCGTGCTTCGCGATCCAGGTGATCTGCTTCCCGGTCATCCCCTGCAGCACGAACAGGTTGAACCCCACCGGCGGCGTGATCTGCGCCATCTCGACGACCAGCACGACGAAGATGCCGAACCAGAGGAGATCGATGCCCGCCTTCTCGACCGTCGGCAGCACGACGCCCATCGTCAGCACCACCATCGAGATGCCGTCGAGGAAGCAGCCGAGAATGATGTAGAAGAGCGCGAGTGCGACGATCAGCGCGAACGGCGACAGGCCGAGCGTGCCGATCCACTGCGCGAGGTCGATCGGCAATCCGATGTAGCCCATCGAGAGGGTGAGGAACGACGCGCCGGCGAGGATCAGCGCGATCATGCAGTAGAGCCGCGTCGCGCCGAGCAGGCTGTCGCGGAAGGTCGTCCAGGTGAGCGAGCGCTGGAAGCCGGCGATGACGAGTGCACCGACGACGCCGAAGGCCGCCGCCTCGGTCGCCGTCGCAACACCGGTGTAGATCGAGCCCAGCACCGCGAGGATCAGCAGCACGACCGGGATCAGGTGGCGCGATGCCGCGAGCTTCTGCCCGAAGCCGGTGCGCTCGACGGCAGCCGGAATGCGCCCCGGGTGCGTGAGCGACCAGACGACGATGTAGCCCGAAAACAGCACCGCGAGCATCACCCCGGGGATGACGCCGGCGATGAAGAGCTTCGCGATCGACACGTTCGCCGTCACGCCGTAGACGATCATGATGATCGACGGCGGGATCAGCAGTCCCAGCGTGCCGGCGCCGGCGAGCGTGCCGATCGTCATGCCGTCGGGGTAGCCGCGGCTCTCGAGCTCGGGCAGCGTCATCTTGCCGATCGTCGCGCAGGTCGCGGCGGACGAGCCCGACACCGCGGCGAAGATCGTGCAGCCGATGATGTTGGTGTGGAGGAGCCGGCCGGGAACGCGCTCGAGCCAGGGCGCGAGGCCGCGGAACATGTCCTCCGAGAGCCGGGTCCGGAACAGGACCTCGCCCATCCAGACGAAGAGCGGCAACGCGGTCA
>DASVGI010000001.1:0-9439 GCA_036379595.1 Casimicrobiaceae bacterium | reverse complement strand
GCGCGCGATCGACGCGGCGCGCTCTCCGGGACTGCATCGCTGACGCGCGACGCAGCCGGAACGTTTAGCGCGAAGCTCGCATTGCGGAGCGTCGATCCGTCGCGCTTTCTCGCCGTCGCGCCGGGCTCGCTCGGCGGCACCGTCGATCTGCGCGGATATCTTGCTCCCGAGTGGGAGGCGGTGGCGAGCGTCGCGCTCGCGCACGGCAGCCGCTATGCCGGGCTCGCCGTCAGCGGAACCGGCGCCGCGACCGTGCGCGCGGGATCGATCGAGAAGGCGAAGATCGACGTCGCGATTGCATCGGCGACGCTTCATGTGCAGGAGGCCGCGGGATCGGCGAAAGGGTTTGCGTTCGCCGTCGACGTACCTCACCTCGCGGAACTCGCGCCGATCGTGCCCGACGCGGTTCCGCGTCCGCTCGCCGGCGCGATCCACGCGAGCGGAACAATCGGCTCGGGGCGGCTCGCGCTCGTGCAATCTCTCTCGGGGAACCTGACGCTGCACGCGGACGGCGTCCGTGCGGGGCCGCACATCGCCGTCGCGAAGGCCGACCTCCATGCGACGCTCGGCGCGGCGGGCGCTTCGGCGCAGACACGCACGATCGCGCTCGATGCGACGGCGACGAAGCTCGTCACGCCGCTGCGCGATTTCGAGTCGGCGCGAATCACCGTCGCAGGGTCGACGGCGAGGCATCGCATCACGCTCGCTGCCACGGGCAAAGACCTCGATCTCGAAGCTGCGGCGAGCGGTGGAATCGTGCCGAGCGGCACCGCCGGCGCGCCGTCAGCATGGCACGGCGAGCTCACTTCGTTCACCAACAAGGGTGCGATTCCGGTGTCGCTCGGCGGGCCTGCGGCGATCCTGTTGTCGTCGGGCCGCGTCGAGATCGACCAGTTGCGCGTCACGTCGATCACCGGACGCGCGAATGTCGATTCGTTCACCTGGGACCACGGACGCATCACGACGCGTGGCACGCTCACCGGAGCGTCGGTCGCACGCGTGGCTGCGCTTGCGGGACATCCGCTTTCGTTCGAATCGACGCTCAAAGTCGGCGGCGACTGGTCGATCGCGGCATCGCCTCGCCTCAACGGAAGCTTTCACCTGCACCGCGAGGACGGGGACATCTATGCCGACGTGCCGGCGAACGGTGCGACGACGGGTACAACCCCCCGCGCCCTCGGCATCACGCGTCTCGACATTGCCGGCACGTTCACCGACGACGCGCTCCGCGCGCAGGGCGAGTTCCGCTCGGCCTTCGGCGGCAACGCCACGGCGAGCCTCGAGCTCGCCAGCGTCGCCACGGCGAGTGCGGGAACGATCTCTCCCGAGGCGCCGCTCGCACTCGACGTCGATGCATCGATTGCATCGCTCGCCGTGTTTCAGTCGTGGATCGGCACCAATGCGGTCGTCACCGGACGCATCGACGCGGTCGCGTCGGCGCGCGGAACGCTGCGCGACCCGCGCTGGACCGGTTCGGTCAGCGGCGACTCGATTCGCATCGACGCCGCGCGCTACGGCGTCGCGCTGACCGATGGCCGCGTGCGCGCCCACCTCGCGCCCACCGGGATCGCCATCGACGACGTGTCCTTCGCCGGCGGCGACGGGCGCTTCACCGCGAGCGGCAATATCGCGCTGCCGGGCGCTGCCAATGGTGCGCGAACCAGCGTGCGGTGGAAGGCCGGGAAGTTCCTGGTTGCCAACCGGCCCGACCTGCGCTTCGTCGTCGACGGCGAGGGAACGGTGGTCGAGGAGAACCGTCGGTTGACGCTGGCCGGGAGCCTGCGTATCGACGAGGGACACGTCGAATACGAGCCGCAGCCCTCCGGGAAGCTCGCGCCCGACATCGTGATCGTCGGTGCGCCGCCGCGCGAAACGGGCGAGGATGCGTTTCGCAATACGCCGCTCGCGCTCGATGTCGATGTCGATCTCGGTCCCGCGATGACGTTCGTCGGCGAAGGCCTCGAAGCGCGCCTCGCCGGCAAGGTGAAGATCACGACCGCCGCCGATGGCACGCTCCAGGGTCGCGGAACGATCCGCACCGTCAACGGCACTTACTACGCGTTCGGGCAGCAACTGACGATCGATCGCGGCCGCGTCATCTTCGACGGCGCACTCGACAATCCGGCGCTCGACGTCGTCGCGTTGCGCAAGAATCTTCCGGTCGAAGCCGGCGTGCAGGTCTCGGGCTCGGCGAAGTTGCCGCTCGTGCACATCACGTCCAATCCGCCGGTCCCCGAGAACGAGGCGCTCGCCTGGCTCGTCACCGGCCAGGGGCTCGCGAGCTCCGGCCGCACCGACTATGCGGCGATCTCGGCCGCGTCGGCGCTGTTGCTCTCGCGCGGCGGCAAACCATTGACCGCGCAGCTCGCCCAGCGCTTCGGCCTCGACGAGCTTTCGGTGCAGAGCGCGGGCACCACGGGCACGAACGGCGTCGCGAGCCAGGTCGTCGTGCTCGGCAAGCGCCTCTCCGATCGGCTGACGCTCGGCTACGAGCAGGGATTGTCGATTGCGACGTCGGCGCTGCGGCTCGACTACGCGCTATCGCGACGCGTGACGATCCGCGCCGAGGCGGGCACCGTGAGCGGCGTGTCGATCGTGTACCGGAGGTCGTTCCGGTGACGGTCAGCCGCGCGGCATGACGAGGTAGAGCGCGTTCGCGAGGATCTCGTAGAGCGCCCAGTAGCTCCGCTCGAGGCCGCGCGCGCTCGGCAGAAAGTCTCCCACTTCGGTCGGCACCGGCGGAGGAATGCCGGTAGGTGCGGCGATCGTCTCGATACCCGCTGCGGCAAACTCGCGCTGCGCGCGCGGGACGTCGAAGCTGTGCACGACGAGGATCACGCGCGAGATCCCGTTGCGCTTCAGGATCGCCGCCGAATCGACGGCGTTCTCGCGCGTGTTGCGCGAGCGCGCCTCGACCCAGCGCACCGGCACGCCGAACTCGCGCGTGAGTACGTCGCGCATCAGAAATGCCTCGACGGGCGCCTTCGGGTCGACCTGCCCCCCTGACACGAGGACCGGCAGCCGCGTTTCGCGCGCGACCTTCGCGCCATAGCGCACCCGCTCGAGCGAGAGCGTCGACAGCGTCACGCCGCCGTACTCGGGCGCGTAGTCGCGCGCGCCGCCGCCGAGAATCACGATCGCCTGGGCGCCGTCCGCATGTGTGGGATCGAATGCAGGCGTGGTGTCGATGCAGCGGATCAGGAACGCTGCGACCGCCGGCAGCGACAAGAGGAGAAGGAGAACGACGCCAACGAGCGCGATGACGCGTCCTCGGCGCGGGTGGCGGCCCGCGATCGCGAGTCCGACGAACGCGACGATCAGCGGACCCGCCGGCGGGAGCACGGCGACTTTGACGAATTCCCTGATCCAGGCGAGCGGAACCGTGCCCACTTGTCACTCGTCCTCGGCGGGATGAGCAGGTGAGGCCGGACGTCGCCCGACGAGCGCGCGCGACGTCTTCTGCCGCGAGGGTATGATGCCCGATGTCAATGATCGCTCGCGCAAAGGTGTCGGCGGGCTTTACATCCATTCGGCTTGCGGCCGAGGGTAAACAGGAAATGGATCGCAAGTCATTGATGTATTTAGTGCTTCCAGGTGCACTCCTCGCTGGAATGTACCTTGCTTCGTAGAATTCGTATGCCACGCCCGACCGAATCCGTCCCGGTGAATCCTGAGGACCACCTGCAATCCGAAACGCGCGAGGGTCCGCAGAGCGTTCGCTCGGACGAAAGACGGCGGCTGCTGCGCGGCGGGCTCGCGGCAGGTCCGGTCATTATGACGGTGATGAGCCGGCCGGTGTTCGGAAAGACCTGCACTGCGTCTACGCAGGGCACGTTGGGCGGAAGCATCGCGTGCACGCAGCCGCTCGTGCGGGGATTTGCTCCCAGCTATTGGTCACGAACGACGTCGTGGCCCACGCCTTACGTTTGCGGAACCGCCGGATCGGGCGGATATCAGGGTTTCGCGCTAGTGTCACCGAGTGGGTCATCCGGGACGAGTGGCGTCAATCAGGGAACGCTCTACCACTCGCCGACGACGGGGCTGTCGGGGACAGTTTTCGGCAGCCACACGATGCTCGATGTCCTGCAGGGGAACGCGAGAGGCGGTAGTTACAAGACTCTCGGCAAGTACATTGCGGCAGCCCTTCTCAATGCGGCGGCCGGAAAGACCCCGTTCCTGAGCCAGGCGACTGTCGTCAAGATGTGGAACGACGACCTGACCCTTGGCTACTATGAGGTGACTGCGGGCGTCAGGTGGTCCACCAGCCAGATCGTCAGCTACCTCCAGTCGACGATGTCGTAAGCGGTGCCGGGAGAGCTTCTTCCCGCGCACAATTCCCGAGCGGTGAGCGAGAACCACGATTCGACCTGGCGCGTCGTTGCGCCCGGAGCCCTGACCGTGCGCGAGTGGGACGACGAGCTCGTCGTCTACAATGACCTCGATGGAAATACGCATCATCTCGCACCCCTTGGAGGCAAGGTGCTCCTCGCGCTGATCGCACATCCGGACGGATTGAACGATGAGACGCTGATCGGACGCATCGGGGAGCGACTCGCGATTGCCGAGGCGCACGTGCTGGCGCCTGCGATCGACGAGGCACTGGACGAGCTCGGAAAGCTCGGCCTCATCGCGCCTCTCGACGCTTGATCGTCTCCGAGTTCACCCACGCCGAGCTTAGCCGCCGGTTGCGCGGACGGGGCTTGAGGATCCGGCTGGGTCCGGTCGCGGCGTCGATCCGGTCGCCGATGCCGGCCGTCGCCGACGCACTCGGCTTCCACTACGCGGCCCATGAGACACTCGACGAGGACGAGTTCGTCGATTTCGACGTGCACGTCGCGTGGCCGCAAGGCGTGCGGCGCTTCGTTCGCCCTACGGCGACGTTCAGCGTCGATGACACGACGACCTTCGAGCCGCTACCCGCCAACCAGGGCTTCCCGCTCTTCGAGTGGGGCATGAACTGGTGCATCGCAGCGTATTGCGACCAGTTCCTCATCCTTCACTCCGCCGTACTCGAGCGAAACGGCGACGCGCTCCTGCTTCCCGCCCCCCCAGGCTCAGGCAAGAGCACACTCTGCGCTGCACTGGTCGCCCGCGGCTGGCGCCTGTTGTCGGACGAGCTGGCGCTGATCGACATCGAGCGGCTGGTCGTCCTTCCGATCCCGCGGCCGATCAGCCTCAAGAACGCGGCGATCGACGTGATCCGTGCGTTCTGGCCAGAAGCCGCCATCGGCCCGGTGGTTCCCGATACCCTGAAGGGGTCGGTCGGCCACGTTCGCCCGCCTGCCTTGAGCGTCGAGCGCCAGCGCGAGACCGCTCGCCCGCGATGGATCGTGCTCCCCAAGTACGAATCCGGGGCAGCGCTCACGCTGTCGGCGATATCGCGTGGCGCAGCACTCATGCGCCTCGTCGATTCCGCATTCAACTACACGGTGCATGGAAAGCGCGGGTTCGAGACGCTCGCCGCCATCGTCGATCGCGCCGAATGTCGAGCGCTCCTTTACGGCGGCGATCTCGACGCCGCGGTCCGAGCGCTCGAAGCGATGGCCGCGGCGGCCTGACCGCGCGTTCGTCTCCGGCCGCGACCTACGCACGATGAGCACATCAAATCCCGATCTCCTTCCCGACGCCCTCGGCGATCCGGCGTCGCTCGCAAGCGCGGCGTTTCCGCACTGGGAAGAGCTCGTCCGTCACGCACGCAGCAACAATCTCCTCGGCGTGCTCGCCGAGCGGCTTTCCGCACGCGCTCTTCTCGACCGCGTTCCGCCGGCACCGCGCGCGCATTTCATTGCGGCACAGGTTCGCGCGCAGGCGCAGGCGAAAGCGACCATGCGTGAGCTCCGCGCGATTGTGCGTGCGCTCGCCGGGGTGGAAACGCCGGTGATCCTGCTGAAGGGCGCGGCCTACCTGTGCGCCGGCCTGCCCGCGGCGAGCGGGCGCGTTTTCTCGGACGTCGACATCCTGGTCGCGAAAGCGCGGCTCCCCGAAGTCGAGGCGGCGCTGATGCTCTCGGGATTCGTGACCACTCATCCGCATCCTTACGACCAGCGGTATTACCGCACGTGGATGCACGAGCTTCCGCCGATGCAACACCTCGAGCGCCAGACGATTCTCGACGTTCATCACGCACTCGTCCCGGAGACTTCGAGGATGCACCCGGACTCGGCGATACTCGTCGCGGATGCGGTCGCGATCGATCCCCGGATTCGTGCCGAGCTCGCGCTCGGTCAGCCGGAGGTTCCGATCCGCTACGCCGTCCTCTCCCCCGCCGACATGACGATCCACTGTGCGACGCACCTCTTCTGCGACGAGGAATTCGGCCATGCGCCGCGCGATCTCGTCGACTTCGACGGTCTGGCGCGCTATTTCGCGGTGACCGAGCCGGACTTCTGGACGAAGCTGCTTAGACGAGCGCGAACGCTACAGCTCGCGCGCCCGCTCTACTACGCGCTTCGCTGGTCTTCGCGCGTGCACGGAACGCCCGTTCCGGCGGAAGTCTTACGCGAAGCGCGCGCCGATGCGCCGCCGTTCCCGATCCGCCAGGTGATGGACACGCTGCTCGGCCCGGCGCTGCGCCCGACGCGCGCACGAGCGTCGACGCGCTGGGCGCGGCGCGCGCTCTACGTGCGCGGGCACTGGCTGAAGATGCCGCCGCATCTGCTCGCGTGGCACCTTACCGTGAAGGCGTTCCGGCGCGAGGAGACACGACAGCCCGAGCAGGCTCAAGGGAATCGCGCGTAGTAACGCCAGAGGGCTCATGGAATGCGCTGCGACGCGTGCTTCACACGCAGGATCACTACCTCGCGCTGCGCCGGATGAACCCGATAGAGCACGATATAGCTCGGATGTGCGACCACCTCGCGCACTCCCTTCGCCAGTCCCGGGCGGCCCGCCCGGCCAAGCCGAGGATGTTCGCTGAGCACCAGCGTCTTGTCCTGGAGCTCCTGACCGAATGTCTCGGCCCGCACGGGATCGTCGCGCGCGATGTAATCGATAATCTCGTGAAGGTCGCCGACGGCCATCGGTCGCCACCGGATTCGATAGGCGGCCGTCGCGGTGACCACTGATCAGCGCGCAGTCCGGCCGCGTTTCAGACGCTTCACATGGATCGCGATTCGCTTCGCGACCTCTTCGTGTGAGATGCTTGGCCTCGGATCATCGATGGATGCCTGGACTTCGCCAGCCAGCCATCGGTTATAGGCTGCCGCTCGATGCGCTTCGCGCATCGCCTCCGCGCGAGTCGTCCGGCGACGCGTGACGGCCCCATGAGTGGGATCCCACTCGGTTGCGTCAATCTTCATCACGACGATCCCGAGCTTGTGCAGGACGCCAATCGCGGAAGCGGGATTGCCAAAGTGCCGCGGCTCACTGCTGCGAGCCCTGGCGAGAACCGCACTGCGACCATTTGCCGTGTCGACCTCGACGACGAACTCTCCCCCGCGCGCCCGCAGCGTCGCGCCACGAATGCCACCGGCGTTCGCGGTCGCCCGCAGCTGCTCAAGCGTAATACTGAGCGAATCCATGTTATCCATATACCGTGCGTGTAATTATTATAGATATTGTGCAGCAGTTATGGATAACCTGCAACGGACGCTCCGCGACGCGCCTCGCGAACCCGGTGAGACCTAAATCTCGTGCGAACCGCGGCGGTTACGCTCCGCCTCGCGGGCATCATCGTTTCGCTAAGGTCTTCAGCAGAGCTTCGAGATGGCTCGCCGGAATCGCGTAGGTGATTCCGCTCGGCTCGGTCAGTGCCGCTTCCTTGGTGCCCTTGACGAACACCATGTTGACGATGCCGAGCACCTCGCCGGTGTCGGGATCGTAGATCGGGCTGCCGCTGTTGCCCGGATACGCGGTCGCATCGAGCTGGAACACCGGGTAGCTGCCGACCGCAAGCCGGCGAACGACCGCGGATTTCAGCACGGTCGAATTCGCCTGCGGAATGGCGATCGGCGTGATCGCCGAGATCATGCCGCGATGCGTCGCGGGATACGGGCCGAGGATGGCGCCGATCGGGTAGCCGGTCATCAGCACGAACTGTCCTTCGCGCACCGAAGCCGAATCGTGCAACTTGAGAGGCGGAAGCGGCGCTCCCTCGACCTTGAGCAGCGCGAGATCGCTCGCCGGATCGAGCTCGATACGTGTCGCGCTACGCACCTGTGCATTCCTGCCGTCCGACCCGGGCAACAGGATCGCAATGCTCTCGTTGTCGTCGCTGTCGACGACGCCGGGAAGCACGTGTGCGTTGGTCGCGATCAGCGTTCCGTCGCCGACCGCGAAGCCGGTGCCGCGAAACTGGAACTGCGGCGAGCGCAATCGCTCGAAGGTGCCTACCGCGACGATCGACGGCTTGACCTTCGCGATGATCGCGGGAATGTCTGCCTCGACGCCAGGTGGAGCCACCGCGGGGGCCTGCGCGGCGATCGGCGCGGCAACGCCGACCGGTGCCGCAACACTGGTCGCAGCCGCGAGCGCGAGCGCAGCGAGAACGGCAAACTTCATTTCCTGCCTCCGGGATCCAACGGCGCGACCGCCGACGGCGCGACGATGCTCGAATCGTACGGATGATAGTCGCTCGGAAAGAGGCGCAGCACGCGCGCGACGTAGTCCTTGGTCTCGCGGTACGGCGGAACGCCGCCGTAGCGGTCGACGGCCTTCTCGCCGGCGTTGTAGGCGGCCGCCGCGAGCTCGACGTCGCCGCGGTAGTAGGCAAGCAGCCAGCGCAGATAAGCGAGCCCGCCGCGGACGTTGTCGCGGGCGTCGAACGCGTTGCGTACACGAAAGCGCGCAGCGGTCTGCGGCAGCAGTTGCATCAGCCCGCGCGCATCCTTCTCCGAAATCGCGCGTGCGTCGAAGTTCGATTCGACTGCGATCACCGCGAGGGCGAGTCGCGGCTCGATGCCGTAGCTCGGAGCGAGGCGGTCGACGATGTCAGCGATGTGCTGCTTCCAGCGCGGCAGATCGTCGAAAGGGTCGGGCCCGTCGCCGAGGTCGACGGTCTTCGCATCCGGGAGCGGCGGGGCGATCGGCCGCATGCAGTCGGGGAGCATGCCCATCGCGCCCCCCATCTGCGCAAGCGACTTCGGTGCGAACGCGTGCCCCTCGTCAGCAGCGAGCTCGAACAACGCGGCGGCGGTACCTTCGTCGTGATCGACACCACGGCCGTACGCATACATCCAGCCGAGCCTGAACGCAGCCTCGCTGTTGCCCGCGACGGCCGCCTGGCAGTAGAGTGCCGCCGCGAGACGCTGGTTACGCGGGGCGCCCTCGCCGTACTCGTACCCCTGCGCGCGCGCGAGCGTGTCGGCGAGCGTCGGCGCCGCTAATGCCGGCGCCGCGCAGAGCACGAGCGCCGTCAGCGTGCCGGCGCTCGCGCACCAGCCGCTGCGACCCCATGGGCCGCGTGCGCGCTCAGGCGGCTCGCCCCGCATGGGCAGGAGCA